>CAZVBD010000130.1:0-7292 GCA_964625255.1 uncultured Thiohalobacter sp. | reverse complement strand
CCCTCGCGCGGGCATTCGGTGGCAGAACTTGAAGCGGCATTGCGCGAACAGTTGCAGACGCTTAAAAAAGAACCGGTCGACAAGAAAGAGCTGGATCGGGTCAAGGCACAGATTCGTGCACAGAAAGTTTACGAACAGGACTCGATTTTCTATCAGGCCATGCAGATCGGGGTACTGGAAACAGTGGGCCTGGGCTGGCGTGAAGCCGACCGTTATCACCGGCAGATTCAGGCCGTCACGCCGGAACAGGTGATGGCGGTGGCAAAGAAATACCTGGTTGATGATCACTTGACGGTTGCCGAGCTTGTTCCGCAGCCCATCGACCCCGATCACCCACCGCGTCGCGGAGGGAGTGGCCATGTACGCTAGATCGCTGACAGGACAAAAAAACATGAAGCAGACGTTTTCCACCCTGGCGCTGACGATGGTGCTTGCCGTACTGGCGAGCACGGCACAGGCGCTCCCTGATATTAAAAGCTGGCAGACAGAAAAAGGCGCGAAGGTGCTGTTTGTTGCGGCACCCGAGTTGCCGATGGTGGATGTACGCCTGGTATTCGATGCCGGCAGTGCGCGCGATGGCGATCAACCCGGTGTGGCGAAACTGACCAGTGCACTGCTGGACCAGGGTGCCGGTGGACTGAGTGCCGACGATATCGCACGCGGACTGGAGCAGCGCGGTGCCGTGCTGGGCGGTGGCTCGATGCGCGATATGGCCTGGGTGTCTCTGCGCAGCCTGGTTGATCCTGATTTGCTCGAACCTTCACTGACGTTATTTGACAAGGTACTGGCAAAACCGGATTTTCCGGCCGAAGATTTTGCGCGTGAGCAGAAGCGTCTGTTGATCGGCTTGCAATATGAAAAACAAAAACCTGCCGCTATCGCCAAAAAAACGTTTTATCGTGATCTGTATGGCGACCACCCTTATGCAAGCCATCCGGCCGGCACAGAAGACAGTGTGAAGGCACTGCGTGCTGCGGATCTGCGGGCGTTCTACAAGCGATACTATGTCGCGCGTAATGCCACAGTGGTTATTGTTGGTGCACTGGATGAGTCGCAGGCACGCAACATAGCCGCGCGCCTGGCGGACAGCCTGCCGGAAGGGAGCAAGGCACTGCCGTTGCCACCGGTTGCAGAACCTGTGCAGGCCAACGAAGTGTTTACCGAATACCCCTCAAGCCAGAGCCATGTGCTGGTGGGGCAGCCCGGTTTGCGTCGCAAGGATGTCGACTACTTCACGTTATATGTCGGGAACCATATTCTGGGCGGAAGCGGTCTGGTCTCACGTATCAGCGATGAAATCCGTGAAAAGCGCGGCCTGGCCTACAGCGCCTACAGCTATTTTATTCCGATGAAGGAGAAGGGGCCGTTCCAGCTGGGGTTCCAGACGCGTAATGACCAGCGTGATGAGGCCTTGCAGGTACTGCGCGATACCTTGTCTGATTTTATCGAGTCAGGGCCGACGGACAAGGAACTGGCGGCTGCGAAGAGCAATATCATCAGTGGTTTCCCGTTACGGGTTGCCAGCAACAGCAAGATTTCCGAATACCTTGCCGTGATCGGTTTTTATGATTTGCCGCTGGATTACCTCAATACCTTTACCGGCAAGGTAGAGGCTGTGACCGTTGAGCAGATTCGTGATACCTGGAAGCGGCGGATTCACCCCGGGAAAATGGTGACGGTTATCGTGGGTGGCAACGCTGAAGCAGGTGGTGCGACACCGTAAATTAACGCGTGCCATGGCCGTCACTAACCAGGTAAGAATCATTGCGGGGCGCTGGCGTGGCCGCAAGCTGGATTTTCCGGATGCGGAGGGTTTGCGGCCAACCTCTGACCGTATCCGCGAAACCCTGTTTAACTGGCTGGTGCCCGTGATTCCCGGTGCACGTTGCCTGGATGCCTTCGCCGGTAGCGGTGCGCTGGGTTTCGAGGCGGCCTCGCGGGGCGCTGACCGTGTTGTGATGCTTGAGCGCAACCCGGTGATCGTGACATCGCTGCAAGCCAGCCGGGACCGGATCGATGACGGGGTTATTGAAATTCATGCCACTGATGCCGCCAGCTGGTTGAGGCGCTGTGATACGCCGTTCGATCTGGTTTTTCTTGATCCGCCTTTTTCCGATAGCCACGCCTTGTCAGACAGTGTCGAGGCGCTGGTGGCCGGTGAGGGTATAAAACCGGGGGGGCGTATCTACCTGGAGTTGCCGAAACAGGCGCCGTTGCCGGGTTTACCGGAAGACTGGATACAGCAGAAGGCCAACGTGGCCGGGCAGGTCAGTTATTACCTGTTTCGCCGGAAGCTTGCTGCATCAGACTGAAAACATCGGCCGGTGGTTGTGCGTGTGATCGGTTATGGGTAGATTGCGTCCATGGATTCGTTGACTGGCATTGCCACAGGGTCACTATGCAAATAGCCGTTTACCCGGGGACGTTCGACCCGATTACCAATGGTCATACTGACCTGATTGAGCGTGCGGTACGCCGCTTCGATCGGGTGATTGTGGCGATACATGAAAACAGTGACAAGCAGCCGGCGCTTGGCTGGAAAGAACGTATTGAGCTGGCGAAACTGGTGCTGAAAAACCAGGACAATGTCGTCGTTGAGGGTTTCGACGGGTTACTGGTGGAATTTGCCCGCCAGCAGGGTGCAGGGGTGATTCTGCGGGGTCTGCGCGCTGTCTCGGATTTCGAGTATGAGTTCCAGCTGGCTAGCATGAATCGACAACTGGCGCCGGAGATCGAGACGTTGTTTATGACGCCCGATGAGCACTATGCCTATGTTTCGTCGAGTCTGGTGCGCGAAATCGCCGCCCTGGGTGGTGATGTTACCCCCTTTGTTCATGCGGAAGTTGTGGCTGCATTGAAGCGGCGATTGGGATAATATTAAGCAACCCTTATATTGCGTACCGTTTTTCCCTGGAGGTCGCCATGGCGCTGATGATCACTGACGAATGCATCAATTGTGATGTGTGCGAACCGGAATGCCCCAATGGTGCGATCAGCCAGGGCGATGAAATCTATGAGATTGATCCCGAGTTGTGCACAGAGTGTGTAGGCCACTACGAGACATCACAATGTGTTGAGGTGTGTCCTGTTGACTGCATTCCGTTCAATCCCGAGTATAAGGAAACGAAAGATGAACTCATGGAAAAGTATCGTCGATTGACCGGGGAAACCGTGTGACTGGCGTTACCGCAATAGCATATTTCAGGCTCCTTTACGGAGCCTTTTTAATACCTGCCGTTCGCGCGGTGAGGCGACGGGCTGTGTGGCAGGCTGCTTTGCTGATCCTGCTACTTCCTTCGGTCGTGCCGGCGGCGGATGAGCAGGCGGCGCCGCGTCCGGCTGCCCAGGCCATTGCTTCCGCCCACCCGCTGGCAACCCAGGCCGGTATGCAAATCCTGGATGCCGGCGGTAATGCTTTTGATGCGGCCGTTGCGGTCAGTGCTGCACTGGCCGTGGTTGAACCCTACAGCTCGGGTATCGGGGGTGGCGGGTTCTGGCTGCTGCACCGTGCCAGCGATGGTAAGCAGGTGATGCTTGACGGGCGGGAGAAGGCACCGCTGGCGGCGCGTCGTGATCTCTATCTGGATGCACAGGGTGACGTTGTCCCGGGACTGTCCATGGACGGCGGGCTAGCGGCCGGGATACCCGGCGAGCCGGCGGCACTGGTACGGCTGGCGGAACACTACGGCCGCTTGCCGCTACGCCAGTCCCTGGCGCCAGCCATTCGTCTGGCTGAAGAAGGCTTTCCGGTGGACGGGCATTACCGTGCCATGGCCCGTTTTCGCCTGACGGCACTGCGTCGTTTCCCGGCAGCGGCAGAGACGTTTCTCAGTAAGGGTGAAGTACCTGCCGAGGGAGCGCTGATTCGCCAGCCGGCACTGGCCGGTACCTTGCGGGCACTGGCGGATAAGGGCCGGGCTGGTTTTTATGCTGGTGAGGTCGCCCGGCGACTGGTTGAAGGCGTGCGCAAGGCGGGTGGTATCTGGACGCTGGATGATCTGAAGCAATACCGGATTATTGAGCGTGAGCCGGTCAGTTTCTCGTACCGGGGCCAACGAATCGTTTCTGCGGCGCTGCCGTCTTCCGGGGGTGTCGGGCTGGCGACCATGCTGAATATTCTGGCCGGGTATTCGCTTGATCAGCTTGAACCGGCCGAGCGGATTCACCTTATCGTGGAAGCGATGCGTCGTGCCTACCGGGACCGCGCCCAGTACCTGGGCGACCCGGATTTCGTCAAGGCACCGTTATCGTTGCTGATGGATGCTCGCTATGCTGACGGCCTGCGTGCCTCGATTCATCCACAACACGCCACGCCGAGCCGGTTATTGCCCGGAACCGCAAGTCTGTCTAACGGTACCGACACCACACATTTTTCCGTACTGGATCGTGAGGGCAATCGTGTTGCTGCTACGCTGAGTGTTAACTACCCGTTTGGTGCAGCCTTTATTGCACCGGGTACCGGTGTGCTTCTGAATGACGAAATGGATGATTTCTCCGCCAAGCCGGGTGTGCCCAATGCTTACGGGCTGGTGGGGGCTGAAGCCAATGCCATCGCCCCGGGCAAACGTCCGTTGTCGAGCATGACGCCCACGTTTATCGAGTCAGAACACGGTGTGGCGATACTGGGAACACCGGGTGGCAGTCGTATTATCACTATGGTGTTGCTGGCCATTCTTGACGCAAGCAAAAACCACGATCCTGCTGCCTGGGTCGCGTTACCGCGCTTCCATCATCAGTTTCTGCCGGATGTGATTCAGTTTGAGCCGGGTGCACTGTCACCTGCTGTACAACAGGTTCTGCGTGAACAGGGTCATGTACTGAAGCCGATGAAGTCCACCTGGGGTAACATGCAGGCGGTGTATTTCGATTACGCCAGTGGCAAGGTGAAGGCAGCCTCTGACCCACGCGGCGGTGGACTTGCCAGCGTGCAATAAGACGGTGTGTTCAGCGCTGGCAGCGCGAGCAATAGAAGGTTGAACGTTGGCCGCTGCGGGTTTCCCGTATCGGTGCGTGGCAACGCGGACAGGGATCGTTTGCTTTACCATAGACGTTTAACGACTGCTGGAAATAGCCTGGTTTGCCATCACTGTTCAGAAAATCTCTCAGCGTGGTACCACCCTGGCGAATGGCCTCCTTCAGTACGGTCTGGATAGCATCGGCCAACCGTGCATAGCGCATTCGGCTGATGCGACCGGCTGCCCGTAGCGGAAGAATGCCCGCCATGAACAAGGCTTCGTTCGCATAGATATTGCCGACACCCGCTACGATATGGCTGTCCATGATAAATGATTTGATCGTCAGCTTGCGTCCACGTGATTGGGTAAACAGGTCATCCCCGCTGAAATCATCACCCAGGGGTTCAGGCCCCAGCGAGGCCAGCAGAGGATGTTGGTCTACAGCCTCTTCGCACCAGAGCCAGGCGCCAAAGCGGCGTGGGTCGGTGTAGCGCAGCAGTTTGCCCTGACCAAAATGCAGGTCAATGTGATCGTGCTTACCCGGTGCCAGTGTGTCGTCAACAATGCGCAGACTGCCGGACATGCCAAGATGAATGATCAGTGTGCCGTGCGATGTTTCGATCAGCAGGTATTTTGCACGTCGGTTTACCCGCCGTATTTGTGCGCCGGCAATCTGTGTCGCCAGTTCATCCGGTACCGGCCAGCGAAGCTGTTTCTGGCGAACCGTGAGTGCCTGTACGCGGGTGCCGGACAGGTGCGGTTCAATACCGCGGCACGTCGTCTCAACTTCAGGGAGTTCAGGCATGCTGTCAGTCTGGCTGGTCTGAAAGGCCTGTTTGGCACACAGGCTTACGGTTGCCCGGTTGTTGTCAGGTCGAGGTCAAGCAGACGTGCGGCAATATTACCCATGCGATATTCGATACCAAAAGCCGGTCGGGCGAGTACCAGCTCAGGTTCACGCGAGGTAATAATCAGTTCAACCGGCTGCGCCTGGCCGGCAAGCTGAAGGGTTATGTGTTCGCCGTCGCTTGAAGTGTCCGCCTTGCGTACATTAATGGCGCTTGCAGCCTGCCAGTTATCGATAAATTGTTGTACAGCATCGGCTGAAACAGTGTGTTCCGGTGTGACAGTCCAGCCCGAATCGCTGCGTTCCAGTTTCAGATCAGGGAGTGACAGCGACGTGATGCGAGCCTGCTGAGGCAGTATCTGGCGGCGTATGAACTGGGTATAACCCGCCTCAACCAGGTACAGGTAAAGGTCAGGTGCAAGATTGACGCGATCACCGACACGCAGGTAACGCAGGTTTTCCAGTGCGTCGAGACCACCGAAATCGATGCGGGTGTCATTGAGCGTCAGGCTGGCGCGTGGCGGGTCGAGTTCAAGTTGTTTGAGGTCCATGTCTTCGACCGGGTAGTTGTGCGTTACAACCTGTTCGGCCAGGCGTGCCAGTGCCCGAACCTGAAAGGATTCAGCCGGCAGTCGTGGGTCACGCACAATCCACCAGAACCCTTCTGCATCCTGTTCGAGTATCAGTTCATCACGCAGGGGGCGTGTGATATGCAACCGTTTGACATCATCGGTTTTCAACGTGGTGACAGTCTGTGTTTGTGGCGTATCGATGCCGGGCTCGTAACGCGCAATCAATATGAGTATGGCGACAGTGGTAAACAGCAGGAGGTTGGTGAGCCAGCGTGATTTCATATCGGGTTCCGTGTTAACGATTGCGGCGTCGCCACCAGATGCTGACGCCGGCCGACAGCAGTGCCAGTGGCAGCAAAAACAGGAAGCCAAAGCCAATCAGTGCCTGTGCCAGTTTACTCAGTTCCAGGTTGACGTCGCTGGCCGTGCGTGCGGTGATGGCGATGAAGCGGTCATCATGGTTAAGCCAGTTAAACAGCGCCAGCCCCAGATTGATGTTGCCGGCATTACCCAGGTAGGTGTTGGAGATAAAGTCGCTGTCGCAAATTGTGACAACACGTTGTTGTATGGCGCGATCTTCGTCACCCTGTTCCCGGGTAAAGACATAGCCGATATCCAGCGGCCCCATGCGTTCATCACTGTCCTGGTCGAAGCGAATGGTTCCGCTGATCGGGCCGATTTCAGTCCAGGCACGATCCAGCGTGGTCAGCAGAGGCTCGGCCTGCCAGCCTTCCGGTGTTGTGACGTCGATGGCGCAGGCCTGCGGGAAAAGCGTGATGTTGCCCTCCAGACCGCGGGTGATTTCATGCATCGGGTAATCGGGGATGACGGCAAAAGCAGGGTTATCGATACCGAACAGCTGTGTGGTGGCATCCACAACGGTGCCGGGCAGGAGTTCTATGCCGAGCGTTTCCGCCA
>CAZVBD010000129.1:0-7312 GCA_964625255.1 uncultured Thiohalobacter sp. | reverse complement strand
AGCGCCTCGGCAAACAACAGGCGCTCTGTACCACGTCCCAGGTCAGCCTGTACCAGTGCATAATCCAGCCCGGGGTTGAGCGATACGGCACGGTTAGCCGGCAGCGTCCAGGGTGTCGTGGTCCAGATGATTACCGAGACCGGACCTTCACCCTTATGGCCGTCCGGGTGGTGGCAGCGCGCCAGCAGGGCTTCCTCATCCAGCACGGAAAATCGCACATCGATCGCCGGCGAAGTCTTGTCTTCATATTCCACTTCGGCCTCGGCCAGTGCAGAACCACAATCCGTGCACCAGTGCACCGGCTTGTAACCTTTGTTCAGATGCCCGTTGGCGATAATGCGCCCGAGTGCACGAATGATATCTGCCTCGAAACGGTAATCCATGGTGAGATAGGGGCGTTCCCAGTCACCCATCACACCCAGCCGAATAAAGTCCTTGCGCTGACCCTCGACCTGCTTGCGTGCGTAGTCCCGGCACTTTGAACGGAAGGTCGGTGCATCCACCTTACGCCCGACCTTGCCGACTTTTTTCTCGACATTCAGCTCAATCGGCAGGCCGTGACAATCCCAGCCCGGTACATAAGGCGCATCGAAACCGCTCAGCGTTTTGCTCTTTACAATGAAGTCTTTGAGAATTTTGTTAACGGCGTGACCGATATGTATATCACCGTTCGCGTATGGAGGACCATCATGCAGCACAAATCTTGGCCGCCCCTCACCCTGCTTGCGCAGATTGGCATAGAGATCGATATCGTCCCAGTATTTCAGCATTTCCGGTTCACGGTTAGCGAGATTCGCCTTCATGGGAAACGCTGTCTTTGGCAGATTAAGGGTATCTTTGTAATTGCTCACTCGTGCACTCACTCGCTGAAAAACTGTCGCGCCTGCTCGGCGTCCTGTTGTATCTGCTGCTTCAGGGCTTCGAACGATTCAAACTTTTTCTCATCACGAAGCTTCCTGCAAAACTCGATATCCACATAATGCCCGTAGATATCCTGGTCGAAATCAAACAGGTGTGTTTCCAGCACCATTTCACTGCTACCACACACCGTTGGCCGTGTCCCAAGGTTGGCAACACCTGTTACCGGATGATCCTTAACACCGTGTGCTCGCACGGCGAACACACCACGTACCGGTGTCACTGTGCGGTGCAGCCGTACATTGGCCGTCGGAAAGCCGATGCTGCGACCCCGCCGTTGGCCAGGCGCGACCCGTCCACATATCCGGTACGGCCGACCCAGCAATTGTTCCGCCAGTTTCAATTCACCAGCGGCCAGTGCTTCGCGGACACGAGTGCTGCTGACTCGTTCACCAGACTCAACGAGAGTCTGGGTGCTGATCACTTCAAAGCCTTGCTGCTGACCAGCTTGCTGCAGAAAAGCAAAGTCACCGCTACGATTTTTGCCAAAGCGGAAATCATCACCGATCACCAGGTGGCGCACACCCAGTCCGTCCACCAGAATATCCTGCACAAAGGCCGCAGCATCACGTTCCGCCAGACGCTGGTCGAAGCGCAGGCAAACCACCTGCTCGACACCCAGCTCACGGAACAACGTCAGCTTGTCGCGCAACCGTTGCAGACGTGCAGGCGCAGTGACAGGCGAAAAATATTCCTGTGGCGTTGGCTCAAACACCATGACCGTGGCGGGCAACCCTAATTCAGCCGCACGTGCATGCAACTGGTCCAGCACTGCCTGATGCCCACGATGCACCCCATCGAAGTTGCCGATCGTCAACGCGCAACCACGCTGCGCGCCAGGCATATTGTAAAGACCCCGTATCAGTCGCATCAGTCTACAGAAAATACCGGATTATAATGATCGAAACCGCCATGTCATGGATTGCCGGCCGCTTTATCCACCGGCGCACGAAACAGGGATAACTTCACACCGGCCAGTCGCAGTGTCAACAGATAACTGGCCACCCCGGCAACAACCCATATACCAAGCTGTGTCACCCGTGCAGCGGTATCCAACCCGCTCCATTGTGCCTTATCAGGCATGCCGGTGCCGACTACAACACCCATAACCACTACACCGATCAGGATTTGTCCCAGCAAGCGCGGCCAGCCCGGTTGCGGACGGATGGTTTCGGCGCGCCGCAGTGCTGTAAATAACAGGGCAGCGTTCAGCCAGGCCGATAACGCCGTCGCCAGCGCCAGCCCGGCGTGCGCGCCAGGCACCTCAAGCATGACCATCGGCACCACGAACAATACGTTCATCACCATATTGGCAATCATGGCCCGTATGGCAATCTTCACCGGCGTCACAGTATCCTGGCGTGAGTAAAAAGCCGGAGCCAACACCTTGGTGAGCATAAATCCGGGTAACCCGACCCCGTAGGCCAATAGCGCGAGTGCCGTCATATCGACATCGTGGCCGGTAAAAGCACCATGTTCAAAAAGTGCCGACAAGGCCGGGCGCGCCAGCAATATCAGGCCAACCATAGCGGGCACACCGATCAGCAACACCCAGCGCAAACTGGCATCAACAATATGCGCAAACTGTTTGGCAGAACCGCTGGCGTGTGCGCGTGACAATACCGGCAGAATAACCGTCGCCAGTGCAATACCGAAAATCCCCAGCGGGAATTCCACCAGCCGGTCGGCGTAGTACAGCCAGCTGACACTGCCGGTGATCAGGAATGACGCCAGCAAGGTATCAAAGAGCAGATTGATCTGGGAGACAGAAGAACCGACGATACCCGGCACCATCAGCTTCAAAATCTTTTTTACACCCGCATCGCGCACACCCCAACGTGGCCGTGGCAGCAGGCGGATACGCGCCAACGATGGCAGCAGAAAAGCCAGCTGCACGAAACCGGCCAGGAACACCCCCCAGGCCACACCAACCATGGGTTCGTCCAGTTGCGGCGATATCAGTAAGGCGGCAGCGATCAATATCACGTTCAGCCAGACCGGCGTAAAAGCAGCAGCGGCAAAACGTCCATAGCTGTTAAGAATGCCCGCCGCGAAAGCCACCAGCGCCATAAACAGCAAGTAAGGAAAGGTAAACCGCAGCATATAGGCGGTGAGATCAAATTTGAGTGGATCATCCCAGAACCCCGGTGCAAACAACGTGACAAGCGCCGGGCTGGCAAGCACACCGACCAGCACCAGCAACCCCAGTATGCCGAGCAGGGTGCCCGCCACATAATCCACCAGCGCCTGCACTTCACCGTGCTCGCGTTGCGTGCGGTATTCCGACAAAACAGGCACGAACGCCTGGGAAAAGGCGCCTTCTGCGAACAAACGACGGGTAAAGTTCGGGATCTTGAAGGCAACAAAGAAAGCATCCATGCCCGCACTGACACCAAAACGCGCCAGCACCATGTCACGCACCAGGCCGAGGCTTCTGGAAATCAACGTCATACTGCCCACAATGGCCGTACTGCGGAGCATTTTTCCACTCATAAAGACGCCCTGCAGGCTGCGAAATCATTGACAAATCGACTGGATTTCCGCATAGTGCCCGGCTCTTCGGAACCAGGAACAGGAGATACATTTTGGCAAATTCGGCCCAAGCCCGTAAACGCGCCCGTCAGGCAGAAAATCGTCGTCAGCGCAATGCAAGTCAGCGCTCTATGTTGCGCACCTACATCAAGAACGTCGTCAAGGCTGTTGCCGCTGGCGACGCAGTCGCCGCCCAGGCCGCCTACCAGAAGGCTGTGCCGGTCATCGACAGGTCTGTCGGAAAAGGCCTCATTCACAAGAACAAGGCGGCCCGTCAAAAAAGCCGTCTTGGTCAGCACGTCCGCGCGCTGCAAAGCTGATTGCGGATTGTTTCCTGGTTCCGAAAGCCGGTCACTGACCGGCTTTTTTAATGCCCCTGGAACACTCAAAGCAACACCAGGTTATCGCGGTGAATCAGTTCGGGTTCGTCGACATAACCCAGCACCTGTTCAATCTGTTCTGTACTCCGACCCATAATACGACGCGCTTCATCAGCACCGTAATTCACCAGCCCGCGCGCCACCGGCTGACCCTCGGGATCAACACAACTCACCAGTTCACCGCGATTGAAATTCCCTTCTACCGCCGATACGCCGACCGCCAGCAAACTGGAACCGGATTCTTTCAACACACGCACAGCACCGGCATCCAGCTTCAATAAACCTTTTGACTGCAACTGGCCGGCCAGCCACTGCTTGCGTGCTGCCAGCCGGTTGCGTACGGGGTACACTAGCGTACCCAGCCCGGCACCCGCCGCCATTTGTTCCAGAACTTTCGCATCACGCCCCGAGGCGATCCAGGTTGCGGCACCCGACCGTGCCGCCAACTCGGCAGCGGCTACCTTGGTCGCCATGCCACCACGGCCCAGCCCACTGCTGCTGGCACCTCCAGCGGCAGCCTTCAGTGCTGCATCACCCGCCTCTGCCTCATGGATCAGTTTCGCATCGGGATTTTTCGTCGGGTCAGCTTCATAAACCCCGGCCTTGTCCGTCAGGATAACCAGCAGATCCGCTTCAACCAGATTCGCCACCAGCGCGGCCAGCGTGTCGTTATCGCCAAAGCGCAACTCGTCACAGGCCACCGTATCGTTTTCGTTGACCACCGGCACCGTGCCCAGTTCAAGTAACTGTTGCAGCGTACTGCGAGCATTCAGGTAACGGGTACGGTTGACGAGATCATCGTGGGTCAATAAAACTTGTGCGGTATGCAAGCCGTGCGTCTGGAAGCACGACTCCCAGGCCTGTACCAGTCCCATCTGACCAACCGCTGCCGCCGCCTGCTGGGCTACCAGTTGGCGCGGACGCTGTGACCAGCCGAGTCGGCTCATACCTTCTGCCACCGCACCGGATGACACCAGCACCAGCTCACAGCCCTGCTGCCGCAATGCATTCATCTGTTCCACCCAACCGGCAATGGCTTTACGATCCAGCCCGGCACCGTTGTTGGTCAGCAACGCACTACCGATCTTCACCACCCACCGCCCCCCCTGGCGCGCCTTACCGATAGCTTGTCGACGGGAATCAGTCATGTGCCTTAGCGTTCTGTATCCTCTGCGGCGGCCTGCCGACGCGCCTCAATCACATCCATAATGGCATACACCAGCTCGCGTGTACCCAGCTTGGCCAGTGCGGAAATGCTGAATACCGGCCCCTGCCAGTCCAGCCGTTCGACCAGGTCCTGACATAGTGCCTCACGCTCGTCTTCCGGCACCATATCGATTTTGTTCAGCACCAGCCAGCGCTCACGCTCACCGAGTTCGACACTGAATTTTTCCAGCTCATGCGCAATGGCCTTGACGTCTTCAACCGGGTCATTGCCATCCGGTGGCACCACGTCCACCAGGTGCAGCAACAGCCCGGTGCGGGACAGGTGCTTGAGGAACTGCACACCCAGCCCGGCGCCTTCAGCGGCGCCTTCGATCAGCCCGGGAATATCAGCCATCACAAAACTGCGATGCGATTCCACGCGCACGACGCCGAGGTTCGGGTGCAAGGTTGTAAACGGATAGTCCGCCACCTTGGGCTTTGCCGCCGAAATAGCACGAATTAATGTCGATTTTCCGGCATTGGGCTTGCCCAGCAGGCCGATATCCGCCAACAATTTCAGTTCCAGCCGCAAAGCACGGTGTTCACCCAGCGTGCCCGGTTTTGACTCGCGCGGCGCACGGTTGGTGGAACTCTTGTAGCGCAGGTTCCCCAGCCCGTGAAAACCTCCACGCGCGACCAGCAGACGCTGGCCCTCTTCCACCAGATCGCCCATCAGTTCTTCAGTCTCTTCCACATACACCAGCGTACCCACCGGCACCTTGATAATGCAGTCTTCACCCGCCTTGCCCGTACAGTTACGACCGCGACCATTCTCCCCGCGCTGCGCCTTGAAACGCCGCTCGAAACGAAAATCCGCCAGCGTGTTCAGCCCGTTATCCGCCACCATCCAGACACTGCCGCCGTCACCGCCATCACCACCGTCCGGACCACCGAGGGGGATATATTTTTCACGGCGAAAGCTGACCGCACCATTACCTCCGTCCCCGGCCTTGACATCGATTGTAGCTTCATCAACAAATTTCATAACTTGAATATACCGGGTACTGCAACGTCGCGCATAAAAAAGCCCCGTACCAGGACGGGGCTTTTCGACGAGACCGGAAATCGGTCAGGAAGGAACCACCACGTCCACGAACTTGCGGCTCTTCGGGCCTCGGGTCACAAACTTCACCGCACCGTCCGCCTTGGCGAACAGGGTGTGATCCCGACCGCAGCCGACGTTCACACCAGGATGAAAATGTGTACCGCGTTGACGAACAATAATGTTCCCTGCTGCAACGCTCTCGCCGCCATAGCGTTTTACGCCAAGACGTTTGGATTCTGAATCGCGTCCGTTACGCGTACTACCACCGGCTTTTTTATGTGCCATTTTGCGTTTACCTCAAACTCAGGCAGAAATGCCTGTAATTTCCAGTTCAGTGTAGGCCTGACGATGACCCTGTCGTTTCATATGGTGCTTGCGACGATGGAACTTGATAATTTCCACCTTGGTACCGCGACCATGGGCTTTCACCTCGGCCGTCACCTTGCCGCCATCCAGAACGGGGGCACCGATCTTGATATCATCGCCATCGACGACCATTAACACCTGGTCAATTTCCACAGAGTCACCTTCAGCAACGTCAAGTTTCTCTACACGAAGCTTGTCGCCCTGGCTGACACGGTACTGTTTACCGCCAGTCATAATTACCGCATACATTGCCGAATCTCCAAATCACAACGTCCGAAAGAGGCGCAATTCTACGGATTTCGGCGGTTTGCGTCAAACCAAACTGTTTCTGGTACGATGCCCTCCCGCCGGTTAGACTTGGCCTCGTAATACAATCCGACAATTATTCGACACACATCGTACGCGCCATGCAGGAATTACTTAAAAATCAAAGCACTTACATGGATATAGAAGATATCCGCGGTTTGGTGCGCGCTGATATTGGTGCGGTAGATACACTGATACTGAAGCAACTGCACTCAGACATTGCGCTGATTAACGAGCTGGGCCGCTACATTATCAATAGTGGCGGCAAACGTCTGCGCCCGCTGCTGGTGTTGCTGTCCGCCCGTGCCTGTGGTTTTCAGGGCCATCACCATACTGAACTGGCTGCGGTTATCGAGTTTATTCATACCGCGACACTGCTGCACGACGATGTGGTGGATGCCTCGTATTTGCGTCGCGGCAACGAAACCGCAAACGCCATCTGGGGTAATGAAGCCGCCGTACTGGTTGGCGATTTTCTGTATTCGCGCGCTTTCGAAATGATGGTTCGCGTGGATAGCATGAAAGTCATGGAAATTCTTTCCACCACCACCAACATCAT
>CAZVBD010000128.1:2191-7339 GCA_964625255.1 uncultured Thiohalobacter sp. | reverse complement strand
TCAATCACTGGGTACCGCTACTGCGCTGGTTGCGTGCACGCCAGGAAAGTTACCGTGCCGGTATCGACACGGGGGAGCAACCTGCACGACGCAATATCCCGACCCGTGAACTGAATGACATCCTCACCTCGGCTAAACGTGCCGAACACGCCGGTCACTGGTTGCCCGCGCTGGAGAACTGGCGACGCCTGTCAGACAGCAAACAAGTGCAACACCGCCAGGCCGCATTGTCCGGCAGCGTACGTGCGCTGTTGAAACTGGGTGAGTACCCGCTCGCCGAACGTCTGTTACGCGGCAGCTATTTGAGCGATACACCGTCAGCCATGCAGACGTTGCGTTTCGATCAGGCGTATACCTTGTACCAGCAGCAGAACAACAGCATTGCACTGGAAGGCCTGCTGGCCACAGAACTTTCCCGTTCACAAGACCCGCAACGGCTATCGGAACTGGTGGTACAACTTGTCGATGCCGGACGTTTAAAGGAGGCACTGGGCGCCGGAATGCTGCTGCCCGCTAAAAACCGGCCCCACCATAAACTGCTCGCTGTCGCCCTGAAACGGCATGCATTGGATACTTTCGAAGCGCTATTAACCGATATCGACAATGATGCCGAACGCGCCCTGTGGCAGGGTTACCGAGCCTGGGCGCTGGATGATCCGGAGACCGCCCGCCGGCACTGGAAAATGGCCGGTAGCGTCGGGGCAACGCTGCTGCAAAAAAGCCGCGAAGGACAACACCTTCTGACGGCCCTGCTGCATGGTGATAAACCTCAGCGTACGCTCGCCACCCAACGGCTGGCGGAGTGGCTACCGCAACTGCCGGGGCCAACAGTCTGGCAACCTGCAACCGGGTGGCTGAGTGGCCACGCCGGTATGGCCTGGCTCTATTCACCCGGTCTCGATCTTGGTTTCAATACGCTGCGTGCCCGACCGGGACAGCCTTTGCAATTACGCATCGCCGGCCCGCTACGTCTGCGCTTTGATATTCAACCCCTGCATGACAAAGACCAGGATCTGCCGCTGGATGGCTGGCTACGGGTGCAGAGTGATACACAGACCTGGATCAGCCCGTTTACCGGTAACCGCGCCTCAACAACCCTGCGCTGGCCGGGTAGCCAGCTGCGCCCCGGCCGGATAGAACGACGTGAACTGCAATTACCTGCCGGTATGCACCAATTGGAGATCAGTGGTATCGACCGTGAAATCCTGGTACGGCTGTCAGTGGAAGCTCCCCTGCTTGACCTGGGTCTGTCACAACCTGCCAACCTGCCAGCCACACCTGCACCCGACTGGCGCCAGCTGGCCCGGAATACGACCTGCACCCGGGCAGACAAAAACGGATTCGTGGATTGTCAGGTGGATAAAACCCCGTTACCTGTTGCCGGTACATTGGAACAACAGGCAATAAACACGGAAGCGCTCACCGTTGAGCTGTCTGACACGGAAGGCAGGCAGTGGCACCACACCCGGCCGGCTCCGCTGAAATCCCTGTCACCGATTCCACAACAAGGTGACCCTGCTTCCCATTTGCTGACACCTTACCAGACCATGGTATCGCTACTCTGGCAACTGGAAAAATCCGGCGCCGATGCCAATAACACCATTGCAGAGATGGAAGCGCTGACGAAGTCAGTACAACAACAGCCGCAGGCGTCTTTCATGCGCCCGTTGCTGAAACGTGCCACACGCGGTGCCGACTGGCAGGCTATCGATTACGTCCCCGAGAGTGCCGGTGTCCGTTACGTGGAACGACCCGCCGATGTCCCGGAGTCACCGGCACTGCGCGCACGTGCTGCCCTGCTCGGTGACGAATGTAACAACAGTCGTCTGTTGAGTGGTCATGATGAACTGGTCTACACCCTCTACAACCTGAAACCCGCAACACTGCGTCTGGAACTGATACCCTGCAACTTGCCCTTCGAAATCCCTGCTCCCTTGCAGGTACGAGTAAAAAATGAAGGAAAACCTGATACAGAATTATCACTGTCCCGTGATACTGGCACCCGCTCACTGAATCTCCACACCGGACGTGGCGAACATATCATTCGACTGATTATGACCGACCCGGCCATCAACCAGTTCCTGGGAGTGCGTATCCATGACCCGGCAGCGGCTGAACAGGATACTGTCGAGCGTATCTATCATCTGGCCACTCATGACGAACCACTGCGCTTCGACATCGAAGGCCCCGCCTGGCTGCGCGTGGATGAACTGCGCAACATGCAGTCTTTCAGCCATTACATTGCTGTTGAAGATGGCTGGCAATCCATACGCCTGCAGCCCGACAATGACCACGACGAGGCATTGTATCGCCTGTACCGGCGTAGTGCCGGCACACCACCACCGCCATCACGGATGCCTCAGACTGTCGGAACAACCACACCGGTACCCGAACCTTTCAGGATCGCTTTAGCGCCCCGGGCACCATCAACAATACATGATGACTATCCACTGGGCGGTCAGGAAGACGGCACATCAAGCATCGGACTGCGCCTGATCAGCCGCACCCGGGTGGATGACGAGGAAGAAAGCCGGCGCTCACGATTCCGCGAGAACTTTGCCGAACTGCGCGCTGAACACCGCTATTTTGATGCCGACAATAACCGCTACTGGCGCAGCGAAATCCTCGCACGCCTGCGCGAAGACGGTGACCCGGTACTGGGCTTTGGCCAACACCTGTATCACTGGCCACTCAGTCGCTGGCCACGTTTGCAGATCAGCGCCAACCTGACCGGGTTTATACAAAGCCCGGGGGACACACTGCCGGGCAAAGCGAGTGGAACCGAATGGACTGTCAATGCCAACACACGCGCACTGCTGCACATTCCCGTCAACACGCGCACCTACCACGAACCGGCACTGACGCTGTTTGGCCGGGCAATGAGCCTGAACCGCAATAACCGTTATGCAGGTGCTTCTCTGGATCGTGATGTGTTCAGCCGCTACAAGGCACAACACAAAGGCGGGATACGCCTGTCTGATTACCTGGTACACAAACCCTGGGCAGACACGGAATGGTATGGACAGCTGGCCGTTACCAGTAACGAGGATTTCAACCTGGCAAGCCCGGATAACCTGGAAACACGGGTCGGCTGGCGGCAACTCATTGGCGACACCGATGTCGATGTCGGTTACCGCTTGCGCCACTACCTGTCGGACAACGACCGCGCCCGGAGCAGCACGCGTAACGATCTTCGCCTGAAGGTGAACTGGATGCGCTGGAACCTGTTGCAACAGCGCGCAGAACTGAACCTGTTCCTGAACTACGATATCGATAACAATGAAAACTCGGTATTCGTCAACCTGTTCCTGCACGGTGGCAACGGCCGTGGCTTGCGTGACTTCCGCCAGAGTGATGTCCGCTTCCCCGACCTTCGCCAACGCAACGCGCCACACAGCGCCAACCGTGTGTCATCGCCATGAAGACGCTTGCTGAAACACTGTCCATTGATCTGAGTTCGTTGCTCAAACGCCTGGAGCGACACAAGCTGGATGCACTGGAGACCGGTTTCCGGCGCTGGTGGTCGAACAGTGACCTGACCAGACCGGGTGAGGATGATGCCGAACAGCTGGAAGCCCTGCTGCTGTTCCTGCTCTACGAAGTCGAGGAAACGCTTGAGCAGATCTATTACCTGCGCGGCCAGCGGGTAGAATTTGACAGCCGTTATGCCCACGCCGTCACCGACCAGGAACGCCGTCTGCATGTACTGGACTTTGGTCGCACACTGGGGGCTGATGCAGCAACACTCAAGGCGGATCGCGCCGCCTTCTCGCGCTGGTTCGGGCACGACGCGGTGACCGACCGTTTTCACCGTCGCCACGGTGAGAAAGAACAACACGCCGCCTTCTGCCTGGGACGCATCGGTACACTAAGCGAACATCTTATCAGCAGCACAGACGATGATGCGCTACGTATCCGCCTGTTCCGTTCACTACGGCTGGATACACGCATCGAGCCTATCCTGGCCTACGACGGTGATGCGCGCGTACGCATCAAAGCTTTCGCCTGTCTTGCCGCCGCGTTGCGCGGTCTGCCGGCAACAGCCCGGGAACGGCAGGTTAAATCCGGTGTCCTGCAATATATCTACCGGGCCGCCCTCGATGAACGTCACGACCTGTGGATTCAATGTGAAGCCCTGGCGCTGCTGCAACATCTTTCCGCTGAATCGTTTACCCGTGCCATCAGACACCGTCTTGAAGCAAGCGGCACCGATGACAACCTGTTTGTACGGCGGCGTGTGGTCCTGCTGCTGGGCAACAACCTGACACGCCTGCCTGAATTGGCTGACCTGCTGGCATTAGCCAGCAACGACCGCAGTGCTTTCGTGCGTCAGGCCGTCGCCCAGGCACTGGTGCATGCCCCCGAAGATCTCTGTCTGACACTGTTCACCAGACTGGGCCGGAACGATGCTGATGCCAAAGTCCGTGCCGCCACGCTGGCAGAACTGCCAGCGCTGCTGAAAAGGTCAGCGTTACTTGCCCCGCTACTGGAACAAACCACGGCCGTGCTGACCAGTGATTCAGACGAATTTGTCCTGCGTGTCACCCTGCAGCGACTGGTCGAGGCACACGCCGGCCTGCCCGCCGATGATGCCGCGTACTGGCGTGACGGCCTGCTCCCTGTTCTTGACCGGCTGCACCGTACCGCTGACAAGATCACGGTACGTCGCTGGGCCGCTCGTGCACGGGAACACCTCTGGTGCCAGTCAGAACAACAACGCCTGACACTGAAAAAAGCATTGGCCAAACTCGGGCACAGCATACGACCCGGGCAATCGCGCAGTCTTCCGAAAGAATTATTACAGCACACAGCCCCTGAAGAACTTGGGCGTGTCCTGTCACTGGTTGCAGAAGATGACTTCACCCTAAGCCTGCAACGCGGTCTGTTTTCCACCCACCTGCACCGCGGTCTGAAATTCGGCTTCCGAAGCTGGCGTTTTCTGCATGAGTTCCTGAACCCGGCTACGGACAAACGCCAGGCCTTCAGGCATACCATTGGCCGTATCGCTTACGGCCATGTGCGAGCACCGGCCGCCTACATGGCAGAGCAAACCGAGACACGTGTTCCCGGTGAACCACTTTATATGCCGGAGGAAGATGGCTGGCGCCCCTACCTGCCGCTGGTCGATGAAGTTATTTCCTGTCTTGA
>CAZVBD010000128.1:0-2091 GCA_964625255.1 uncultured Thiohalobacter sp. | reverse complement strand
TGTATGAACTCAGTGTGTTTCTGGTACTGGTCACCACATTTTTCTTCGGCCGGCACCTGTACATCAACCGTACTATCCGCAAGGCGCGTGAGCGTCTGCCGCTGGTCATCGGTGGCTGGGGGACACGCGGCAAGTCCGGCACCGAACGTATCAAGGCAGCACTGTTCAATGCCCTGGGCTACAGCGTGGTCAGCAAAACCACCGGCACCGAAGCCATGTTCCTGCACGGCTATCGCTACGGCAAGCTGGGCGAGATGTTTCTGTTCCGCCCCTATGACAAAGCCACTATCTGGGAGCAGGCCAACCTGGTGCGTCTCGCCGACCGGCTCAAGACCGACGTGTTCCTGTGGGAATGCATGGCGCTGACCCCATCCTACGTCAAGGTGCTGCAACAGGACTGGATGCGTGACGATATTGCCACCATTACCAACACCTACCCGGACCATGAAGACCTGCAAGGCCCGGCGGGTATCAACATCCCCGAGGTCATGACAGAGTTCATCCCGGAGAATTCGACACTGATAACGTCTGAAGAACATATGCGCCCGGTATTGCGTGCTGACGCGATACGCAAGGGCACACAGATGAAAAGCACCGGCTGGTTTGAGTCCGGACTGCTGACCGATGACATCCTGCAACGCTTTCCCTATGACGAACACCCCAACAATATCGCACTGGTCTTATCGATGGCGGATGAACTCGGTATCGAACGTGACTTTGCCCTGAAAGAAATGGCTGACCGTGTCGTCCCCGACCTGGGTGTCCTGAAATCCTACCCGCCCGCTCCCCTGCGTCACCGGACGCTGGAATTTATCAATGGCATGGCGGCCAATGAACGTCTGGGCTTTATGGGCAACTGGCAACGCATGGGGTTTGCTGATCACGATGCCGCGAAAACCCCGGGCACCTGGATCAGCACTGTTATCAATAACCGCGAGGACCGGGTTCCACGCTCACGGGTATTCGCCGATATCCTGGTGCAGGATATCCGTGCCGACCGACATTTCCTGATCGGCAGCAACCTGCACGGTTTCCTTAACTACCTGGAAGATTCATGGCGCGCGTTTGCGACGACCTATACCCTGTGGCCAACCGGCAATACAGATAACACGCCTGACCCGCGTCAGCGCTTCAGCGGCGATGCACAGAAAATGGGGGTTCCGGTCAGTGAAGCACAAGTCGCCGGGCGTCTTGGCGCTATCCTGGAAGGTCTTGGGCTGGAACCACAACTCGTCCCGGCACTGTTATCCGCACCGGATGTACTTGACAGCGTGCTTGAACAGCACAACCTCCAGGAACAGGCTGAAGCGATCGGGAAACATCTCCGGCAATGGCAACAGGAATACGCGCAGTTCAGCGAACTCGCCGACCGTCTTGATGCGGCAGGTGACACGCCACAGGCCAGCCTCAACACGGCGGCTGCCGCGTTGTTATGGGACTGGCTGCAGACCCGGCTGGTGGTCATCGATGATGTACACGCCAGCGGCAACAACATCATCGGGCGTATCTGTGAAGAAACACCGCCCGGCTTCCACAACCGGATTCTTGGTTGCCAGAATATCAAGGGGCCGGGCCTTGACTTCGTCTACCGCTGGCAAGCCTGGGACGTCTGTTACCAGGCCTGCCGGCAGCTTGCCAGTAACGATGAAGTCATCGCAGAACGTGGACTGAGATTTCTGGCTTCCTTCCAGGAATTTGGCCCGCTCTGCGAAGAAACAGTCAGGCATACCCTTGCCGCTGTCCGGCATTCAGACATTGCTCAAAGCGAACGTTTCCAGAGCCAGCTGCAGATCATTGAAACCTCCATGCAGCAACAACTCGACACCGTCCGTGATCTGTCTTCCGGCCATTCCAGCACCAGCCGGATGCAGGTAATCATTCATGCCATCGAGTCATTCCTGGATGCCGGTGACGCTGTGAAGCGTCGCAAACGAGCCAACCTGATTTATCGCGACCTGGCGAACGAGCGTATCAGCCATGCCCGTGCAGTGATCGAATTGCAAAAACTGAACAAACGCCAGAAAGGCGGCTGGTTATTAAACCGCCTGACAAGCTGGCTGGATCTGTTACGCCCTGGTACTGCACCAAAAC
>CAZVBD010000127.1:0-7407 GCA_964625255.1 uncultured Thiohalobacter sp. | reverse complement strand
TGAATTCAGGAGGAATTCAATGAGAACTCAATATAACGCCATGTCGCTAACCTGTGATGAAGGCGATAATGATGATGACTGATTAGTCCGTCATCCTGCAATGGATGGGCTGACAATCATCAGGTGTCTGATGTTGTGCCGGCCTGCCAATGTCTTGCAGGGAGTCCTTCAGGTTGGTATCGCCAGGTGAGAGCCGCAATGCACACTGCAAGGCGGCTTTCGCCTGTGCAATACACCCCTGTTCCCGTAGCGCATAGGCCAGATTATTCCAGGTTCTTGTATCGCCCGGAGCCAGTCGGAGCGACTGCAAAAAATCTGTCACCGCTTCGTCAATACGCCGTTGTGTAAAGGCCATATTCCCGGATAACAACCAGGTATCCGATTGCCCGGGCCAGCGCTTTGTCGCTGCCCGATAAGCGATAGCAGCCTGATCTGCCAGACCGGTTTCCTCAAACGCAAGTGCTGTCTTCAGATAAGCTGAAACTGTGGCCGTGGCAGGTATTTTGCCAACCGGCACAATGACCAGCGCCCACTGATCTGCTCTTTGCCAGGTGCGCCGGAATACATCAAATGACGTGACTCGTTGCTTGAGCGTGCCTGAACGAAGCAGCAGGGTTTGCCTGTCTCTGTCATACCCGGCTACCACCGCATAATGCCAGCGTGGCAAACTGTCCAGCCCCAGGTTCTGTAATACCAGCACAGGATTACCCGCTGCCACTTCCTGCAACAGGCGGGAGAATACCGGCTCCATAACATAAGGCAAACCACCATGTCTGCGAGCAGCGGCAATCATTTCGATTTGCAGGCTGCCTTTGCGGCCCGGGAGATAGACTTGCGGAGACAAGGCTTCAGGCGGGGTATCGATGCCCTGTGCCGTCAGCACCGTTGCCAGCGCAGCCGGCCCACACTGGTAATCAGTCTGTGGGAAAAAAGGTGTTTCATCCAGCATCACCCTACGTGGCAAAACTTGTTCAGCTTCGCTGGAAAGTCCTGCCTGGTAGGGTGAAACCGCGCAACCGCCAAGGCCGAACAGGCAGATCAAACCTGCCTGCAGAACCCGGACTGAGCGCATTTATTTCGTGTTGACAGGATGAATGAACGGAAAGATGTCGGTTGCACCGATAACATCGGTGATCACAAAGACAAGAAATACGAGAACCAGCAACTCGATAACACCGCCGCCAGCCGGTGCATTAGCGATTTGCTGATTTAGCTGCGCAACCTCTGTTTCACTGAGTTGCTGGATGCGCCGTTCTACGGCTTCGGGCTGCACGCCCATTGAGAGGAGTTGTTCGCGCACTTCACTGCGCTGTAACTGCTGGATGAGTGCCTGGCGTTCCGTGCCCTGCTCACTCTGGGCCATGATGGCAGTATTACCAATCATGCCCGCCGTAGCAGTTCCAAAAGACAAATTAATCAAGAAAATACTTAATATAAATGATGTAACTCTATGGCCAATCTTCATTTTCCAGGCTCTCCTTGTGTCCGCCGGTATGGCGGCTGCAAGGCACAGCTTAACGGGATCAGCAGGGGTGCGCCACAGTGTGTTGAGCGACTAGCCGAATACGCTGCAGGACACGTCACCGTCGCTCATACCGCCCATCTCACCCGCTTCATTGCCGTGAACCCGGTACCAGTCTTCACAGGCCTGGCGCGCTGAATCCACGTCCCGAAAGGTAAACAGGTACAATCCATCCTGTGTCATCAAGGTTGCCTTTCCGTCAGGCTGTTCTCTAATGTAGAACTCCATGATTCATACTCCCTATATAGCATCAGGTCACATGACCGTGTTTCGAGGATCTATGATCCCTGTGACGGGTGTATGACAGCCCGATGAACAACAGATGAAACGGCAAGCCTGGACACCATACCGGTATCACGGGAGAATCGGACCATGACAGATAACCACACAAAACCCCATGGTGAAGTACTGCTGCGCACCCTGGCCATGCCTTCTGACACCAACCCCAACGGCGATATTTTCGGTGGCTGGATCATGTCGCAAATGGACATAGGTGGTGGCATCCTCGCCAAGGAAACGGCACAGGGACGTATCGTTACCGTGGCGGTGGACTCCATGAAATTTCTCCAGCCTGTCCGGGTGGGTGATGTGGTGTGCTGCTACGGTGAGCTGGTGCGTGTCGGTAACACATCGATCACCATTCGACTGGAGATCTGGATCAACCCGATTCTGCGTAAAAATCCCGGAGATCCTGAACGCTCCAAAGTGACCGAGGCCACCTTCACCTACGTGGCCGTGGACGAAAATGGCAACAAACACCCGGTCAGGCCGTCAGGCTAGGTTGTTATAGCGGCATGCACTGGAATGACAGGGAATCGAGCACGCTCAATAATGCGGTGGTTTTTCGTCCGTCACCGGCGCGCCATCAGCCGGTGTCAATGCACGTACCTGTAGCTCCAGCCGTTCAAGGGTTTGTGCAGCCTCTCGCAGGCGCTGTTCCTGCCTGAGCAGCGTACGTGTCAGTTCTTCGATCGCCGCTTCCTGGTGTGTCAGCCGGATTTCCAGCGATTCAATTCGTGCTTGTGGATCATTGTCGGTCATTTTTTACCCGATTTAACCTGAAGGGGAACATAATGGTCTCTAGGCTATCAGACACTGGCATCTGAAAGGAAACGTGGAATGTCACACTCCATTGGCCCGACACTGAGACGGCGCTGGCAACAACTCTCTGCCTTGCCCGGTGGACGCTGGCTGTTCAGTCGCCTGCTGGGCAGAATGGCGCCCTATACCGGCTCCATCGGGGCCCGTGTCGATAAGCTGCAACCGGGTTACTGCCGGGTGACATTGAAAGACCGGCGCGCCGTACGCAATCACCTGCATTCCATTCACGCCATCGCCCTGTGCAACCTCGGTGAGGTCGCCACCGGCCTGGCCTTGATGAACAGCCTGCCGGATAAAACACGCGGCATTCTGGTGGGAATCTGTGCGGACTATCACCACAAGGCACGTGGCACGCTGCATGCCGAATGCCACTGCGAGATTCCGACAGACAACCAGGAACAGTCCTGTGAAATTATTGCGGCAATCACCGACGGTACGGGAGAAACCGTCACTACAGTAACAGCCACCTGGTTAATTGGTCCGGACAAACCCCGGAACCCCGATGCAAACTGAATTCACACGCGCACTGGGCATTGAGGTACCGCTGATCTGCGGTGCCATGTACCCCTGCTCCAACCCCGAACTGGTCGCTGCTGTGTCAGAGGCCGGTGGTATCGGTATTATCCAGCCGCTGAGCCTGACCTACGTCCACGGTTATGAATTTCGTGAAGGCTTGCGCTATATCCGCCGCCTGACCGATAAACCGGTTGGCATCAATCTTATTATCGAGCGCAGTTCAAAACGCTACCTGCGACGTGTACAGGAATGGCTGGATATCGCACTGGAAGAACAGTTTGGTTTCTTTGTCACGGCACTGGGCAATCCACGCTGGGTGGTAGACCGTACTTCCTCTGCCGGCGCCATCGTCTACCACGACGTCACCGAGCGTCGCTGGGCGGAAAAAGCACTGGACGGTGGTGTGGACGGTTTTATCTGCGTCAATAACCGCGCCGGCGGACACGCGGGCACCCGCTCTCCCGAACAATTGCTGGAAGAGATCGGGCCACTGGGAAAACCGCTAATCTGTGCCGGCGGCATGGGTAACCCCGAACAGTTTGCCGAAGCATTACGCAGCGGTTATGCCGGTACACAACTTGGCACCCGCTTCATCGCCAGCGAGGAATGCAGTGCGCATGAAGACTACAAGCGCGCCATCCTGGAGGCCCACGAAAGCGATATTGTACTGACCGACAAGATATCCGGTATCCCGGTATCCGTCATCCGCACGCCTTATATCGAACGCACCGGGACGCGCGCAGGCCCACTGGCAAAACGCCTGCTGCGCAACCCGAGAACCAAACACTGGATGCGGCTACTCTACACCCTGCAATCCCTCTGGACCTTGAAGCGCGCCTCGTTACAGGGCGTGAACTACAAGGACTTTTTCCAGGCCGGAAAGAGTGTTGAAGGCATCACGCAAATACAGCCGGTAAAGGACATCGTGGCGGACTTTGCCCGGGCGGCTGATACCGTCATCACAATTTCCCGGTAGCATTCGGTGTTATACCGCTCTTCTCCAGGATATACAAAACACCTGCCCTCAGTTCTGCATCACTGCAATTCTCACAACCACCGCGGGGCGGCATCAATTCCTGATTGTAGCCGTTGATCGTGTGCGCCATCAGCACATCCATTCCCTGCCGTGCACGCATCTGCCATTCAATCTTGTCATTGGGCATGGGGGCACCCTGTGTCGTTCTTTCATGACAGGAGGCACAGCGATAGGCATAAACCTGTGCGCCGTTGCGCGGCGGACCTTTCCATGGCTCTGCCGGACGGTTGATCTCATCCCGGTAACCTTGTGTGCCCTGGCTCGCTTTATCCTTTGCATAGCCTGGCAGGGTCAGCAACAACCCTGTTAACACCAGCAAAACATCTCTACCGTAAGAATGCTTCATTTGCTTCACCTGTTTCATCATATCCTCCTTACTGGCACCAGGACGTTTCCGGGGCGACACTGTCCGGTCGCGCCAGCCCTTCCTTTTTCAGGGCCTGGATAAGACTGCCCTTGTCTGTGAGAATATCCGAGAAAGCTTCTTCCGAAGCGCTGGTTTCCATGCGCATATCGTTCACAAATACTTTTTTCGCCTCATCGATAAACTGCCGGCTAAAGTCCAGCACCCTGGCCGCTTTCTCACGCTCACAGTCATCTGACTGCGGGGTATCCCGGGGAATTTCAATGCCGGGCAACCTGATCAGGGTATTGCGCCTGAAGCCTGGCCAGGTCTCGTAATTGACCAGAATTTCATCCGGCGCATCGACACTCACGACTTCAACGCGTATTTTACCGGGGAATGGCACATAGTCTGCCATTGACACCCCCGCATACAACATCCCCACCACACTGGCTGCAACCACCCAGCTTCTGGCCGGATTTTTTTTATCAACTGACATAATTATCTCCTCTGTTTACTTTTTGTTCAGCGCAGTGCGCTCCCTGTCGACCAGGCTATCCAGTACTTTGAGCATTACCTCCTGGTTTCGTACAAAGTACGGTGCTGTTTTGTACTTGCCATTCACTATCATGGCCGGTACACCCCTGAGTCCGTATTTAACGGTTTTCACACGTGCTTCATTCACACTGGCAGCGATTTCCGGTGAACGATAAAGGTCGATCACTTTTTTTCGGTCAACACCCTGGCTGGTAAAAAATTCAACCACCGCATATTCGTTATAAATCTGCTTTCCATCCTTGTGAATGGCCTTGAAAAGCGCCTGGTGCAATTGTTCCGGATTGTCCAGCTGCCTGGCGATATAAAAAGCGCGTGCCTGATCAGCCCAGGTAGGACCTACAATGGCGGGCATGCGATAGAAATCAACGTAGGGCTTGTCCTTGAGCCATTGCTGAATTTTCGGGTCCAGCTGTTCACAGTGCGGACAGGCATAGAAAAACATTTCCACGACCTCAACCTTACCCTTGTGATCCGTCAAAGGTGCCGGCGGATCGATGCGCTGGTACTGTGAACCTTCATAAAACCCGTCAGCCGCTGACTCAGCCAGCACCGGTTGCCCAATACCGAACAGCATCAGAATGGCCAGTATCAATCGGTAATACCCCTTCATAACCTCTCCTCCATTTTCCCGGATAAACCGGTTTTTTTCAGTTTTCCCCGATACCACAAAAAGTACATCACCGGCAGTAACAGCATGGAGACCAGCGGTGCGGTCACCATGCCGCCGACCATGGGCGCGGCAATCCGCCGCATGATTTCTGAACCTGCCCCGCTGCCCAGCATGATGGGCATCAGACCGGCAATGATCACCGCCGCTGTCATGGCTTTGGGCCTGACTCTTAACACGGCACCTTCAATAACGGCCTGACGAAGTTCTGCATCGGTTACCGGCTGACGACGCTGGATGGCCTCACGCAGATAGACCAGCATCACCACACCAAACTCTGCAGCCACACCGGACAGTGCAATAAATCCGACCGCCACGGCGACTGACAGGTGGTAACCCAACCCCCACAGCAACCACACGCCACCCACCAGCGCCAGCGGTACTGCCAGCATCACCATCAACGCCTCACTCAGGGTTCGGAAGCTCAGGTACAGCAGAATCAGAATAATGAACAGGGTCAGCGGTACGATGTACGCCAGGCGTTGTTCGGCACGTTGCAAGTATTGGTACTGACCAACCCAGCTCAGTGTGTAACCAGCAGGCAGATTCAGTTGCTGTTGCAGGGCCTGCCGTGCGGCAGCCACATAGGAACCGATATCCCGGCCATCGGTGGTGACATACACCCAGCCGTTGATGCGCCCGTTTTCACTTTTGATCAGGGGTGGTCCATCAACAATCCTGATTTCAGCCAGGTCCTGTAACTGGACCTGGGTATCCTCGGTAACCACCAGCGGCAGCTCCCTGAGTTTTGTCATTGAATTACGCCATTCCTGCGGGTAACGCAGGTTAACCGGGTAACGTTCACGCCCTTCGACGGTATAGGTAATATCCTGGCCGGCCACCGCGATGCTCGCAGCTTCCTCGATTTCGGCAATACTCAACCCATAATGACCGGCGGCGTGACGGTCAATATCGACATCGATGTAGCGGGCACCCGCAGAACGATCGGACAGTACCGTGCGTGTACCCGGAACAGACTGCAAAATAACTTCAACCTGTTCACCCAACGCCTGAATACCCGCCAGGTCAGGGCCGGCGATCTTGATACCAACCGGGGTGTTAATACCGGTTGACTGCATATCGATGCGGGTACGGATTGGCATCAACCAGGCATTATGCAGGCTCGGCACCTGGACGCGTGCATCAAGTTCATCACGGATTTTCTCCATGGTCATACCCGCACGCCATTGATCTTTGGGTTTCAGGCGGATGACCGTTTCTATCATGGTCAGAGGGGCGGGGTCGGTCGCCGTTTCTGCCCGGCCAACCTTACCGAACACACGCTCGACCTCCGGTTGTGTGCGGATCAAACGATCGGTCTGCTGTAACAGTTCACGCGCCTTGCCAACTGAAATACCCGGCAGTGTGGTGGGCATATACAGGAAATCACCTTCATCCATTTCCGGCATGAATTCCGTACCCAGCTGGTTCAGTGGCCACAGCATGGTAACGATCAACACGCTTGCCAGGCTGATGGTTATCCAGGGACGGTTCAATGCCACACCGATCAACGGCCGGTACGCCGAAATCAACCAGCGGTTGATCGGGTTGCTTTCTTCCGGACGCACCCGACCGCGAATCAGGTAAGCAACCAGTGCCGGCACCAGTGTGATCGACAGGCCGGCTGCGGCTGCCATGGCCCAGGTTTTGGTATAGGCCAGCGG
>CAZVBD010000126.1:0-7696 GCA_964625255.1 uncultured Thiohalobacter sp. | reverse complement strand
CCTGTCAGTCTATTCCAGACATCATAATCTCTAATTGACCTTAGTTGACCTTTATCTTTCCCGTCATGCCGGCTTCACGGTGACCGGGTACCAGGCAGGCGAAATCCAGCGTTCCTGGCGGACCAAACTGCCAGACCAGTTCACCCTGCTCGCCCGGTGCCAGCGAAACCATATTTGACTCAGCGTGTTTCATTGCCGGCATGGTACGCATCATATCGGCATGCTCATTGAGTTCAGCCTCTGTACCGACCACCATTTCATGGCGGATACTGCCGTTATTCCGAATCACAAAACGCACCGTCTCTCCTGTTTTGAAATTGAGCTTGTCCGGTGTAAAACGCATATTATCGTTCATTAGCACCTCAACTGTTTGAGTGACTTTAGCCGGGTCACCCGGCTGACCGGCCTCTGTTTCATGAGCATCATCCGCCATATTACTCATGGCAGGGGATGCATGATCGTGATGCTCCATGGCATGTCCGCTACCCGCCATGGCAAATACAGGTACTGTGGCAAGCACAAAAATCGAAATCATTCTTTTCATATAAAACCTCTCTATCCCGGTAAGCGTTACATCATTAAAAAAATCAATACCAGAGGCGAAGACCTGCTACCAGCCTTGCTTCACTCGACTCCTGTCCGGCAGCCCGGGCAAAGTCTCTGGTGTCACCATATTTTCGAGACCATTCAACACCCATATAAGGGGCAATCTCACGCCTGATCTCGTAACGCAGGCGTAACCCGGTAGTTATCTCGGACAAACCATCGCCCAGACCACGCCGGGCATCACGCTTGCCATACCAGTCTGCTTCTATCCTCGGTTGGAGAATCAGTTTCTGGGTCAATAACAGGTCATACACACCTTCCAGGTTCGCGGCAGTCCGCCCGCCTTCACCGATGTAGGCGGTCGCATCCACCTCGAACCAGTAAGGCGCAATCCCCTGCATACCGAATGCCAACCACTTTCGATCAGGTCCATCACCGTTGTCATAGCGCACACCGAGCTGCGTGTCCCAATAGGTCGCGACGGCATGCCCCCATAACAATTCCGTACTGGCATCCTCGAGATTATTACTGTCGACAGTACCTTCGGCTTTTAACACAACACGGTCATAATCCCGGCCATACCAGGCCTGTAAATCATAGAATCCTGTGGTGTTGTCACTGGTTCTGACACTTTCCAGACGGTCCAGCAAGACAGAGGAAAAACGCTGTTCATCCGCAAACCGGGGGCGTGCAATCGCACCAAAATCATAGCCGTCCGAATAGGCATGTGGATCACGTGCATTGGCAGGTGGCGAGCCTCCCTGCATCGCTGGCAGTGTTGCCTGAGACGCAGGCTCCTGCGCCCGGACAGCTGACAGGCTGAGTGTCAACACGGCGGCAGCAAGAAATGTGACAGGCTTGTTCATCATCGTTGCATTCTCCTTCATTCGATTACACCGCCCTCAGGCTACAACCACTTCACGGAACATCCCGGCATCCATGTGATACAGAAGATGACAGTGCCAGGCCCAGCGACCGAGCGCATCGGCATTGACAAGGAAACTGACGCGTTGTGCCGGTTGTACACTGATAGTGTGGCGACGAGCCTGGAATTCGCCATCGGGTGTTTCCTGCTCACTCCACATACCGTGCAGGTGCATCGGGTGTGTCATCATGGTGTCGTTATGCAGGATGACGCGCAGTCGCTCACCATAACGAAAATGTACGGGCGTGGATTTTCCGAACTCAAGACCGTCGAGTGACCAGGTATAACGCTCCATATTGCCGGTCAGATGAAGTTCAATTTCGCGCTCGGCATCTCGTGGGTCGAGCGGCCCACCCAGAGTATGCAGGTCTGCATAGGTCAGTACGCGCCGACCATTGTTGCGTAAACCGATACCGGGATCATCCAGATTAGTGCGTGGTGTATCGACACGCATATCGACACTGGGGCCATATTCCGTTCTGGCGTGTCGTACGTGCACGGGGTTGCCACCCATGCCCTGCATCCCACCCATACTGCCTTGTGCCATACTGCCCATCATGTCTGCCATGGTGAGCCATTCAGGTTTGTCCAGCTCGGGAACATCCGCTTCCATACCGGCACGTGGCGCCAGTGTCCCACGCGCGAAACCGGTTCGATCCATGGCCTGCGAAAAAATGGTGTAGGCCCGGTCCTCTTTGGGCTCAACAATGACATCGTAGGTTTCACCCGGCCCGAAACGGAACTCATCCACGGTGACAGGTTCGACATCCTGTCCGTCGACATGTACGACCGTCATTTTGAGACCAGGAATCCGCACATCGAAAAAGCTCTGCGTACCACTGTCGATAAAACGCAGTCGCACCCGCTCACCAGGTCTGAACAAGCCTGTCCAGTTACCTGCCGGCGTGGTGCCGTTGGTTAAAAAGGTATAGGTATAGGCCGAAATATCCGTCAAATCAGTCGGGCTCATGCGCATACGATTCCACATGCGCCGTTTATCCACAGCCCTGGCCATGCCCTCGTCAGAGACATCTTGAAAGAATTCTCCGGCGGTAAGCTGATTGAAATTATAGTAGTCGCTTTGCTTCTTCAGCTTGGCAAATACCACCAATGGATCTTCATCAGTCCAGTCAGAGAGCTGGACAACATAATCGCGGTCAGCCTGAATACGGTTCCCTTCGGCGGGATCGATAATAATGGCACCGTACATGCCGGTCTGTTCCTGAAACGCCGTATGTGAGTGATACCAGTAGGTGCCTGATTGCTGCACTTTAAAGCGATAAACAAAGGTCTCACCCGGTGCAATGCCGGTGAAACTGACACCCGGCACGCCATCCATCCGGTAGGGAAGAAGAATCCCGTGCCAGTGAATGGACGTGGAGACGGCAAGACGGTTCGTCACGCGCAGGGTAATCGTGTCACCTTCACGCCAGCGCAGGATCGGGGCGGGAATTGAGCCGTTTATTGTCGTTGCCGTACGCGGTTTACCGGTGTAATTAACCGCCGTTTCAGCTATCGTGAGATCAAATTCTGTGCCGGAAAGTACGGGCGCCATACCGGTTTTTGTCCCGGCGACCGGCTGAGCCCAGGCCGGACTCAACAGCGGGGATAAGCCCAGCATCGCACCACCGGTGACAAGTCCCTGTACAAATCGCCGCCGCGAACGATCGGGGCTGAGATCAGAGCACTGCAAAATACGTTTCATCCTGACGTGTTCTCCTGCTGAAAAACGCTGTGGTGCACAAGGTAGCAACGAGACGCTTTCTCTGGCATGACACAACCATTACAATTTTGTCATGGTTGTGTCATCTTCCCGCCAGTCGATCCTGAGTAGTATGGCGATACCCGGATATTTACACAGGTTAATCATGAAACTTTTGATCGTCGAAGACGAAAGCAAAATTGGTGACTATCTCCGGCAAGGCCTCAGCGAAGCCGGATTTGTCGTTGATCTTGCCCGCAATGGCCTCGATGGTCACCACCTGGCCATGACCGAAGATTTTGACCTGCTTATCCTCGACGTCATGCTGCCGGATATCGATGGCTGGAAAATCCTCAAATCCTTGCGTGACGCTGGCCGAAATGTCCCGGTACTGTTTCTTACCGCACGTGACACGGTTGATGACCGCGTCAAGGGGCTGGAACTCGGTGCCGATGACTACCTGGTCAAACCGTTTGCCTTTTCCGAACTGCTGGCGAGAGTACGCACCCTGCTGCGACGCGGCACCACCCCGGTCAATGAAACCATGCTGACCATCGCTGACCTTGAACTCGATTTAATGCGGCGGCGAGTTACCCGCAAAGGGCGACACATACAACTTACCGCCAAGGAATTCGCACTGCTGGAACTACTCGTCCGGCGCCAGGGTGAAGTACTGCCCCGCTCCCTGATCGCTTCCCAGGTCTGGGATATGAACTTTGACAGTGATACTAACGTTATCGATGTCGCTATCCGCCGCCTCCGTGCAAAAATTGATGAGAATTTTGAACCCAAGTTGATCCACACCCGCCGCGGCATGGGGTATATGCTCGATATACCGGATGCGACCTGATCAACGCATGAAACTCATGGTGCGGCGCCCCCCTTCACTGACACTACGGCTCACGTTGCTGTTTGGCATCGTCGCTATTGTGGTGTTCTCCGGGTTTGGCTGGCTTATCGAAAACTCGATCATGCGTCATTTTTCCGAGCAGGACACCAGGGAACTTGAAACCATGGCCCAGGCGGTTCATCAGGCAATCGCTTCAGAAACCGATGACCGCTCGCTTCTCACCCAGCGATTTGATGACATTCTGGTTGGCCACCCTGGCACATCACTGTACATCACCGATCAGGAGGGGAAAACACTGTATTCAAGCCCCGGACCGGATCTTTCCGTGCTCAACAACAGCGATATTCGGGAATGGAACGAAGGCAAACACCGATTTCACACACTGGTTCGACACATCAACGCTGACACCCTGGCGGGGGGCCGGTCTTACACTATCGTCGCTGCACTTCCCATCGACTTCCACCTGCAATTTCTTAAACGTTTCCGTCATACCTTGTGGCTTATGGTCGCCAGCGGCTTCGCCATCACCAGTCTCATGGGCTGGGTTGCGGTTCGCTACGGGCACGCCCCTCTGCACGACATTATCAACCAGATCCGCCATATCAGTGCTAACGAGCTGAACACACGCCTGTCACCGGAAACGGTACCCCGGGAGCTGACTGATCTGGCCGTTTCGTTTAATGAAATGCTGGAACGTATGGAAGAGGCCTTTCTTCGTCTCTCCAATTTTTCTGCCGATATCGCACATGATTTGCGCACCCCCGTAACCAATATGATGACCCAGACCCAGGTTGCCCTTTCCCAGACGCGCACGGTCGAGGAATACCAGGAAATTCTCTACTCGAATATTGAAGAATACGAACACATGGCCCAGATGATCAATGACATGCTGTTCCTTGCGAAGGCAGACAATGATCCGGGTAACCAGAGCATCACTGAGGTGGATCTGGCCAGTGAGGTTAACGCCCTGTTTGAATTTTACGAAGCCTGGGCCGAAGAGCGTGGCGTTACGCTGATATGTGAAGGCTCTGCCACAACATCCGGAGATCAACTGATGTTACGACGTGCGCTGGGCAACCTCCTGTCCAACGCGATACGTCATACACAAGCCGGTGCTACGGTGCGGGTTACACTCAGCACCTCAACAAAGGGAGAAGCCGGAATAATAGTAGAAAACCCGGGGGCGGACATACCTCCCGAACACCTACCCAAACTGTTCGACCGGTTTTACCGTGTCGATCCCTCAAGACAGGAAAGCGGCACCGGACTGGGGCTGGCTATTGTCAAATCCATTGTCGATGCGCAGGGAGGCCACATTAATGTAACCTCTTCCGGTGGGATAACCCGGTTTCAGGTCTTCCTGTCTGCCGGCTAATGACTATGGTGGTGGGCTTGCGGTTTGACCTCAAGATTTTCGATTTCGGTTTCCTCAAGATACTGAACAAATGCCCGGCTCAGCCGCCTGGCCAGACCATGTCCAAGCGCGGCACCGGATTGTGCAATGGCCTCCTCGATCTGCGCTTCAGTGGCTTCGAGCAGGTCGTAGGTTATATCAACAATATCACCTTCTATTTCGATGCGTTTGATACCCATCATCGATTGAACCCGTTCAATCAATTGTGCCTTGATTTCCGGTGACAACGGATCTGACAGTTTCAGGCGTCGCCGCTTGAGCACTTCCTGGCCTTCCTGCTTCGGCGCCTTATGCCCGGCTGTACCTATGTAAAGATTAGGGTTATCCAAAAACCGTTGTTTGCACTGCGTGGAGCAGAACGCAAAATGCATTCCGAGATAGTTGATAGCCAATTGCTGCGGATCCACCATCATTTCACAAACCGGATCCCTGACTTTGGAACTTTCGCTACTCATAATTGCCTCCGTTAGTTGATTATCCATGGCGCCATGGTATGAGTGTAGAACCTGTGCGCTGCACACATGTCAATGGCGTTAATTCTGTTAATACAAAGACTATTTTATTCCTTGTCGTGCGCTGTATACTAGCGACACTGTACCGGTTAATTGTCATACCGGAACCTGGAACAAAAACCAATAAGCGGGTTTTATGAAGAAAAGGATCGTCATCGTTGGCAACGGCTTTGCCTCCCTGTTTTTCATTGGCTATTTTTTGTCATTGCCAGTGTTTCCTGTTTTTGCCTTTTTTCTGCGTCGAATCGTCTCCCGTTACGACATTACCGTGATTGGTAATGGCCGGTTCATCTATTTTCCCGCCATACCCGAGTTCATTATCGGGAAAAAAACAAAAGAGGGCATCACGGTTGATATCCGCCCCTGGCTGTGGCGTCGAAACATACACTTTATCGACGATCAGGTTGTGGATATTCAGGACGGGGGGAGGACTGTGCTGACCACGCAAGGTCGCTACACCACCGATGCCCTGTTTATCGGCACCGGCCCGGCCTTCAGGATCGAGGATATTCCCGGTACCGGTACGTATACCCTGTCCCCCTGTGGCGGACCGGATGAGATGAACCGCTTCATGCAAAAACTGGATGGCCTGCAGGAAGGTGTCATCTATGTCGGTTTCAAGCTCAACAAGCGCGACGGTTTTGTTGCCGGTCGTGGCGGGCAGATGTACGAGTGCGCCTGCCTGCTCGACTACGCCCTGAAAGAGAAAGGGATACGGGACAAATTTGAGATACACCTGTTTTCGCCAGACATTGAACCGGGAGAAACCGGCGCCATCACTGACAGGCTACAGGAGCGCGGCATTATCCTCGACTACGGTTATGAGCCGGCAGAGTTTGTCGAAGGCGGTATGCGCGATGCAGACGGTTCTTTCAGGAAAGCGGACCTGGTCCTGTTTACACCCGGCATCAAAGCGCCGCAATGGGTGCAGCAATCCTGCCTGCCGGTTTCCGCAGGTGGGCATATCGATGTCGACAAGTTCGGCCGTGTAAAGGGCCTGGACAATGTGTTCGCAGCCGGCGATTGCAGCAATCATGAAAATCCGCCTCCCTGGGTACCTCATCAGGCGCACATGGCACAATTACGCGCAGAGTCTGCGGCGAAAAACATGCACGCTGTATTAAGCGGCCAGCAACCCTCGCACACCTACCGCTTCGAACTTTCCTGCATTCTGAACATGGAAAACGATGCGATGTGGCTGCACGCTTCCAGTGACAACAAGCCTCCGTTCTGGAATATTTTTCCGCGTCATTCGCGCAAACTCATTGCCGTCAAGAACCTGTTTGAGCGACTGTACCTGTTTTATTTGCGTTACCTGTAACGAGACGCTTGCCATGCAATCACTCAACAGCGCACGCCCCGGTACCCCGGTCTCGCACGAGCCAGGTGTGAAATCTCGCCTGCCGCTTCTGCCCGACACCCACCGCACCCTTGTCCAGGTAGAGCGCCCACGCCCAGTCCGGTTCATAAAGGCTGGTCGTGGAAGACCAGTACACATCCTGCAGTCTGCTAAAAGGATGTCCCGCCGGAAGCGCAGGACTGTGCATGCTACAGTCAATCAGCGATTCCAGTTCGTTGATATTGGGCAACCGCCAGCCGGGGGCAGCAGACAGTGCCTTTTCCCAGCTGACCGGTTCCTCAGGGTCAGCGACCTGTCGCCAGCAGAGATTCGTCAATCGATCGACAACCCCTTCAGGCAACACCTGGAAACGCGGCGAGGGCCAGGGACAACCGCTGGAAAACTCAG
>CAZVBD010000125.1:0-7713 GCA_964625255.1 uncultured Thiohalobacter sp. | reverse complement strand
GACCTCGACCGGGTTTACAACCGCCTGAAGAACAATATCCTGGTCGATAAATACGACAACCTTCGTCAGCTCAAGGACAGCTTCAACAACGCCTTCGTCACCCACTTCTGCCACACCATCCACCAGGCTATCAACGATGGCAAACGCCAGATCGACCTGCTCAACAAGGAACTGCAACATCACAGGTTCGGCGATGACCGTGAGAGTTTTCGTTTTGACAGTAGCTGGATTCCGGAATTTCGCGATTACGCGCGCTTTTTTGAGGACATTATCAAGCAGCCCGGGGTTGGTGATGAGGTAAACCTGTTTGACATGACCCTGTCGGAAAAATCGCAAACGGTCCGTGAAGAACTGATGCAAATGTTACTCGACGAAGATGAGAACAAGGCCTTGCGTGAGCTTGACCGCATTGGCGATTACCGCAACTACCGGAAATATGAAATCTACAAGGAAGTAGAAGGCAAAGAACCCATTGCCCTGAGCGAGTACGGCACCGGCAGCGGGGGGCAACTGGAAACCCCGGCCTACATTATCCGTTCGGCCGCCATCACTTCCGCCTTTCGTTTTGCCGAAGGCAGCAATCACCTGAGAATGGTACTGGTGGATGAGGCTTTCTCGAAAATGGACGAAACCCGTTCCCGGGAAGTTATCGATTACCTGACCAAAACCCTGGGTCTGCAATTGATCTTCATTATGCCCACCAGCAAATGCGGCCCTTTCATGGATCTGATCAGCAATGAGTTTGTATTCGCCAAGTGCCCCAGCGAACAAGCTCGGGGACAGCTCCACACCCGTGTCATCGTGGATCGTAAACAATGCAACACCGAAAAGATTCAACAACTGTGGGCCAATCACAAACGCACCGTCTACCAGCAGGCCGAACTGGATTTCATGGACGAAGTGCTGGCGGCAGAGTAACCCGGTCATGAATGCACCCGCCTGGCTGGATGACGCAACGGAAATCCTTCAGTTACTGAATAAACTTGTAGACAGACTGGACAAACAACCGGCTGCTGAACGCACATATCCGGTCGGCATCGCACTCAATGAAAAAACCCTGCCCGCATTATTCACACTGGATGATAAGGCCGATCATCTCTGGGATCTGATCAAAAGCCTTGAGGAAGATCATCAGATCATCCGCATTAAACTGAAAAAACAGCACGACCCCTTTACCCCCGTATATAACCAGGCAAAACTTACCCTGCACCAAGGGAGGGAAAAGCAGCTGCGAGACTGGTTGCAACGACCGGCGGGCTTTTCACCGCTGCAACATTGGCGAAAGACCATAGAAACCCTCCAGCCCGGATTCCCGGGTAAAACAGACAGATTATCCGCCCACCGTATCGTGATGCAGGATCAGGATGATGCGTCGGTACTCGCCGCCTTTGTCCGTATAGGTCAGTTCCAGCACACAGCATTAAGCTTGCGACAATTGAGCAGCCTCTGTTTTCAGGGCAACTCCAAGTTTCTCGATAACCGCGAAATGCTGATCCGCGAGCTTTTCCCTGATCTGAACATTACGGTTCGCCCGGTCATGGTTAATATTTTTATACCCGAATCAATAGATGGCATTTTATTTATTGAAAACCAGGACAGCTACGTCAACGCTGTCGCCACCCGACAAACCTCTTTCAAAAATCTGGTACTTGTTTACGTCGCCGGCTTCAAGGGCAGTGCAACACGGATCAGGCAACCGGAGGGGGCCAGCCTGCACTACCACGGTGAGAGCAGTGAACAAGCCAGGCAACAACTGGAACACTGGTGGTTTGGGCAACAACCCGGTGACTGGCCAGTCTGGTTCTGGGGGGACCTGGATTACTCCGGTATGGGCATACTCAAGGCATTGAAACAACGTTTTGTCGAAATCAGCGCCTGGCAGGCCGGCTACGAACCCTTGCTGCAACTGTTACGGCAGCAACAAGGTCACCGGCCCGCGATGGCCGACAAGCAAGCACAGAAAGACCCCGTAACAACCGGTTGCGAATATGCCGACACGGTGTTGTTACCCGCCATCCGTGAGATGGAAACCTTCATCGACCAGGAAGCATGGACGACGGTATAAAGATACGGATATCAAGATCTCGTGTGGCACATTGCCTTTGCACAAAAATCCCCTTAGGATGGCACAAAGGCACAGATGCTGACGGGTTCACTTTGCTCCGGGACAGAGCTATTACCCGCACACTGCGGCAACGATAACCAAGAACTACCAAGAGAAACAGGCATGTGTATTTTCAGGCCCTGGTCCCGGGCATTACCCCGCATTGCGGCCGGTTGCACGAAGGCAACCTTCGCGTCACCCCTGTCAGCCATTTTCCTGCTGGTGTTCTTGCCGCTGTCATACGTCGCTGCCAACGACGCCCTGTTATCGGAGCAGGCCTTTCTGGATGACCTGCCGATTGTGCTCTCGGCCTCACGCCTGCCCCAGTCGCCGGCAAATACACCTATAGCAACCACCATCATCGACCGGGAGATGATCACTGCTTCCGGTTTTACCGAAATCCCGGATCTGCTGCGGCTGGCACCAGGCTTTATCGTCAATTACGAGAGTGGCTACGTCCAGGCAGTCGGCTACCACGTGTTGTCAGATCAATACTCACGCCAGATGCAGGTTTTGGTGGACGGTCGTTCAGTCTATGAGCCTTCACTGGGTGGTGTACCGTGGACCGACCTGCCCCTGACGATCGATGATATCGAACGTATTGAAGTCATTCGTGGACCGAATGCCTCCAGCTTCGGTGCCAACGCCTTCACCTCCATCATCAATATTATTACCCGGCAGGCTGTGCTTGACCGCGGCCTGATGCTCAAGACCAATATCGGAAGTGATGGCCTGGCTGAAGGCTTTCTGCGCTATGGCGATTCCTATAAAAACCTGGATTACCGGGTAACGACAGCCTACCGCGAAAACAACGGCTTTGATGCGCGCAATGATGACATGCAGGTCAAACTGATCACGGTCCGTGGTGACTTACAGATTGATCTCGACAACGTGCTTATGGTGCAACTGGGACATAATAGCGGCACAAAAGGTGAAGACAATGTCTTCGACGAAATTATCCCTGATCACAACATCCAGACCTACAGCCAGTTCCAGCAGGTCCAATTTACTCACACCCTGTCAGCCGACCAGGAGTTTTCATTCCAGTTTTATCACAACCAGAACAAGACAGTTAATACCTATAACAGTACACCCATTCCGTCACTGGGTGGCATGCAACTTTATTTCGATGAAAGTGTAACCGCCGATCGTTGGGACATTGAATTCCAGAACATTCTGAAACCTGCCGCGCCTCTGCGCCTGGTGTGGGGGCTGGGTGCCCGCAAAGACCAGGTAAGGGGCCCCATGTTCTTCAACACCACGAATAACATCGAAAATGACTCATACCGGATATTCTCCAATGCAGAATACTACCTGACGGATCAAACACTGCTGAATGCCGGTATTGCCTATGAAAAAAGTGATACCGGCGGGAAAAACATCTCACCGCGCGCATCGATTAACCATCATTTCTATAAAAACCATACCCTGCGCTTATCAACATCACGTGCCTATCGGGATCCTTTCGTCTTTGAAGAATCACCCGACTACCGCTTTCCCCTGGCGATCCCCAACAATGTTCTGTTTTTTGACGCGGGAAATATAGACCCGGAACAAATCACCTCCCGGGAAATTGGCTATGTCGGCAACTTCCCGCGCATACATACGTCACTGGATGCTCGTTACTTCCACGACGATCTGGACAAACTGATCAGTATTGACAAAACCGCTAACCCGGCAGGTCTTGACGGTACAGCCCTGTTTTTCAATACCGCCGGCTCTGCCCGAATCAAAGGCATCGAAGTGTCCGCCCAGTATCGGCCAGGGAACGGGAACCGCCTGAACATCAGTTACACACACCAGAACGTTTCAAGTAAAAATCGCGGCGACGGCACCGGTTATGCAAACTCCGGCCCCTCTAATATGCTGAATATTCTTGCCACCCACCGTTTTGACGGAGGCTACTCAGCCAGCATCGGGTATTACTACCTGTCGAAAATGAAAGAACTGTCAACCAAAGATATCCGCTCCGCACAACATCGCACTGATATCCGTATAGCCCGTACCGTTACGGCAGCCAGAAAAGATTTCATCTTTGCTTTTGTCGTGCAGAACCTGTTTGACAGAAATGCCGACACCCGCCTCAGAAACAACATCGACCGGCGTGTCTACGGTTCCATCAGCATCCACACAAGATAGATAGTAAGCGATGCTCACGTCAAATAAAGACTCCATGCTGTCAAAATACTGTGCTCGTCATCCACTGGTGATGATGCTGGCGACAGTGTTGAGTGCCGTCCTGGTTTTTTCGACCCCTGAACACCTTCATGCGGCGACAGGTGTCAACATCCTTTTCATCAGCAGCCAGACCTCGACACCCTATCTTCGCTTCGTTGAGAAAACCAGGCTGGAACTCCAGGCAGGAGACCTGCTACCTGCCCATATAACATCGTTGTCTGCCAGCCAACTGTCTGCCGGCGCGATGAAAAACACCGATCAATCCTTTGACCTGATTGTTGCACTGGGTCGACAAGCCGCCCGGGTCATATCGAAATGGAACCCTGGAACACCCATCATTTACGCCCTTATTCCAAAGACCACCTATGACGGCCTGGAGAAAACCGGGAATCTGGCCTGCCCCGACAACCAGTGTACCGCTATCTATATTGACCAGCCCCTGAAGCGGCAACTCCATATTCTGGCTGCTGCATTCGGCACGCAACGGCACCTGGGGGTTCTGCTTGGCCCTTCCTCGCTACAGCAGCAGAATACACTTGTTGAACAGGCCCGTGAAAGCGGTTTTATTCTGCACACAGCAACTGTTCAACAACAGGATGAACTGTTACCTGCGTTGAACAACCTCTTGAAAAAATCCGGAATCCTGCTTGCAATTGCCGACCCTGTTGTTTACAACCGCCGCACCGCTAAAAGCTTCCTCCTGACAACCTACCGTCACAGGGTGCCCGTTGTAGCCTACTCGCACGCTTACGCCGATGCCGGGGCCACCTTGTCTATCTTTTCAACACCGGAACAGATAGCCAGGCAGACCGCTGACATTATCAAAACATATTTCCTGAGTAACAAGCCCGGCCTGCCAGCACCACAGTACCCAAAACGTTATAATGTCCGGATCAATCAACATGTTGCCGAATCACTGGGCCTGGATCTTGAAACCAACCCTGAACTCCAGTCGATCATAAAAGATACTAAACATGAATAGCCTGAATATTCAAAGCAAAGTCCTTCTGGTGACATTGATTCCACTGATGATTACCGGACTCCTGCTGTCTTCGTTCTTTATCTGGAGCCAGATCTCTGATATTGACGCTGCACTTGATACCAAGGGTCAGTCCATTGCCAACCTGCTGGCTCCTGCCGCCGAATATGGCGTTCTGTCCGGCAACGAAGTCGCGCTGACCAAACTGATCTATGCCTCGGCTCAGGATCCTGATGTTATGGCCATCATTGTGTCGGATGAACAGGGTCAGCCTATCGCGCACACCAATCCACCAGACTGGGTCGAACTCGATAAAATCGTTCACTCCGATAACGATAAACTGTTCAGAATATTTACAACCCCTGTTTTCTACTCAAGCCTGGCTGTCGATGACTATGAGTCAGGCACTTCAACAGGAAACAACCCCGGTGTAATAACAGATCTGATTGGCAAGGTACTTGTTATTGTCAACCGGAAACATGCCATCGAACAGCAGACCAATGTCCTGATCAATGGCTTGCTGATTACCGCGATAGCACTACTTGTTACGGCTTACTTCGCCAGCTTGATGGCGCGTAGCGTAACCTCGCCCATACGTTCTCTTACCTCAGTGACCAATGCGATCAGCAAAGGCAAGCTTGAGAAACGCATTGAAGTAGATTCGGGCGGTGAGATTGGTGTGCTCCAGAGAAGTATTAATTCCATGGCCTCTGCCTTGCAACAGGCTCGTCAGAACGAAGCTGAACGAGCTACAGATGAGCTGTTTATCGAAAAGGTCAAGGCGCAAACGACACTGGAATCGCTTGGGGAAGGCGTTATCACAACCGATGCATCGGGCACAATCACCTACCTGAATCCGGCTGGTGAAAAACTGACGGGCTGGACCTTTACCAGCGCTCTGCGACGCCCCCTGCACGAAGTTTTCAAGGTTATATCGTCAAATACCCACGTACCGATCGATTACCCGATCTATGATTGTATCAACGAGGGAAATACCATCCATCATGACTTTCTGCTGACACTTACCCGGCATGATGGAAAGGAATTTATTATTCAGGATACCGCCACACCGATCCGCGACAACCACGATAATATTGTCGGGATGGTCCTGGTGTTCCATGACTTCTCCAAGTTGCACCACATGTCAGAAAGACTCGCCTACCAGGCCTCGCACGACGACCTGACCGGCTTGTTGAACAGACGTGAATTTGAGGCCCAGCTATCCAAAGCTCTGATCGAGGTGAATGATGAATCCACCGAACATGCACTGTGTTACATCGATCTCGACCAGTTCAAGATTGTAAACGATACCTGCGGCCACAAAGCAGGGGATGAGCTGCTCAGGCAACTGACGTTACAGATCAGGAAGAAAATCCGCAGCCATGATGTATTTGCACGCCTGGGTGGTGATGAGTTCGGGATTATTCTCAAAGACTGCTCAATGGGAAGTGCCGAAAAGCTGGCCACACTGATCAAGGATGCCACCAGCGCATTCCGGTTTTGCTGGCAGCAACACACCTTCGAAATTGGCGCCAGTATTGGCCTGGTCCCTATTACGCATGGTCATGCCACCACCAGCGACCTGATGATGACGGCTGATTCTGCCTGCTATGTCGCCAAGGACAAGGGCAGAAACCGTATTCATATCTATGAACCTACCGACGAAGACATCATACAGCGCACTGGCGACATGCAGTGGCTTCAGACGCTGAACAAGAGCATAGACAATGATAAATTTGTCCTCTTTAGCCAGTTAATTACCCCGATTAGCGAGACGCAGAACCTGAACAGGTACTACGAAATCCTGATTCGCATGAAAGGGATAGAAGGGGATCTTGTCCAGCCCGGCCTGTTCATCCCATCTGCTGAACGCTACCAGCTAATGACGTCCATCGATAAATGGGTCATCAGAAACACCTTCTCCACGCTGGCAGAAGCCGGGCTTTCCGGTTCCGAAGCCGGCCCTGAAATACCCGGATTCAGTGTTAACCTGTCGGCACAGTCGTTAACCGACAACGGCTTCCTGGACTATGTGGTAGAACAATTTGAGGACAGCGGGATTAATCCTGCCCTTATCACTTTTGAAATCACGGAAACGGCGGCTATTGCCAACCTTGCTCGCGCTGTCGAATTCATCGATAAACTGAAACAACTGGGCTGCCGCTTCTCACTGGATGACTTCGGTAGCGGACTCAGCTCTTTTGCATACCTGAGCAACCTGCCGGTTGATAACATCAAGATCGATGGTCATTTCGTCCGCGATATTGTAGACAACCCCGTCAGTCGATCCATTGTGGAGTCTGTTGCACAAATCGGACGCGTCATGGGCGTCAGGACCATCGCGGAGTTTGTAGAAAACGACAGTATCCTCCAGGAAGCCAGGGATTGTGGTATCGATTTCGCCCAGGGGTATGGCATAGAACGTCCACGCCCGTTACAGGATGTACTGGCC
>CAZVBD010000124.1:0-7828 GCA_964625255.1 uncultured Thiohalobacter sp. | reverse complement strand
GCTGTATTTCACGGTCTACATCATGACCGTCCGGCGCCGTTCCCAGCCGCACATCTACGTGGCCAACTGGTTCTACATCGCCTTTATCCTGGTCATAGCACTGCTGCACATTTTCAACAACCTGGCCGTGCCGGTCAGCATGTTCTCGCTCAAGTCCTACAGCCTGTTCTCGGGCGTGCAGGACGCCATGACCCAGTGGTGGTACGGGCATAATGCAGTGGGCTTCTTCCTGACCGCGGCGTTCCTGGGCATGATGTACTACTTCGTGCCCAAGCAGGCCGGGCGCCCGGTATATTCCTACCGGCTGTCGATCGTGCACTTCTGGTCGCTGGCCTTCCTGTACATGTGGGTGGGTGCACATCACCTGCACTGGACCGCGTTGCCGGACTGGACCTCTACGCTGGCGGCAACTTTCTCCATCATGCTGCTGCTGCCGTCCTGGGGTGGCATGATCAACGGCATCATGACGCTGTCCGGTGCCTGGGATCGTCTGCGTACTGATCCGATCATGCTGTTCCTGATTACCGCACTGTCGTTCTATGGCATGTCAACATTCGAAGGGCCGCTGATGTCACTCAAGAGTGTGAATGCGCTTTCGCACTACACCGACTGGACCATTGGACACGTACATTCCGGTGCGCTGGGCTGGGTCGCCATGGTGACGTTCGGCTCTTTCTACCACATGATCCCGCGTCTTTATGACACGCGCCTGTACAGTAACCGGCTGGTGTATGTACATTTCTGGCTGGCAACCATCGGTATCATTCTCTACATCACCGCGATGTGGGTGGCCGGTATCTTCCAGGGCCTGATGCTGCGCAGCTTCGATGATTACGGCAACCTGGCCTACACATTTGTGGAGACCGTGGCGTTCCTGCACAGCCCTTACATTGTTCGTGCCCTGGGCGGAGCCTTCTTCCTGTCAGGCATACTGGTGATGAGTTACAACATTTATATAACCATCCGCAACGCACGTGCCGAGGCCGCCGAACTGGAAGCCAAAATTGCCGCCAAAATGGCGCGTACCTGATTTCGGAGTAGAGATAAAGTGATCAAGCACGAAAGTATCGAAACCAATGCCGGCCTGCTGATAGTCCTGACCCTGATCGTGGTCAGTATCGGCGGCCTGGTTGAAATCGTACCGCTGTTTTACATTAACGATACGGTTGAAGATGTCGAAGGTGTACGCCCTTATACGGCGCTTGAGTTGCGCGGCCGCGATATATATACCCGTGAAGGCTGTTATCTTTGCCACTCGCAGATGATCCGTCCGTTCCGTGATGAGGATCTGCGTTACGGGCACTATTCACTGGCAGCCGAATCCCAGTACGACCATCCCTTTCAGTGGGGTTCCAAGCGTACCGGGCCGGACCTGGCGCGGGTGGGCAACAAGTATTCCAATGAGTGGCACGTGACGCATTTGCTGAACCCGCGTAGCGTGGTTCCACAGTCCATCATGCCGAACTATCCCTGGTTGTTGAAAAACGATCTGGATTACTCGGATGTGCAGGAACGCATGCGTGCACTGAAGGTGACCGGTGTGCCTTACTCGGAAACGCAGGAAGAATATGACAGTAACGTGTCGCAGTTCGGCAAGGATGTGGCGGACCAGCTCGACATACTGCGTGCTGAAGAGAACCTGTTGTCCCAGGCGCAGGCCAACGACTACGACGGCCAGCGTTCGCGTGTTACCGAAATGGATGCGCTGATTGCCTACCTCCAGGTGCTGGGCACTATGGTTGATTTCAGCAAGTATAACGAGAGTTACTTCGTGGAGTTCCGCTAGACGCGGGCGAGGAGAGCACAATGTCTGAGTGGTTGCTCTGGTTTACCCGGTTCGAGAACAGCAAAGTGCTGGCGCTGGTACTGTTCTTTGTAGCCTTTTGTGGAATCCTGTTTTACGTGTTTACGGGAAAACAGCGAGGCCAGAGACTGGAATCGTATAAATACATGCCCTTTCAGGATGATGATCTGGATCCGAATGCCGGCAACGGCGAGGTAAAAAAAGATGAGTGATGCGAAGAAACCCCAGACAGCCGTGCAGACCACCGGTCATGCCTGGGACGGTGATATTCAGGAGTACAACAACCCCTTGCCGAGCTGGTGGTTGTGGTCTTTCTATGCCACGGTGGTATTTGCCGTGGTGTACTGGATTTTCTACCCTGCCTGGCCGATTGGCAGTAGCTATACCAAAGGCATATTGAATAACATCACCTACATCGACAGTGATGGTACGGAAAAGACCACCGCCTGGAATACGCGGGCGTTATTATTGAAAGACCTGCAGGAAGGCAAGTCCGCAACCCTGAGTCGTGAGTACCTGGAAAAGGTCAAGGATGCCGATTACCAGACCATCCTCGGTGATGCAGAAATGATGGCGTTCACACGCTCGATGGCCGTTGGCCTGTTTGGTGATAACTGCACGCCCTGTCATGGCGCTGGTGGTGCCGGTGTGATGGGCCTGTTCCCCAATCTGGCCGATGATGACTGGCTGTGGGGTGGTACCGTTAAAGATATTGAAACAACCATCGCCGATGGTCGTTATGGCTTTATGCCGTCATTCAGCGAAACATTTAGCGAAAAGCAGCTTGATGATGTGTCTTCCTATGTGCTGTCGTTATCAGGTTACAAGATGCAGGCAGCCTCGGTCACACGTGGAAAAGATATTTTCCAGACCAATGTTGGCGGTTGTTACTACTGTCATGGCACCGATGGCAAAGGGATGAAATCACAGGGTTCCGCTAACCTGACAGATCAAATCTGGACCATTGCTGATGTGCCGGATGCTGGTACCGCCGATGCACAGATTGCGGCAGTGAAGCATGTTATTGTCAATGGCGTGCAGCGTAGTATGCCGCACTGGTCTGATCGCCTGGACAGCACCCAGATCAAATTGCTGACAGTCTATGTTCATGAACTCGGGGGCGGTCAGTAGCCTTTTAGACGCTGCGGGATGCGTGTTGCGCTGATATGACAGACACAACGGGTCAGCCTCTGTATCAGGCGCGCATCCCTATCTATCCGCGCTCAGTCAAGGGACGTTTCAGGACACTGAAGTGGGGCATACTCACGCTTGCCTACAGCGTGTATTTCCTGCTGCCCTGGTTACGCTGGGAGCGTAATGTAGGGCCTGACCAGGCCGTGTTGTTCGATATTGCTGACCGCAAGTTTTATCTCTTCAGCCTGGTCATGCACGCCCAGGATTTGTTCTGGCTGACCGGTATTATGCTGGTTGCCGCCCTGTTGCTGTTTTTTGTTACGGGTATCGCCGGCCGTGTGTTCTGTGGTTATTTCTGTTTCCAGACCTTGTGGACAGACCTTTACCTGCTGATCGAACGATGGGTACAGGGGGATCGCGTCGCGCGTATCCGTCTCGGCAAGGCACCATGGAATGCCAACAAAATCCTACGCAAGGTTCTCACGCACGTTCTGTGGCTGGCAGTTGCATTCTGGACCGGACTGACCTTTACACTGTACTGGGACAATGCGCCGGAACTGATCGTTAAGTGGTTTACCGGAAAAGCCCCTTTTGCCGCCTATGCGACTACGCTGTTCCTGACTGCAACCACCTATGTCATGGCGGGCCTGGCGCGCGAGCAGGTCTGCACCTATATGTGTCCCTATGCCCGCTTCCAGGCCGTTATGTTCGATGCAGATACACGCATCGTTGCCTACGATGTCGCTCGCGGAGAAGGCAAGGCGGGTCGTCACAAGGTTACGCGTGATCTGAAAACCCTGGAACAACGTCAGCAGCAGGGCGTCGGTGAATGTATTGACTGTGGTTACTGTGTACAGGTGTGCCCGACCGGGATTGATATTCGTGACGGATTACAGGTGCAATGTATTTCCTGTGCCTTGTGTATCGATGCCTGTGACACAATTTTTGATTCGCTGGGCTGGGACGAAGGGCTGATCCGCTATACGTCCGAGAAACAGGCGAAGGGCCTTGAAAGCCGGATCTGGAAACCCAGGACCATTGCCTATGGGCTGGTATTGCTGATCGCAACCGCCGCACTGGCATGGAGTGTCAGTAATCAGGCGCCGATAGAGATGTCAGTGGTGCAGGTGCGCCAGCCACTGTTTGTGCGTATGTCTGATGGGCGAATACAGAACAGCTATGAACTGCATATCGAGAACAAGACAGATCAGCCCCTGTTACTGGCGATCATGTTGCGCGGTCTGGCCGGTGCCGAGCTGGACGTGGGCAGGCTTTCATCCGTTACTGTCGGGGCACAGCGAAGCTTGCGGGTACACGCCCGCGTTCGCTGGGATAGCGGAAACAGGCACAAGGGATCACGCAGTTTTGAATTCAATCTCGTCCCGCTAACCCGGAAGGACCTCGGTATGATCAGTGCACCAGCAACCTTTTACATGCCAGGCAGTAAAAACTGATGTTACAGTCACTGCTGGCATTACCGCTCGGCGTTGCTGTAGAGACACTGGTGTTTCTGCTCCTCTACCGGTTGACATCGATGAATGGACGGCAGGCTGCGGTCGTTGTTGCCCTGCTGGCTTTCACCGCCGTGTTTATTGACAGTCTGCTCGACTGGCCGGGAGCTGATGTCCTGGCGATGTATGTTGCAGTACTGCTGGTATCTGCCTACCTGCTCGGTATTGTCAGTTCGGCACACGAGCGGCACCAGCGTGATGGCACGCAAGGTGGACGCTGGTTCCACTGGGGACCAGCCATTATTGTGATGTTTTTTGTTGCCCTGTTCGCCGTGGACGGGGTGCTGGTGGTGATATCCAAACAGGGGCTGCCCGGCCCTGTCGCCGACTGGTTAATGCCAAAACAGAATCGGCCGGAGAACGTCAATTCAGTCTTTCCCGGCGTGGTTGCGCACGATTTCCAGAAGAAAGAGGCGCTGTACAACGCCTACCTTAAGCAGGTTAAACATCAGCATAAACGAGGCTGGCAAGTCAGCAAGGGCTGGCTTGGTTCGCCACAGGCAGGTCGCCCCGAGACCTTCCAGGTTCGGGTCATTGACCGGGAGGGTGTGCCGATCGATTTTGCCCGTGTCAGTGGAACATTCCAGCGCCCTTCAGACAGCCGGCTCGACCAGGCCTTTCAATTAAAAGAAGTGGAGCCGGGCCTTTATCGCGGACAGGTGACACTACCCGGGCCAGGGGCGTGGCGGCTGATATTACAAATACGACGTGGCGAAGAGCTGCATGAAATTCATGCAGATACCTCGATCAAAGCAGCAGACTCAGCCCCTTGAGTGACGAAGCCGGGAAGGTAACGTGCTTTCATTGCGGCTTGCCGGTTCCGCCCGGGTCAGATTACACCGTTGAAATAGATGGCGAAGTACAACCTATGTGCTGCCGGGGTTGCGAGGCCGTGGCGCATGCTATTGTCGATGGCGGACTCGTCGACTTCTACCGTTACCGCACAGAAAAATCCCCGCAGGCCACTGATCTGGTACCCGAGCAGCTTGACGAGATGGCGTTGTATGATCGTGATGACCTGCAAAAAAGCTTTGTCCGACAGCAGCCCGGCGAGCGGCGTGAAGCCTCGTTAATCCTTGAAGGCATCGTCTGTGCCGCCTGCGTCTGGCTGAACGAACGCCACGTTAAATCCCTGCCGGGCGTGCTCGATTTTTCGGTGAACTACTCGACACATCGTGCGCGTGTCAGCTGGGATAACACGCGCATCAAGCTCAGTAAAATTCTCGAAGCAATCAGCGCCATCGGCTATCACGCACACCCGTTCGATCCCGGGCGTCAGGAACAACTCTACAAACGAGAACGCACCCGCGCCCTGCGCCGACTGGCGGTCGCCGGGCTGGGCATGATGCAGGTCATGATGCTTGCCGTCGCCCTGTATGCCGGTGTGGACGAGGGCATGGATGAAGGGCTGCAACAGTTCCTGCGTTGGGTCAGCCTGTTGCTCACGGTACCGGTTGTATTGTATTCCGCACAGCCTTTTTTCCGCAGTGCCTGGCGCGACGTCAAGCGACGCCGCCCGGGTATGGATGTCCCCGTGACACTGGCCATCAGTGCAGCCTTTCTTGCCAGCGCCTGGGCGACGATCAGCGGGCACGGTGAAATTTACTTTGACTCAGTCACCATGTTTACCTTCTTCCTGCTGGCGGGGCGCTTTCTGGAAATGGGCGCGCGTCATCGTGCCGGGCAGGCGGCTGAGGAGCTGGTGAAGTTATTACCGGCAACAGCAGCCCGGTTGAGTGAAAATGGTGAAGAGCGCGTACCGGTTGCTGATCTTGCCGTTGGTGACCGTGTGTTGATTCGTCCGGGTGAAAGTGTACCGGCTGATGGTCGTGTCGTCGAAGGCCAGAGTTCGGTTGATGAATCCCTGCTGACCGGTGAAAGTCGGCCATGCCAGCGCCAGCCGGGTGACCTGTTAATCGGTGGCACCGTAAACAACGAAAGCCCGTTGGTGATGGTGATCGAAAAGGTCGGTGAGGAAACCGTACTGTCCGCTATTGTGCGCCTGCTTGATCGCGCACAGACAGAAAAGCCCTCGGTGGCAAGACTGGCTGATCGTATTGCTGGCTGGTTTGTCATCGCGTTGTTGTTACTTGCCGCCGGTGTAGCCATCTGGTGGTGGCTGCATGATCCGGTCCATGCTTTTGCCATTACCCTGTCGGTGCTGGTGGTGACCTGCCCCTGCGCCCTGTCGCTGGCGACACCCGCCGCAGTGACAGCGGCAACCGGTGCACTGACTCGCCTTGGTGTCTTGACGACACGTGGCCATGCGCTGGAAACACTGGCACATGCAACGCATATGATTTTCGACAAGACCGGTACACTGACCGAAGGGAGGCTCACACTCGCACGAGTCGAATTGTTGTCCTCGCTCGATCACGACCGATGTCTGCAGCTGGCCGCTACACTGGAGCAGGCATCTGAACACCCGATAGCAAGTGCATTATGTCGTGAAGCGACATCTGTCGGCGAAGCCGAAGCACTGATCGCTTCCCCGGGGGATGGTATAGAAGGCCGGATTGCGGGTCATCGCTATCGCATCGGAACGGCAGCCTTTGTTTCCGGCCTGTTGGCTGAACCACCAGACCAGATGTTGCCCGGGGGCGTAGTGCTGGGGAATGAGACGGGTCTGCTGGCGCATTTTCTGTTCACAGACCCGCTACGGGATCAGGCGACTGAAGCCCTGCAGCAACTCCGTAAACTGGGCCTGGATATCGAATTACTGAGTGGCGATGAGGAACAAACCGTGCGGCAGATTGCCGAACAGTTGCAGATCACCCACGCGCAGGCGCGTTGCCGGCCGGAAGACAAACTGGCGCGCATCCGTACCCTGCAGGAGCAGGGCGCCATCGTGGCCATGGTCGGTGATGGCGTTAACGATGCGCCGGTGCTGGCTGCAGCGCAGGTTTCCATTGCCATGGGCGGCGGCACCCAGCTGGCACATGCCAGTGCGGATATGGTGCTATTGTCAGAACAATTGCCACACCTGGTGGATGCCGTTCGCACCAGTCGTCGCACCCTGTCGATAATCCGTCAGAATTTCGGCTGGGCACTGGGTTATAATCTGATTGCTGTACCGCTGGCCGCCAGCGGCCAGATTGCGCCCTGGATGGCCGCTATCGGTATGTCGGCGAGTTCGCTGGTCGTTGTTCTTAACGCGTTGCGGTTACGGCAAAATTGAGGAGTGTCGTGTGGATATCCTGTTTTTGCTCATCCCCATCAGCCTGGTCATCATGGGCGTTGCCATCTGGGTGTTCCTGTGGGCCATTCGCTCGGGCCAGTTCGAAGATCTGGAAGGCCCCGCACACCGGATTCTGATGGACGATGACGACCCACGAATCCCGCGCAAGCCGCAATTGAAGGATGAAGACGAGTAAGATAA
>CAZVBD010000123.1:6499-7877 GCA_964625255.1 uncultured Thiohalobacter sp. | reverse complement strand
ACGTAACGGGTCTTGTTGGACTGGAGATGCCCGATGAAATGCCAGTTGATCGAGGGATCATTAATTTGATCGATTTTATCGATCGCTTCCTGCATCTGGTTTTCACCGAAATCATTCTGGCCAAGTGAGAGCAATGTCCGGATGGACTCAACGGGCCGGCGTTTGGATACGGCAATGAGTCGAACCTCATCCGCACGACGACCGGCGCGCTGTGCCGCCTCGGCAATACGTTGCCGGACTTCAGTTATAGCGTCATGCAGGTTGTTCATCCGCTGTCTTCACCTCGAACACTTCATGCAGCAGGCTGGTGGCATAGCTGCCGGCCGGCAGGCTGAAGGATAGCAGCCATTGATCCTGCGCATCCTGTGTCCAGGCCAGGTCACCGGGTATCACCCGCAATGCACGGCGCGCATGGTTCATGCGAAAGGCATCCAGCCCTTCGATCCAGTCACCGTACGGCGCCAGTACAGTCTCTTCAAGTGCGGCGGCTTCACCGGTCACCATCACATCACCACTGCCGCACAGGGGACCGGTCGGGTGAATATCACCACCGGCGCAACGTGATGTGATGTCCGCATCAATCGTGTCGGTTGAAAACACCGCCGATTTGCCTTGCAGTTGAAAGGCATCGCCGGTCACAGGCTGGTTCCAGTTGCCCGCCTCGATACGCGCTGAAAGCACACAGTTGAATAAAGCGGAACGGACCGATGACAACCCGATACTGCGCTTGCTGCGTGAGATGCGTGCCCGGGGTCGTGCCAGCATGCGTTCAGCCTGGACCAGGTTATCGCCATTTCGCCCGAAACGCTGTGGCCCGAAGCTATTGGGCATACCTTGCGTCAATTGTTGCAAACGCTCCTCGACCTGCCCGGGATCAGCCGCAACACCCCGAATGCGAATCTGGAACCGGTTACCGCGCAACGCGCCGGTTTTTAATTTACGGCTGTGACGCCCGGCGTCCAGTACCTTAAACTCGTCCGAGCTGATCGCCTGCCAGTCCGGATCGGCGCGTCCGGGCAGTTGCACCGAGAACCATTGTTCAGTGACGGCGTGACGATCTTTCATTCCTGCATAACTCACCGCGTTTGGCGCCACACCAGCGAACTCCGCCAGTTGTTTCGCGACCCAGGCCGTGTTGCTGTTGCGCTTGCGGATGTGTAACCAGCAGTGTTCACCCTCCCCGTCCGGGGCGAGCAGCGGAATCTCGCTCACCTGAAAGTCTTCCGGGACAGTGCGAATAATACCTGCCCCGAGCGCACCGCCGTACGCACGCGGCAGCATCAACGGAAGGGGCTCATTCATCCAGCAGAACCACGGCGAAAGCCGCAATACCTTCCTGGCGGCCAGTGAACCCGAGGTGCTCGGTCGTCGTTGCCTT
>CAZVBD010000123.1:0-6399 GCA_964625255.1 uncultured Thiohalobacter sp. | reverse complement strand
GCAGCACCAAGCAGTGCGTCACACAGGGCGTGCAACAAAACATCGCCATCGGAATGCGCTTTCAGTCCCTGCGTGTGCGGGACTTCAACACCGCCCAGCACCAGTTGCCCTCCCGCCTCGAAGGCGTGCACATCAAACCCCTGCCCGATTCTCATAAGCGCCCCTGTTGTTGCAGGTACAACTCCGCCAGCGGTAAATCTTCCGGGCGGGTGATTTTAAGGTTGTCGGCATGACCTTCCACCATCAGCGGCTGCTCACCGGCGTGCTCCATGGCAGACGCTTCGTCAGTCACTTCAAAGTCATCGCGCAGCGCCGCTTCCAGTACCTCGCGAAGATGACCAAGACGGAACATCTGCGGTGTCTGTGCATGCCACAAGTCCTGCCGTGGCACAGTAGACTGTATGGCATCATCGGCATTGGTCCGCTTCATGGTGTCGTGTGCCGGCACACCCAGAAGTCCGCCAACGGAGTGGCCGGACAATGCCTCAATCAGCTTGTGGAGGTCTGCCATGCGCACACAGGGACGCGCCGCATCATGCACCAGCACCCAGTCGTTATCCGATGCTACACCGGCCAGTGCCTGCAAACCGTTCAGCACGGAATGACAGCGTTCAGCCCCTCCCGGTGCATGGATCAGCCGGAATTCGCTGTAACGCGTGGCGATGGCTTTAATGTCCGGATCCTCCTGACTGACCAGGACCAGACCGGCTAATACAGGAATACCGTACAACGCATCAAGACTGTGTTCGAGCACCGTCTGTTGACCCAGACCCAATAACTGTTTGGGGATTTTGGCCCCCATACGACGACCGCTGCCGGCTGCCGGCACCACGGCCCAGTAAGCCACTGATTCACTCATTGCCGGCTTTTGGTTCCTCGATAATCTGGTAGAAGGTCTCGTCGTCTCGGGTCATGCCCAGTTCTTCTCGTGCACGTTCCTCGATGGCTTCCAGTCCCTGTTTGAGATCCTTCACTTCTGCATCCAGCGCCTGGTTGCGTTCGCGCAGTTCGCGGTTTTCGGCCTTCTGGGTCTCGACTTGCTGGTAGAGATCCCAGACCTCCGCCAGACTGCCGTCTCCCACCCACAGGCGGTACTGTAACAGCATCAGCAGAATGACCAGCAGCCAGATCAGCCAGCGCATATCAGGCCGCGCTGGGCGGGATCAGGAGGCAAACTGATTGAAACCACCGCGACCGGCATAACGGGCATCAGAACCCAGTTGTTCTTCAATGCGTATCAGACGATTGTACTTGGCGACACGGTCCGAACGCGACAAGGATCCCGTCTTGATCTGCGTCGCGCTGCTACCCACGGCAATGTCGGCAATGACCACATCCTCGGTTTCACCCGAGCGGTGTGAGACAACCGCCGTGAAACCAGCTTTGGCGGCCATGTCGATGGCGGCCAGGGTTTCAGTCAGCGTACCAATCTGGTTCGGCTTGATCAGAATTGAATTTCCGATGTGTTCATCAATGCCACGCTGCAGGATGTCGGTGTTGGTCACAAACAAATCATCGCCCACCAGCTGAATCTTGTCGCCAAGCTTCTCCGTATGCACTTTCCAGCCGGCCCAGTCACTCTCGTCCATGCCGTCCTCAATCGACAGGATGGGATACTGATCAACCCAACTGGCCAGGAAATCGGTAAAACCCTCGGCATCAAACGACTTGCCTTCTGAATCCAGCTGGTAACGACCGTCCCGGTAAAACTCGGAACTGGCGGCGTCAATACCGAGGAAAATATCCTCGCCTGCCTTGAAGCCGGCCTTGTCGATGGCCTCAAGAATCACTTCAATAGCCGCCTCGTTGGATGAAAGGTTGGGCGCAAAACCGCCTTCATCACCCACCGTCGTACTCAGTCCACGACCATGGAGCACAGATTTGAGTGCATGAAAAATTTCAGCGCCATAGCGCACGGCCTCACGGATACTGTCCGCACCCACCGGCAGGATCATAAACTCCTGCAGATCCACACTGTTGTCCGCATGCGCACCACCGTTGATGATGTTCATCATCGGCACCGGCAACACGTAAGGTCCATCCCCGTTCAGGTGACGGTACAGCGGCAGGTTATTCGCACGCGCTTCGGCCTGTGCTGCTGCCAGTGATACCGCCAGCAAGGCATTGGCACCCAATCGACCCTTGTTCTCGCTACCGTCCAGATCAATCATCGCCTGATCCAGCGCCGCCTGATCTGCCGCGTCCATCCCGGTCACCGCATTGCGCAGTTCACCATTGACGTTGCCAACGGCCTTCAGCACGCCCTTGCCCTGGTAGCGTGAGTCATCACCGTCCCGCAACTCGACCGCTTCCCGAGAACCCGTTGAAGCACCGGACGGTACCGCCGCGCGCCCCATCGAACCATCGTCCAGCAACACGTCCGCCTCAACGGTAGGGTTGCCACGTGAGTCCAGGATCTCCCTGCCTCGGACATCGGTAATCTTAGCCATTTCTACTCCAGATACAAAAGGTTATATATAATATTTTGAGTTATTTCTAGATTACTCGTCGTTCCGGCGAATGCCGGAATCCATACAGTTCAGCCAATGGATGCCGGCCTGCGCCGGCATGACGCGCTAGAAATTCCACTAATCCTGTAACAACTCTGTCTCCGCAAACGGCCGCGATTTTACCGTGTCGTCCAGTATCTTCAATGTCTCCAGCAAATCCTTCATCTGCCCCAGCGGCCAGGCATTTGGCCCGTCGCTCAAGGCTTTGGAAGGATCGGGATGCGTTTCCATGAACACGCCTGATACACCGGCTGCCATCGCTGCTCGCGCCAGCACCGGCACAAACTCACGTTGTCCGCCGGACACATTGCCCTGGCCACCCGGTAACTGAACCGAGTGCGTCGCATCGAACACCACTGGCGCACCGGTGTTGCGCATCACAGCCAGCGAACGCATGTCGGACACCAGGTTGTTATAGCCAAACGAAACACCACGCTCGCACACCATGATCTGGTCGTTACCGGCTGCACGCGCCTTGTCGACAACGTTCTTCATATCCCAAGGCGCCAGGAACTGGCCCTTCTTGATATTGACCGGTTTGCCGGTACGCGCCACGTTCTGAATAAAGTTGGTCTGACGACACAGGAAAGCCGGTGTTTGCAGCACGTCAACCACACTGGCCACTTCATCCAGCGGCGTGTCTTCGTGTACATCGGTTAACACCGGTACACCGATTTCGTCCTTTACCTTCTGCAAAATACGCAACCCTTCCTCAATACCCGGACCGCGGAAACTGTCCGCAGAAGAACGGTTGGCCTTGTCGAAAGACGACTTGTAGATGAAGGGTATACCCAGTTCGGTTGTGATCTTTTTCAGCTCGGCAGACGTGGACAACGCCAGCGCCTCACTTTCGATCACGCAGGGACCGGCAATCAGAAAAAAGGGGGCATTCAGCCCCACTTCAAATCCGCATAATTTCATGGCTCAGAAACCTTGTCGTCGTTGAATATCAGGCATCTGCACGAACCAGACTGGGCTGGTCGGCAGGCATGGACACACCGCTGCGATGTTCGATGGCCGCTTCAATAAAGCTGGTAAACAGCGGATGGCCGTCGCGTGGTGTAGAGGTGAATTCGGGGTGGAACTGGCAGGCCAGGAACCAGGGGTGATCACTGATTTCGACCATCTCGACCAGGCTGCCATCCACGGAGGTACCACCGACGGTCATACCGGCCTTCTCCAGGGTTTCCCGATAGTGATTATTGAACTCATAGCGGTGTCGATGCCGTTCCACGATTTCATCCTTGCCGTACACCTTGTGCGCCAGCGTACCGGGTATCAGTTTGCAGGTCTGTCCGCCGAGCCGCATGGTACCGCCAAGATCGCTGTCTTCATCACGGCGCTCGATATTACCGGCCTCATCCTGCCACTCGGTAATCAGGCCGATAACCGGGTGCACGGTGTCCTTGCGGAATTCGGTGCTCTGCGCCTCTGACAGCCCTGCAACATTGCGGGCAAATTCAATCACCGCCACCTGCATGCCCAGGCAGATACCCAGGTAGGGAATGCCGTGTTCACGGGCATAGCGCACCGCCATAACCTTGCCTTCCACCCCACGTTCACCAAAACCGCCTGGCACCAGCACGGCATCGGCCTTGCCCAGTATCTCCAGGCCGTTCTGTTCGATAACCTCGGAATCCACATAACGGATTTTTACCCGGGTGCGGGTCTGGATGCCGGCATGTATCAGTGATTCAGATAATGATTTGTAGGATTCAGTCAGGTTAACGTACTTGCCGACCATGGCCACCGTGACTTCGCGTTCGGGATGTTCCAGTCGTTCCGCCACATCCTTCCAGTCGGAAAGATCAGCTTCCGGAAGCTCGAGACCCATCAGATCAAGCACGGTATCGTCGAGGTGCTGTTGATTAAGCAGCAGTGGAATCCTGTAAATACTGTCCACATCCACGGCGGAAATAACGGCGCGATCCGGCACATTGGTAAACAGTGCAATCTTGCGTCGTTCATCGACCGGTAACGGGCGATCCGAGCGGCACAGCAATACGTCCGGCTGAATACCGATGGAACGTAACTCTTTCACCGAGTGTTGGGTGGGTTTGGTTTTAATCTCGCCCGAGGCCGCAATGTAGGGCACCAGCGTCAAGTGCATGAACAGGGCTTTCTGATGGCCCAGCTCAACACCCATCTGGCGGATGGCTTCAAGGAATGGCAGGGATTCAATATCACCCACCGTACCGCCAATTTCCACCATGGCGATATCGGCACCCTCGGCACCCGCGTGAATGCAGCGTTTGATTTCGTCAGTAATGTGCGGAATAACCTGCACTGTCCCGCCAAGATAGTCGCCACGGCGTTCCTTGCGGATCACCGCTTCGTAGATCTGACCGGTGGTAAAGTTATTGCGCTTGCCCATGGTGGTGCGGATAAAGCGCTCATAGTGACCCAGGTCGAGGTCGGTCTCGGCGCCGTCATTGGTGACGAACACCTCACCATGCTGGAACGGGCTCATGGTGCCCGGATCCACATTGATGTAGGGATCGAGCTTCATCATGGTGACTTTGAGGCCCCGGGCTTCGAGCAATGCGCCAAGGGAAGCGGCAGCGATGCCTTTCCCCAAAGAGGAAACCACACCGCCAGTTATGAATATAAATCGGGTCATGAAGCTCCGAAAAATGCTGGAGAAAACAACGCTGAAAACAACGTCTGGACGGGAAGCCAGACTACCAGAATCCCCGGACTGAAACAATCCGCAACACGGTCTTTTATGAAGAATCCCCCCGATGCTTGCGGATTCCCCGAACAGATGACATCAGCACTATTCAAACAGGCAAAACCGCCTGTAACATGACGCCCCTGACTACGGAGAACACACATGTCACAAAGCCAGACATTCAACACGGCCATCGAGTTGATCGATGCGGCCAATCGCGAAGACCCCAACGCGGAAACGGCAGAAGGAACCACCTGCCCGAAGGAACTGCTCTACTCGCAACGCATGTCCGACATGCTGCAACGCTACAGGCCCGATGCCGACGAAGCGATGCAACTGGCCGTGCGCGCTCAGCATATCGAGCGCTGGAAATCACCCCGCGACGCCTATCCGGCCGACCGCAAGGGTTACCTGCACTGGCGCAAGGATCTGTACAAATTCCACGCCGAGACAGCCGCCGGTTTACTGGCGCAGGCCGGTTGCAGTGAAGAAACGATCGAAAGGGTCAAACAGGCGGTGGGCAAGCAAAGCATCAAGACCAACCCCGACACCCAGCTCCTGGAAGACGTGGCCAGCCTGGTATTCATTGAACATTATATGGCAGGCTTTGCCGCCCGGCACCCGGAGTACGATGAGGCCAAATGGCTGGACATCATCCGCAAGACCTGGCGAAAGATGTCACCGCAGGCGCATGAATTTGCGCTGTCCGGCAAGCTCCAGCTACCGGAACCCTTGATCCCGTTGATTCAGAAAGCCGTGTCCGGCGACTGAACGCTGTCACCCGGCCACAGGCGGCGACAACCGCGACCAGTCCAGTACAAAACCGGCCTGCCCTGCCTGTGCCTGGAAACCTTCGCACACGGCAATGCCGGGTACGGCAACGAGGGTGTCGCCGGCATACAACAGGGGCAGACGTTCCCGTTCCCAGTCCGGTACGGCGCGTTCCTGCAACAGGTTTTTCAAGGTCCGTTGATGGCTCGCGCCGGGCAAGCGCAATGACTCACCGCCATGCCGGAAACGAATGTCCACGCTTACCATTCCGTCCGGCAGGCACAGCCCCTGCCCCTTTACCGGCCTGGCGACAAGGACACCACCGGCAGTATTCAGCGACAGGCTGTCTTGCAGATCCCAGTGAATGCACAGTTCCGTATCGTGACTCGGCAACGCCTGCATCAGGTAAAGCTCGCCACGGTAGCGGCGCAACTCCGCCTCACCCCA
>CAZVBD010000122.1:0-7903 GCA_964625255.1 uncultured Thiohalobacter sp. | reverse complement strand
GATAGCTCCCAGTTGGACGGGAAGCGTGCCGTTTCTATCGGGATGTTATCGGTATGACCTTCCACGGCCAGTGACCAGGGCAGGGTTTTCAGTGTGGCGGCCAGTTCACCGAGCAGCGTAATCCCGCTTTCAGTCAACCGGGTGCGAGCCGGTGCAAACAGGATGCTGTCGGCAATGTCGAGGTGCAGGCTGTCGGTGTGGGTCTGGATATCGATGCGGTCATCCAGCCCGCTGGCGTGAAGTGCTTCCATCAGCCGGTTTACGGGCGAAGGTATCGTTGCTGTTTCAGATGGCTGTGTGTTCTCGTCCGCTTTATCAACGTGGGTTTTATTCATCGTCTTTGCTACCGGCTTATTGACATCAGGCGTTTTTTCCTTTGCCGGTTTTTTTATCCGTGCATGCGTTGGCATACGCAGCTGAGCCAGTGGTGTAATGATGCGTGGCAGTGCCGGTAGCTGAATAATGGAAAAGGGTTGCAGTATCGGCGTTATTGGTACCGGTTCGGGTTCGTAAACAGCCGGTACCGGTTGTTCGTGAATGTTATAGTCGATGGTTTTGTTGCGCTGGTGTTCCTGTGCCAGTAACAGGACGAACAGTGCCAGCAGCAAAGTGAGTACATCGATAAAACTCAACAGCCAGGTATCGCTCTCCATAACAGAAGGCGCCGTTTCCAGGTCCTGGAAGAACAGATCATCCGCCGCATCACTCGCTGACGTGCTATCCCGGGAAAGTATGGCTGCTACAGACATTGAAGGCTCAGGCGCCGACCAGTGTCAGGTTATTCGGCTGGCTGGATGATGCACTTTCACTGTTGCCGTGCTGCATGGATTCAAGCACATCATGAATCTGTGCAGGATGACGTTTGTGGTAAATCATCAGTATGCCTTCCATCAGCGTTTTCATCTGTAGCAGGTTCTGGTTGGTGCGGCGTTCCATCTTGATGGCCAGTGGTTTGAATAACAGGTTGGCCGCGATAATGCCGTATACCGTGGTGATCATGGCGAATGCCATGCTCCCCCCGATTTCCTGCAAACCGCTTTCGCCCAGGCCGGAGAGCATGTTAACCAGCCCGAACAGCGTGCCCAGCATGCCAAAGGCCGGGGCAAAAATCGCCATGGTATTGATGATCTGTACACGCCCTTGTTCGCGGCGCAGTACGCTGGCCAGACGCCAGCGAAGGGTTTTCTCCAGTTCCTGTTCTGGCGCGCCGTCCACCACCTGCTGCAGACCGGCACGAACAAAGGGGCTGTTGATGCGACCGATTTCGCGTTCGGCATTGCGTATGCTGGCAACCCGGTAGCGGGCGGCGAAACGTAATAGCTGGTCAACATCATGCTTTGTGGTGGATGCCGGTTCCTCACGCAGCAGGGTGGGCAAGCTGCGTAAGATGGCTATAACTTCAGCGGTTGGCCGACTGAGAAAGGTTGCGACCAGTGTGCCACCGATCACCACGATCAGGCCGGGCAGATTGAGGAATGCGCCAAGGTGAGTGGGCGAAACCAGAAACATTGCGGCAATGACGACCGGTATAACCAATAAGAGTAGACGTGTGGACTGCTTCATAACGTGCTCCGTGCATGCTTTGCTGACACGTTGCAATTTCTGAACCGTTTTTGAATTCCCCTGAAACCCGTCGGTAAGTGTTTGTTGTTGAATGAAGTAATGCTGCCGACCGTGGTAAATATCTGTGCCGGCGGCAAACCTTTGCCGAGTGAATTGCCGGTCTGCGGCGTTTGATCAACGCCGCGGCAGCAGGGGGATGTGCCGGTATTTGAACAAAGGTATCAGCAGCATGCCGGCGATAAATCCACCGATATGCGCACCGAAGGCCACGCCACCCTGTTGACCACTGCTGGTGGCCGAGCTGAACAGCTGCAACAGGAACCAGAAGGCCAGTACCAGACCGGCAGGGATGCGCGTGGTGTGCAGATAGAACCCGAACGGGATAACCACCAGCACCCGGGCATGGGGAAACATCAACAGGTAGGCACCCAGTACGCCGGATATGGCACCGCTGGCACCAATCATGGGTATAGTGGAATTCGGGTCAGGCAATGCCTGCGCCAGTACAGCGAACACGCCGCTGAGCAGGTAAAAAACCAGAAATCGCCCATGTCCCATGGCATCTTCGACATTGTCACCGAAAATCCACAGGTACAGCATGTTACCGATCAGGTGCATCCAGCCGGCGTGCAGGAACATGGAGGTAAAGATGGTCATCCATTCCGGTACAAGGTTTAGTTCCGGTAGCAGGTGTTTGTTGCCGAATACAATGGCAGGCGTCATACCAAGGCTGTAGACCGCCAGTTCCAGGCGCTTGCCCAGCGACAGCTCCCAGAGAAAAACCAGTACGCAGACAATAATGATCCCTATTGTGACGTAAGGCGTATTGCGAGTCGGGTTGTCATCATGCAAGGGGATCATGCAGGTGTTATATGCTCAAGGATATCGGCCGGTTGTTCAATGAGTGCATCGGCACCCCAGTTTTCCGGTTTGTCGTGTTCCATCAGGTAACCGAACAGTGCAGCCAGTGTACGCATACCGGCTCGACGACCCGCTTCGATATCGCGCTCTGCATCTCCTACATAGAGCGCTTCTACCGGTTTGCAACCCGCCAGTTTGCAGGCGTGTAGCAGTGGTGCGGGGTGCGGTTTACGTTCCTGTAACGTGTCGCCGGAAACCACGCAGATGGCACGCGAGGTCAGGTTCAGTGCATCGAGTAGAGGTTCGGTCAGCCACCCCGGTTTGTTGGTGACGATACCCCAGTGAATGTTGCGTTGATCGAGTGCTTCGAGGACATCTGCCATGCCCGGGAACAGGGTGGTGTGTACAGCGAGATTAGCTTCGTATAAATCGAGTAACTGTTTACGCAGCGGTTCAAACTCAGGGTGTTGCGGATCGAGGCCAAAGCCAAGTTCGATCAGTGCGCGTCCACCGTGTGACACCACCGGGCGGATGCTTTCAAAGGGCAGTGCATTACGACCGTTAAGTTGCAATGTGGCATTCAGGGCGGCAGCAAGATCCGGTGCCGTGTCGAGCAGGGTGCCGTCCAGATCGAACAGCACAGTGCGGGTCGGAACAGACATGCTCAGTCGGTTTTCCGGAACCAGGCGAGATAGTTCACATCGACATCGTTGCCAAGGCTGTACTCACCCGTCAGCGGGTTGTATGTCATACCGGTGAGATCCTGCAATTGCAGTCCGGCAGCGCGTGCCCAGCGTTCCATTTCCGAAGGACGGATGAACTTGCGATAGTCATGTGTCCCGCGCGGTAACATACGTAACAGGTATTCCGCACCGAGGATGGCCAGCAGGTAGGCCTTGGGGTTGCGGTTGATGGTTGAAAAGAAGATATCACCGCCAGGCTTCACCAGGTCAGCGCAGGCCTGGATGACAGACGCCGGATCCGGGACATGTTCCAGCATTTCCAGACAGGTGGCGGTATCGAATGCTCCCGGGCGCTCAGCGGCCAGGTCTTCGGCGGTCGTTTGCAGGTAATCAACCTGCACGCCGGATTCATGCTGGTGAAGTCGCGCGACAGTGAGCGGTGCCTCACCCATGTCGATACCGGTCACCTGTGCGCCGCGTACCGCCATCCCTTCCGACAACAGGCCGCCACCACAACCGACGTCGATAACCCGGCGTCCCGCCAGTGGTGCGCGCTGGTCGATATAGTCGATACGCAACGGATTGATATCGTGCAGGGGTTTGAATTCACTGTTCGGATCCCACCAGCGTGAGGCTAATACCTCGAACTTGTGGATTTCGGCTGCATCGACATTGGGGTTGGCATTGTTCATGGTGTGAAAGATACCGGAATCAGCGGTCAGGTTCACCTGCGGCGATGCGGGTTTGCCAGCCGCGCGTCCGGACGAGCAGGTCATCAATGTCAAGATGAGTCAGCTGGCGTTCACGCATCAGCAGCTGTCCCGCTACCCAGACATGGCTGACCTGTTCACGCCCGGCCGCGTAGACCAGTTGTGATACCGGGTCGTAAACGGGCTGGCTTTCCAGTGCACCGAGATTTACGGCAGCGAGATCTGCCCACTTGCCGACTTCCAGTGACCCGGTCTGGTCAGCCAGCCCGAGCGCCTGCGCACCATTCAACGTCGCCATGCGCAGTACCGTGTGTGCCGGCAGGGCACTGGCATCACCGGCCACGGCCTTGCCGAGTAATGCCGCGCTGCGCATTTCACCAATGAGATCAAGATCATTATTGCTGGCGGCACCATCAGTGCCGAGCGCAACATTGACACCGGCCTCCAGCAGCTTGTGTACCGGGCAGAAGCCGCTGGCGAGTTTCAGGTTGGATTCCGGGCAGTGCACAACACTGGCGCCACTGTCTGCCAGTTGTCTGATCTCGGTATCTTCGAGCTGCGTCATGTGAACTGCTGTCAAGGCAGGAGAGAGCAGCCCCAGCTGCGCCAGGCGTGCCAGCGGCCGTTGCCCATGCTGTTTGAGGCTGTCTTCTATTTCACTGGCAGTTTCGTGCAAGTGAACGTGTATTGGCAGATCGAGTTCGTCTGCCAGCATCTGCGCTTTTTTCAGAGGGTCATCCGACACGCTGTACGGTGCATGAGGGGCGAATGCATGGCTGACCAGTGGATGGTGTTTGTATTCATCGTGCAACGCCAGACCTTTGGCAAAGTACTCGTCGGGATTTTCGGCATAGCGGGTCGGGAAATCGAGCAGGATCAGACCGGTGCAACTGCGCATGAAACTGTTGGCGGCCACTCGTGTGGTGACCTCCGGGAAGAAGTACATATCATTGAAACAGGTGGTGCCACTGCGCAGCATTTCGGCAATGGCGAGTTGTGTGCCGTCATGAACGAATTGTTCGCTGACCCATTTTTGTTCTGCCGGCCAGATATGCTGCTGCAGCCATTCCATCAGTGGCAGGTCATCAGCAATGCCACGTAACAGTGACATGGCGGCATGGGTGTGCGCGTTGATCAGGCCGGGGATCAGTGCGTGATCACCGAGTTCGATAGTAGTTTGTGCTTCAAAAGACTGGCGGGCTTCGTTAGTCGGTAACAGGGCGGTGATGCGGCCTTCGTCCACGGCAATACTGTGGTATTCCAGAACATGGGTATCCGGTTCAACAGGGATAATCCAGCGGGCGTGGATCAGCAGCTCGGTTTGCTTCATTGTTGTTGGTGCTCTGGTCGAGAGGGGAGAGTATACCTTTATGTGTGGATTTGTGGGTGAAATCGTCGAGGGCGTGTGTGGCTTTTGGCTGGCATTGGCGCAGCCGAGTATCTTTCCTCAACCGTCATTCCGGCGAATGCCGGAATCCAGAGAACGAAGCCATTGAGGCAACAACTGGATCCCGGCCTATGCCGGGATGACGGCACATTCACACCCACCCTGGCAGAAGTCAAACAACGTTATGCACATGCACATCCTGTTGCGGGTAAGGAAAGCTGATGCCATTCGCATCAAAGGCCAGTTTGACCTTTTCCAGAAGATCAGCACGTACCGGCCAGTAGTCACCACTTTTAACCCAGGGGCGTACATTAAAATTAACACTGCTTTCTGCCAGTTCAGCCAGGACAACCGCCGGTTCCGGGTTAGACAGGATACGGTCATCCTGCTTCATGATGTCGTTGATAATCTGCCTGGCTTTGGCGATGTCATCGTCGTAGCCAATACCAAATACCAGGTCGATGCGCCGTGTGGGTTTTGCCGAGTAGTTGGTGATGGTGCCGCCGTAGATTTGTCCGTTCGGGACAATGATTACGCGGTTATCACCCGTGCGCAGAATGGTGGCGAACAGACGGACTTCTTCGACGGTGCCGGAGACGCCGCCAGCTTCAATAAAGTCGCCAACCTTGAAAGGGCGGAACAGAATAATCATGATGCCGGAGGAGAAGTTCGCCAGTGAATCTTTCAGGGCCAGACCAATAGCCAGGCCAGCTGCACCGAAGACCGCGAGCAGGGAAGTGGTTTCTATACCCAGGTGATCGAGGGCCGCCATAATGACAACCAGCAACAGCACCGAGTAGACGATGTTGCTGATAAAGTTGATCAGCATGTCATCCAGGCCGGATTTCTTCATCAGTTTTTCGGTGACGCGGGTCAACCACCTGGCGATCCAGCGACCGATAATGAAGATGGCCAGTGCGACGCCGATCTGAATCGCCCAGGGGATCAGGATGGTCTGGATCAGATCCGGGTTTCCCAGTTCTGTGATATTTATCGATTCCATGACAAACTCCTCGGTGCTGGCAATCGATATTGCCGTTTATTGTTCGTGCAGGTCAGCAAGTAAAATGTGAAACGTTCGTGAATGCAAGCCTGGCGTGATGATGTGTTATAACGCTATACATGCGTTCATGCCAGATTGTGGCGCCGGAAGGCCGAAGGACCCGATATGTCAGATTACGATTCTATACGGGCGGTGCGTTGGATAGATGATGCACTGCAATTGCTTGACCAGCGTGTGTTGCCACACCGTGAAACCTGTTTGTCGCTGGAGCGGTGTGAGGATGTTGCACAGGCTATCAGCGATATGGTGGTTCGCGGTGCGCCGGCGATTGGTATTACGGCGGCCTACGGTGCGGTGCTGGCGGCGCGCGCATCTTATGCCGCTCAACCTTCTGACTGGAGGGCGGCATTCGCAGGTGACATGCGGCAACTTGCACAGGCGCGTCCTACTGCGGTGAATCTTGCCTGGGCAGTTGAACGCATGCAGCGTCTGGCGGAATCGCTGGAGGGTGACCCGGTACCGGCGTTGCTGGCCGAAGCGCGGATAATCCATGAGGAAGACATTGCTGCCAACCGTACCATGGGTGAGCTGGGTGCCGCCCGTATTGATGCCGGAAGTGGCGTATTGACACATTGTAATGCCGGGGCGCTGGCGACCGGTGGCTACGGGACGGCGCTGGGTGTGATACGCAGTGCCTGGGCCGACGGAAAACTTGATGCGGTCTACGCTGACGAAACGCGTCCCTGGTTGCAGGGGGCGAGGCTGACGGCCTGGGAGCTGATGCAGGATGGTATTCCGGTCACCTTGCTGGTTGACGCTGCCGCAGCCTGGCTGATGCAACAGGGCAAGGTGCAATGGGTCATTGTCGGTTCCGACCGGATTGCGGCCAATGGCGATGTTGCCAACAAGATCGGCACCTATGCCACGGCGGTGGCGGCCCGTTACCACAATGTGAAGTTCATGGTGGTCGCGCCGTCCTCTACCGTGGATATGAATACGGCCAGCGGCGCTGATATCCCGATTGAAGCACGCGCGGGGGTGGAAGTGTTGCAGGCGGGCGGTCAGCCCGTGGCTGCGGCTGGCGCGCAAGCCTGGAACCCCGTGTTTGATATCACACCGGCGGAACTGGTCGATGTCATCGTGACTGAACGCGGCGTTGTCGAGCGCCCGGATCGCGACAAAATGCGTTCCCTTATGACATCCCTCCCGTCGTAATAGAGGGAGACTGTTTGATATAGGCGGAAATTTGACGGTACACCTCTCAGGCGCTCTCTCAGCCGTTCTCAGCACGAATTGTCCAGATGCAGTGGTAGGCCCATGTGTGGTAGTATTCGGCTTTTAGGCGCTCTGGGCGTTTCTGCGCGTCTCAGGTCGCTTCACATTCATTATGACGGAACCGGCGACCAGGCCGGGTCCCGGGTTGAGTTTCATGTCTGATTTCGCCAAAGAAGTGCTTCCGGTCAACCTGGAAGACGAGATGCGGCAATCCTATCTCGATTACGCCATGAGCGTGATCGTTGGGCGCGCGCTGCCGGATGTGCGCGACGGACTGAAGCCGGTACATCGACGCGTACTGTTTGCCATGACCGTGCTTGGCAACGACTTCAACAAGCCCTACAAGAAATCCGCCCGTGTTGTCGGTGATGTGATCGGCAAGTATCACCCGCACGGTGACACGGCCGTTTACGACCCCATT
>CAZVBD010000121.1:0-7908 GCA_964625255.1 uncultured Thiohalobacter sp. | reverse complement strand
CCAGGCTGAGCAACCACTTGTAGGCAAAGCCGACATTGAAAAACAGCAGCAGTTTTCGTGCGCCTTCGATATTGGCATGGGCGAAACGCGGCAGGCGCATCACCAGTGTAGACAAACCGAGAATAATAAAGGCTTCCACAAACGTGATGATGATCTTGCTCGGCTCATACCATTGCAGCGCCAGCAGCGACGGGATCAGGATGCCGTTGTATTCCCAGCCATAGTACAGGTTCATGCGCGAGGCGATGAGCGCAGTACAGATAATAATAATATAGGCCTTGGGGCTTGCCAGGATAGAACTGGCCAGGTCTTCGTAGACATACTGCACGTTGCCAAGACTGAAGTTGGTCAGTTCCATCAGGCCATAACGCACGATGACATAGCTGACACCGACTGTGACAACCAGACTGATCATGCCGCGGTTGAAACCGGGTTTCCAGAACTGGTTGGCGATTAAGGCAATCACAATCAGGCCGAAGCTGTGCAGGTTGTTGACGTAGTCGAAATTGAGGTGATAGTGACGGTTCAGCCAGTCGCCGATGCCCGGGAAAACCAGCCCGTCGAACACCAGGCGTACCACCACACTGATAACAATCAGGGCGAAAAACCGGTCCCGCCCGAACAGGCTGCTCCAGCGGTTCCTGTGCCCGGGTGATTCCGAAAACAACCAGACCAGGAAGTAGGTCACCGCACCTTCGATAACAATGGCGACGACAGACCAGGGCTTGAGTAACAGCAGCGGAACCAGGTAGCCGGGAACCACCAGGCCCGCCAGCACCCAGCCAAAACGCAGGTTAAAGAATGCAACAACGAAGACACCGACCCAGACACTGGTGATGACTGATCCTGACAGTCCTCCCGAGGGGAACAGGTGAAGAGGAAAAATGTCGATCATTTGTCCAGTATCTGTTGCAGCAGCTTCAACAGCTCCGGTGCCTTGACAGGTTTACGTGCCACACAGTCAGCGCCGGCGTCGAGGACACGTTGCTCATTACCGTTGGCCGGGTTCAGTGAAGCGGTCAATACCAGTACCGGAATATCCATGTGCCGGACCTGGCGTAATTCATGGAGAAATTTCAGGCCATCCATAACCGGCATCAGCAGGTCCAGGATAATGGCGTCAACCGGTTCGCTGTCGATAAGCTTCAGCGCTTCGACACCGTTTTCAGCCTGTAAAACACGGTGGCCTTCTTTTTCCAGAATGGCGCTGAGCAGGCGGCGCACCATACCGTCATCTTCGGCGACGAGTATGCGGGTCTTGTTTGTTACGGCCCGGGTCACAGGAATCCCTTCAGACAGATGTCGAAACGCATGCCCTTGCCCAGCTCGGTTTCGGCACTGAACTCCCCGCCCCAGGACTGCACCCGGCGATTGGCTGTGCGCAAACCGCGGAACTCATCGACTGATACGGACAGGTCACCGTGCAGGTATTCATGCAAGCGTTCCGGTGGCAACCCGAAGCCGGTGTTTTCAAAGTGGTAGCACACACGTCCCTCCGTTGAAGTGACACGGATAAGGATTTTGCTACCGGAACTGGCGTCGTGGACCAGTACACGAATAACGTCATTGAACACTTCCACCAGGCTCTGCGGTGCAGCCATGACGAAGCACAATAATTCAGGTTGTTCAGTGTGCAACTCAATCCCTGCTTTTCTGGCCAGTTCCGATATTTCATCGATACTGGATGCCAGGGGTTTCAGAGCATCAATCGGGTAGCATTCCAGGCTGGCATCTTCGAAGGTGAAATACAGGTATTTCTGTACATCCTCGAATATCCGGGTAGCGTGGTCGGCCTTGCTGGTAATGGCCTCCCTGACCCATTGCTGGTCTTCAGCGCCCTTGTCGTCGCTCAGCAGGTCCGTTGCCAGTACCAGGGCTTCCAGGTCATCCCTCAGACGCACATTCAGCTGGTCGACGAGATTGACCTGAAGATCGTTCAGGGTCTTGAAGGTGCTGATATCAACCAGCTCGATCAATATGCCGCCCAGCTGGAACGGAGTCAGGTCATTATCGGCTTCAAAGCGACTCTGTTGTTTCTGGATCAGTGGGCGAATCGTCAGCATGTAGGTGTAGCGGTCATTATCGATGGCGGGTGCCGGCAGTGAAATGACCGTGCGTTCCACCACGATATAGTGCATGTATTCACGGACGGTCCGCAGATCACGTCCACTGATAGCGCTGATCATGTCGATAGCCGTCATGTCAAAAAAACGCAGCCCGGCACGTTTCATAAGGGTTTCCATTTGCAGGTTGACCTGTAATACACGTCCAAACAGATCGTACAGAATGGCAGCACTGCCCATGCCGTCGAATACCCGTTCCAGTACCTCCAGCCGCCGGTCGAGAAGCGCCAGGGCGTTATTGAAGGAACGGTGGGTTTCATCCCAGCCCTCCACGCGCAGGTAGCGACTCATACGGTTCTTTTCACGCCGCTGTTCTTCCTGCCAGCGCTGGCGGTGGTAGAGCATTTCGGCGATTTGTTCAGCAAAGTCGCCGGCCAGGCTGATGAAGCTTTCCTCGTGGGTAATTTTTTCCGGGTGTATACCAAAAGCCCAGAAACCGAGGACTTCACCGGCGAAGGTCAGTGGCACCAGGTACTGAACTTCCTCATCGTCTATGTGTTTCAGGTAATTGCGTTCGACGCGAACAGGCGCATTGGTGGCGATGGCTGTGCTGTAGGGTGTGCGATGATAATCGCGGCGCATCTCGTGGATATCATCCAGCCCGCAGTTGAGTGAATGCACCTCGCGGACACGGTGGTCGCCTTCCACCTTCTCCAGGAAAATAAGGCGCTGCAGTTCCAGTGTCTGGTTGAGCAGGTTGGCGATATATACCCAGGGTTCCTCAGAGGCAAAGAAGCTGGTCGGGATAACACGATCACGGAGTTTTGCCGTGGTGTCCAGCAGGGTGCGGTGAATGAGCTGTTCTTCCCGCGATGCCTTGCGAACGAAAACTGCACCGAAAGTTACGCATTGCAGGATGGCCATCTCAACCACCGGCAACCAGTAGCCGGCAAAACCCAGCAGCAACCAGGCAATGATGATGTAGGTCAGTATCATTGCCAGGGTGAGCCACACACCTGTTTTGACCGACATGGACTGGTACAGGTAAAGGAATGCTGCCACGATCAGCAAATAGAGCAGCAGCTGCACAGCCACCGGCAGTTCGTGGATGGCATCATCAGCCAGCAGTGTGTCCAGTGCCTGCGCGGTGTACTGGAGCAGCGACACACTTTGGTGAGAACCGGTCGCCGGTGTATGCAGACCGGTCTCCTGGATATTCCGGGCAAAACCGATAATGACAATCCGGTTGGCCACCAGGGAACGGACCAGGTTGTCCGACAAGGCCCATTCCAGATCGACAATCGGAACACCGAGACCACCATCGAGGAAATTGACCAGGAAAGGGTCAGTGTCACTGGCGTCCAGGTTACCCGGGTTGGTCAATGTATAGGCCAGTGTAGCGACAGCGTGTCCGTCAACTTCGACGTAGCGTTGCTGGCGACGACGAATGCCCAGTTCATCAGGCGGCATGACCTGTATCGAAGCCTCTGCACCGGCGTCATTCATACTGGCAGGCCAGGATTCAAGACCGATGATTTTGCCTGTGACGGCATTCCGTATCGGTTCCCGGGCGAAAACCATACCCGGGTACTTGCCCGCCACCGCCAGTAATTCAGGTGAAAGTGGTGTCGGTGTAAAAGCAAAGGCCACACGTTCCGCGCCCAGTTCGTAGAGACGAGTGATGAGTCCTGGCCATTTGGCCGGGTCGGGTGTGGGGGTCTTGCTCTGGATCAGCAGAACGCGCGATTTCGCCGTTCGCTCGTGCGGGGTATGCTGCACCAGGGTATCGTACAACCAGCCGGTGTAGAGTTGTATCGTCCCCGTGGCGCCCAGCCAGGTCACTGCCAGTATTGCGACAAACAACAATGCCGGTGCCGAATAGCGGTAATGCTGCCCGGATGGCTGGTGTTTGTTCAGTGGCGAATGGGCGGGTTTAATGCTGTCCATAGCGTGTGATTCGGGCTTTTGCAGGCTTGTCCTGCATGGCGATATATCCCTTTAATTCCTTATTATTCAATGGGTTGTATCATCAAAAGCGTTCTGATGCCGTGTACATTGCTATATATAGCGGCATCCAGTCGGATTTCGACACGTCTATTTTTGGAAAACTTCGCGGTCTTTCAAGGTGTTGCAGAAGGATGTTGAATAATTCAGAGAGGAAGAGGCTCTATCGGCAGCCGAGGGTCACGCTGTATGACCTAGAGCACCAGCGCCGCCAGGGTTGTACACATAAAGATAATTGCCAGCGCACGCCAGAAAGCCACCGGGTTACGTTCAATCAGGGGTTGCTGATCCAGCCTGGTGTAGTTGGCATTGGGGTGAGAAAGATCGTAGACAAATTCCGACAGTAAACTGTGACGGCGTTCCGGTTTAATGGCGACTGCTTTCATCAACGCGCCATCCACCCAGGCCGGGATCGCCTTGTCGTGGTTGCGGATGGAAACGTAGCGCAGCTTGTTGATATTGCGTTCGGTGAGTTCCTTCGGGTAGGGCAATTTCCCGCACAGCATTTCATAGGTGATAACACCGAGTGAATAAATATCCGAGCGGTTGCTGCCACCATGGCCACGCAGGTATTCAGGTGCCGTGTAGTGGCGTGTCCCCAGAACATTATCGCGTTGCAGTGGTGTTGTAATCTCCGCGATACCAGCAATCTTGGTCGAGCCGAAATCGATGATTTTCACCACGCCGTGTTCATCGATCATAATATTTTCCGGCTTCAGATCCTGGTGGATCATTTCCTGTCGATGCATGGTGCGTAACCCGCGTGTGACCTGTTCAACAATATTGCGCACTTCATCGAGCGAGGGTTTCGGGTTGTCGCGCATCCATTGGCGCAGTGTTTTGCCTTTTATATATTCGGTGACGTAATACAGGAACTGTCGCCTGCCATGTGGTTCGAGCACAGACAGTACATGCGCACTGTTCAAGCGTTTGCCCGCCCATTCCTCGTGCAGGAACTGGTCGATATATTCCGGGTCATCCTCGAAGTTAACCGAGGGCGTTTTCAGGACGACCTGCGTATCGGTTTCCGTGTCCAGTGCCAGGTACACCTGGGTGCGGTTACTGGCGTGCAGTTCACGCAGGATACGGTAGCCGTCCAGTACCATGCCGGGTTCCAGCGGTGGCGGGAAGGGCAGCCGGGTGAGCTTGCGGTAAAACTCGTTTTCATCGCCGTCCGGCAGGTTGGCAACATACAGCAGTTGTACACTCAGATTGTCATTGCTGTGATTGCGTGTCGCCTGGCGGGTGATGGCACAGGCTCCTTCCTCGGGGGTCTTCAGGTTTTCAATGGTCAGGCGTTTCAGCGTGGTGTCATCGACAAAGTCATGAATGCCGTCGGTGGTCAGCAGGTAAGCATCACCTTTCTCGACATCAAAAGACCGGTAGTCGATGTCGAGATGCACATCGATTCCCATGGCGCGGCTGAGATAGCTCTTGTCCGCACTCACCGTAACGCGATGATCGTGGGTCATCTGTTCCAGTTCACCATCACGCAAGCGGTAGATGCGTGTATCGCCCACATGGAACAGGTAAGCCGTGGTTGATTTGATCACCAGCACACTGAGTGTTGTCACCAGCCCTTTCGGTGTGCCGTATTGCTGGTGGCCCTGGCTGTAGAGCCAGCTGTTCAGCGCACCAAGTATTTTCTCGCCGGAGGTTTCAACCGTCCAGGAATCGGGTGTACTGAAATAGTCGTTGAGAAAGCCCTTTACGCAGGAGTCAGCGGCCTCACGCCCGGCCTCGCTGCCACTCATACCGTCGGCGATGACGGCGGCCACGCCCTTATTGGTCAGCAATGCCCCTTCGGGGAGACGAATCCCGCAGGAGTCATCGTTGCTGTCCTTGGCGCCGGCCTCCGAGTGCTGGCCGGCGATGATGGTGAGTTCTGACATGGTCAGAATGATGTCACATTAACTCACCTCGATCATCTGCACCGTTCCGTCCGGCAGAACTTCTGTCATATGTCCTTCCGGTTCATCGAGGAAAAACATCACGACCACCAGTACCACCACGGCAGATCCGCCGATGACCAGGAAAAATATACTGGGTGCGACGAAAGACAGCACGGTCAGAAAAGCCACGCCGCCGACATTGCCGAAAGCGCCGGCCATACCGGCAATCTGCCCGGTGAGGCGACGTTTTACCAGCGGGATGACCGCAAATACCGCACCGTTACCGGCGTTGACAAAAATCGAGCAGAACACGGTAACCACCACGGCAGCGGCCACCGACCAGCTACTGTCGATGTAGCTCATAAACAGGTAACCCACCGCAAGGCCCGCCATAATGACAACCAGTGAACGCTTGCGTCCGAAGCGGTCACTGATCCAGCCACCGGCCGGGCGCATAACCAGGTTCAGTCCTGCAAACACCGAGGCAATCAAACCGGCCTTGACGATGGACAGGTCAAACGTATCCTGGAAGAACAACGGCAGCATGGACACCACGGCGAGTTCCGAGCCGAAGGTCACCATGTAAGCCAGGTCCAGCACTGCAACCTGTTTAAACTTGTAGCGTTCGATGTCGGGTACCGGTTTTTTGAAAACGTGCCCGTTGATCTGGTAGATGCGGATCGTCTGGAAAATATACAGGCTGGCCAGTATTGCGTAGATGATATCCACCACGGGTTCGCTGAGCATGCCGAGGTTGGCCGGGCTGAGTTTCCAGGTCAGTACCGCCAGCGCCGTATACAGCGGGATATTCATCACCAGGTACAGGAAGAAATCACCCGGGCTGGTAATTTCCAGCGCGCCATTACGCTTTGGCTTGAAGTAGGTCGAACCCTTGGGCGTATCACTGGTGGAAAAGAAATACACCGCAGAGTAGAGCAGCGCCAGTACGCCTGTCGAGCCGATGGCATAACGCCAGCCGTCATCACCGCCAAAGGTGAGTGCCAGCGTGGGCAGGATCAGCGCAGCACCGGCCGAACCAAAGTTACCCCAGCCACCGTAGATACCCTGGGCGACACCGGCCTGTTTGGCGGGATACCACTCGGTGATCATACGGATGCCAATCACGAAACCCGCACCGGCGAAACCGAGCAGGAAACGCATCAGCGCCAGTTGTTCATAGCTGTCGGCAACGGCAAAACCAAAACACAGAAAGGCAGAAACAAACAGCAGACCCGAATAAATTCGCCGTGGCCCGAAAGCATCCACCAGCATGCCGATGATGATGCGCGCCGGAATCGTCAAGGCCACATTGAGAATGAGCAGGGTCTTTATCTGCTGGTCACTGAGACCAAAGGTATCGCGCATGGCGCCGAGCAGTGGCGCGTGGTTAAACCAGACAAGAAAACTCAAAAAGAAGGCGAACCACGACAGGTGCAAAATTCGCGTCTTGCCGGAAAATGAAAATATCTTGAACCCCGAGTCTTGCATGGTGTTGACCTTCCCCGTTTAAAAGCGATTACCACTGCGTTCAGCAAGGAGCATGCCATGCCCGTGGGAATTGCGGTCATCAAAGACGAGGCGGACGTTTTACGAAAACCCTGAAATCGCCTGAAACGCTGTGACGGCAGTCGTTTTGCAGCACCCGGTCAGTGGCGGGGAAAACACATTGTTGCAAGCCCGGCCGGTTCTGTGGGATGACGGGTGGCTCCTCGCGGGCAAAGAGGGTGCGCTATGCCAAGGCATTAGCGTATAAGTATGCACTAATATAGTGCATCATGGAGATTCCAGCCGTTATGCACCACCCGGTACTAGTTTATAACTCTCTGTTAATAAAGTATAAAGTGTTGTTTTTGTGGGCTGGCACGGCGCTTGCTAAACCCTCATCAAATACAGACCTGGACGGTAGTCATGAAAGAGAAACTCGTTTTAATCGGTAATGGTATGGCAGG
>CAZVBD010000120.1:0-8176 GCA_964625255.1 uncultured Thiohalobacter sp. | reverse complement strand
GTCGGGAACGTGCCGATAAGATGGAAAACCTCTTGCAGGAACTGCACATAGAACACCTGCGGGACCAGAAAGGCATGAGCCTGTCGGGTGGAGAACGCCGCCGTGTGGAAATTGCACGCGCACTGTCCATGGAGCCGCGCTTCATCCTGCTGGACGAGCCCTTTGCCGGTGTCGACCCGATTTCGGTCATCGACATCCAGCGTATTGTTGAACACCTGACCGAGCGAAACATTGGAATCCTTATTACAGATCACAACGTGCGCGAAACGCTGGGCATTTGCTCTCGCGCCTATATCATCGGCAACGGTCATATGCTGGCCGAAGGCTCACCGGACGACATCCTCCAGAACCAGAAAGTGCGTGATGTTTACCTCGGTGACCACTTCCGAATGTGAGCAGGAAAATATTTTCACTAAATCCCACAATGGCACAATAAATGCAGTAGAATGCCCCTCTGTAACCGGCTGTCACCCTTTCAGCCGCTGCACAACAGAGACCGGTAACGTATAACCTATGAAGCAGTCCATTCAGCTCCGGCTTGGCCAACACCTTACCATGACGCCCCAGTTGCAACAGGCGATCCGCCTGCTACAACTCTCAACGCTCGAACTGCAACTCGAAGTACAAACCGTTCTCGATTCCAACCTGATGCTGGAACGCGACGAGAACGAGCAGGAAACCAAAGCGGATACCGAAACGGCGGCTGAATCTGCACCGGACCAGGCAGCGGCGGCAGATGCCGACCCGGCTGCCGCAAAAAACGAAGGCGTCGATGCCGAAGTCTCCAGCAGTGCTGAAACCATGCCCGACGAGCTACCCGGCGACACTAACTGGGAAGACACCTACGACATGGGTGCCACCAGCCTCAGTGCACCCGGCGGTGACAATGACCGGGATTTTTTTGAAACGCACGTCGGCAACAGCGAAAGCCTGCACGAACATCTTCACTGGCAGCTCGACCTGACACCGTTCAGCGATGTAGACCGCGAGATTGCTGAAGCCATCATTGATTCCATCAATGATGATGGTTACCTGAATGTTTCGCTCGAAGACCTGTGCGAAAGCCTCGACATGGCGCCGGAACTGGAGGTTGACGTCGAGGAAATCCAGGCCGTTTTGCGCCGTATCCAGCACTTTGACCCGGTCGGTGTAGGCGCCCGTGACCCGGCAGAATGCCTGCTGATCCAGCTGCTTGCGCTGGAGCCCGAGACCGTCTGGCGCAAACAGGCACTGGTTTTAGTGCAGGAACACGTTACCCTGCTGGGAAATCGGGACTATAATCAAATTATGCGGCGCATGAAGCTCAGTGAATCCGAGCTTCAGGAAGTGCTGAAGCTGGTCCAGTCGCTCAACCCGCGACCCGGCTCCCAGATCACCAGCGCGACACCGCAGTATGTAGTACCCGATGTTTTTGTTGTCAAACGAAAGAGCAAATGGCAGGTGGACCTGAACATAGAAGCAACACCCAAGCTCCGCATCAACAGTCATTACGCCAGCCTGGTGCGACGTGCTGATAACAGCGATGACAACACTTACCTGCGCAACCATTTGCAGGAAGCACGCTGGTTCCTCAAGAGCCTGCAGAGCCGCCACGAAACCCTGCTCAAGGTGGCACGTTGTATTGTCGAACGACAACGTAATTTCTTCGAATACGGCGATGAAGCCATGAAACCGCTGGTACTGCGTGACATCGCAGAAACAGTGGAAATGCATGAATCCACTATCTCCCGGGTCACCACCCAGAAATACATGCATACCCCGCGCGGCATATTCGAATTCAAGTATTTCTTCTCCAGCCATGTCGGTACCGCCGACGGCGGAGAATGCTCGGCCACCGCCATACGCGCCATTATCAAAAAACTGGTGGCCGCAGAAAAACCCAACAAGCCCCTCAGCGACAGCAAAATTGCCAGCCTGCTCGATGACCAGGGTATCAAAGTTGCACGACGTACCATCGCCAAGTACCGTGAGGCGATGAGCATTCCCCCTTCCAATGAACGCAAGCGCCTCGCTTGAGGCCATGGACTAAGGAGTATATCCATGCAGATAGACGTTACCGGGCACCACGTAGATATCACTGAAGCCATGCGGTCCTATGTCGGTGAAAAGTTTCAACGACTGGAACGCCATTTTGACCATGTCACCGATGTGCATGTGGTGCTCAGTGTTGAAAAACTGCGCCATACCGCTGAGGCGACCATCCATATTACCGGCGGCAAACTGTTTGCCGAGGATACGGAAGAAAATATGTACGCCGCCATTGATGGCCTGACGGACAAGCTGGATCGGCAGATCAAGAAGCACAAGGAAAAGCTGACGGATCATCACCGTTCGGAAGGCGCCGAAACCAAGAAGCAGGCCCTTTAGACAGATTAATACACGGGAAGCACACGGTGTGCTTCCCGGAGCTGACGACCATGCAAATTGCCAAACTCCTCGATCCAGCCCGCATTGCCTGCCTGCAGGGCAGCTCCAGCAAGAAGCGTGCACTGGAAACCCTCAGCAAACTACTGGCTGATGGTCTGCCCGGGTTTACCGATGGCGAAATTTTTGACAGTCTGATTGGACGTGAACGGCTCGGCAGTACCGGACTCGGCAAGGGTGTTGCCCTGCCACATGGACGTATGAGTGGCCTGGACGCACCCGTTGCAGCCCTGCTGACTCTGGAACAGGGCATCGATTACGATGCGATCGACAACCAGCCTGTCGATACGCTGTTTGCCCTGCTGGTACCCGAAGAATCCACTGACGAACACCTGAAAATACTCGCGCAACTCGCAGAAATGTTCAGCAATGCCGATTTCTGTTCGCAACTGCGCAAAAACAGCACTGCAAAAGACTGTCTCGACCTCATCGCCCACTGGAACACGAACCAGCAACTTTCTGCATGAAAGGCTCTGACACCTCGATCGGCACCCTGTTTGACACACTGCGTGACAAGCTGGAGCTGGACTGGGTGGGCAATCGGCTGGGCGAAAGTCGCGTCATCCAGAATGTTGAACTGGATAACGCCAAGACCGCGCTGGTCGGCCACCTCAACCTGATACACCCGAATCGCATACAGGTGCTCGGTGCGACAGAGATCCTGTACCTCGACCGCCTTACCGACAATTCACGACGTGATTTTATCGACCAGCTATTCGATGGCAATACCGATCTGGTCGTTATTGGCAACGGGCAGGCTGTGCCGGAAGACATCAAACAGCGTGCTGAAGCCAGTTCTACCCCGCTCATTACCTCCCCCCGGCCAACCGCACAGTTGGTCAACTACCTGCAATATTACCTGACCAATCTGTTCGCCGAAAAAATCACCCTGCACGGGGTATTCATGGAAGTCTTCAGCCTCGGCATGCTGATCACCGGTGACCCCAGCGTGGGTAAAAGTGAACTGGCGCTGGAGCTGGTGGCACGCGGACACCGACTGGTCGCCGACGATGCCCCCGAGTTTGCACGGACCTCACCGGATACGCTCAATGGCCGTTGCCCTGAAGTACTGCGCGATTTTCTTGAGGTTCGCGGTATCGGTGTCCTCAACGTGCGTGCCATGTTCGGAGACAGCGCCATTAAACAAAGCCGCAACCTGCGCCTGGTGCTGAAGCTGGTCACCATGACCGAAGAGGAAATGCACGGTATCGACCGACTGCACGGCGCCCGTTCCACACAAACCATTCTCGGCGTCGAGATTCCCGAGATTACCCTGCCGGTAGCACCCGGCCGCAACCTTGCCGTTCTGGCCGAAGCCGCCGCACGCAATCACACCCTGCTGCTAAAAGGGTTCGATTCGGCAAAGTTATTTGTAGAACGTCAGGCACGTTTCATGGAAAATAACCATTCGTGAAACTGATCATCGTCAGCGGCCTCTCCGGCTCGGGGAAAAGCGTTGCCCTGCATACGCTTGAAGACCTCGGTTATTACTGTATCGACAACCTGCCGGCCGGGTTGCTAAGTGCCCTTGCGCTCGAACTGAAACAGGCCGCCAAACCGGTCAAACGGGTTGCCGTCGGTATCGACGCGCGCAACCTCCCTCAATCACTGCAACAGTTCAGTGAGATAATTGACAAGCTGAAGACCCAGGATATCAGCAGCGAAATCCTGTTCATTACCTGCGACCCCGCCACACTGATCAAGCGATTCAGCGAAACCCGCCGCCGTCATCCCCTGAGCAATGAACATATTTCACTGGCCGAAGCGGTGGAACTGGAACGTCAACTGCTTGAACCCATCGCCCAGCGCGCTGACCTTTTCATCGACACCAGCCAGACCACGATTCACCAGCTACGCGACATGATCCACCAGCGCGTGGAACGCCGGGAAGACAGCCACCTGTCATTGATGTTTCAGTCATTCGGCTTCAAACACGGCATCCCCAGCGATGCGGATTTTGTATTCGATGCACGTTGCCTGCCCAACCCGCACTGGCACCCCGAATTGCGACCACTCACCGGGCGTGACGAGGCTGTTGCGCACTACCTGGGTAGTGAGGCGCAAGTGACATCGATGGTGGAAAACCTGACAACGTTCCTCGACACCTGGATTCCGGCTTTCGAGGCCGATAACCGCAGTTACCTGACCATTGCCATCGGTTGTACCGGTGGCCAGCATCGTTCTGTCTATCTCGTTGAGCAATTACAAAAATACTTTAAAGGACGTTACCCCAACGTTACCACCCGTCACCGGGAGTTGCCGTGAACGTCGGCATATTGATCATTACTCACGGTAATATCGGTGCTGTCGTGTTGCAAACAGCCATTGATGTGCTCGGTGTTTGCCCGTTACAAACCTCCACCCTGTCAGCACCGACAGACTGTGACCCCGACTGGGTACTGAAGGAGGCCAGCATGCTGGCAGACCGGCTCGATACCGGGGATGGTGTGCTGGTATTGACGGACCTGTACGGCTCGACCCCCAGTAACATTGCCTGCCGCCTGCATGAACAACACACTGTTCGTGTGGTATCCGGTGTTAACTTGCCCATGCTGGTGCGTGTGCTCAACTATCCCGACATGGACCTCGATGAACTCACCCACAAAGCGGTCACCGGTGGCCGCGACGGTGTGTTGACCTGCAACCTGGAAGGCTCTTTTCATGCAGGATAAAAACATCACCATCGTCAACAAACTCGGACTGCATGCACGTGCCGCTGCAAAGCTGGTCACGCTGGCTTCATCGTTTGCCAGCAGTGTAAAGCTTGCCCGCAACGGCCAGGAGGTTAATGGCAAAAGCATTATGGGCGTGATGATGCTGGCTGCCTCCAAGGGTACGGAGATACGAGTGATCGCCGAGGGTGATGACGAACACGAAGCCATCGAAAAGTTGACCGAACTGATCGAAAACCGGTTTGGTGAAGAAGAATGACCTTCACCATCTCCGGCACGGGTATTTCGCGTGGCATCGCTATTGGCCGCGCGCAACGACTGGATGATGGTGAACTGGAAATCTATGAAGCATCGATACCCAAAGAGCTGATCGAGGATGAGGTGGTGCGCTTCAACCACGCGGTGCAAACCGCACGTCAGCAACTCAAGGCCATCCGCAACAGCATTCCTGAAACAACATCTGCAGACATCACCGACTTTATTGATACCCATCTGCTTATGATGGAAGACAGCATGCTGACCGCTGCGCCCATTGAACGGATTCGTCACGAACAGTGCAACGCCGAGTGGGCGCTCAAGTCACAACGCGATGAACTGGCACGGGTCTTCGATGAAATGGACGATCCTTACCTGCGCACCCGCAAGGATGACATTGATCATGTGGTCACACGTATCCAGCGTATTCTGATCGGCGAAAAGTCAACTGCCACCCCGGACGACGAATACCTGTTGCAGGATGCCATTGTCCTTGCACACGATCTCACCCCCGCCGAGGCCGCCCTGTTGCAACACCAGGGTATTGCCGGTTTTGTGACTGAATCAGGTGGACCACTGTCACATACAGCCATCCTGGCCCGCAGCCTGGGTATGCCGGCTATTGTCGGTACCCATGTAACACCACAACAGATTCGTGATGGCGACATCATCATCCTCGATGGCTTCCGTGGTTTGTTGCTTGCCGATGTTGATGAAGCGACACTGAAAGACTATCGCCGTCAGCAACGGCAACAGAAAAAACGTCAGGCTGAACTGAAGCGTCTTAAAAATGAACCGGCAGTCACCATGGATAATATCCCGGTCAACCTGCTGGCCAATGTTGAACTGCTGGAAGACATCCGCGCAGCACGCCTGTTTGGCGCCGAGGGTATCGGTCTGTACAGAACTGAATTCCTGTTCATGAATCGTTCTGATATCCCGGGTGAGGAAGAGCAGTTAGGGCATTACCTGGCATTAATCAAATCCATGAAGGGGTTACCGGTCACGATCCGCACCCTGGATCTCGGTGCGGACAAGACAAGTAGCGCTCTCGACGACTACAGCCGCCCGAACCCGGCGCTGGGACTCCGCGCCATTCGCCTGTGCCTCAACAACCTGGACCTGTTTTGTCCACAGTTGCGAGCTATCCTGCGCGCCTCGGCAAAGGGTTCGGTACAAATGATGATCCCGATGTTGTCCAGCGCCAGCGAACTGACCCGCGTGCTGGAACTGGTCGAGGAGGTCAAACAGCAACTCCAGGACGATGGCCTGGCATTCGACCGGAACATGCCGGTGGGCGGCATGATCGAAGTACCCGCCGCCGCACTTTCAGCCAACCTGTTTGCCCGTAAACTTGATTTCCTGTCTATCGGTACCAATGATCTGATCCAGTATACACTCGCTATCGATCGCACCGATGACAGCGTTACCTATCTGTATGACCCGCTGCATCCTGCGGTACTGAAACTCATCCGTATGGTGATCGATGCCGGGCACCGGCACCGCACGCCCATTGCCATGTGTGGTGAGATGGCGGGTGACCCACGCTATACCCGCCTGCTGCTCGCCATGGGCCTGCGCCAGTTCTCGGTACCCCCCACAGCACTGTTCGAAGTCAAGGATGCAATCCGCCAAAGCAATACAAAAACACTTTCCAGACTCATTGATATACTCCTTGTCAGCGATGACCCACAACAAATTCATGATGCCATAGATACCCTGAACGCTATTCAGTAATACCGCTTTTCTCCTGCAAAAATTGTCCCCTGCGGTTTTGTGCCGGCAGGCAGCCTGTTACACTGCGCAACGATTATCCGTTGAACCGCTTGTGAGGCCCTACGCGTGGATTCCGCCGAACAGAAAAATACCCAACAACGTCTTGAAGCGCTCACGGATGCCCTGCACAGCGGCGCCGCTGACAGGGTACGCCAGTTACTCTCGGATCTGCACCCGGCGGAAATCGGTGATCTGCTCGAATCGCTTCCGCATGGCCCGCGCGAACTGCTCTGGGAACTGGTCCCCAGCGAAGAACAGGGTGAGGTGCTCGTCGAGGTCAACGACGAGGTACGTTCCGGTCTGATCGATGAAATGGAAACCCACGAACTGGTGCAGGCCACTGGTGGACTGGATACCGATGATCTCGCTGACCTGCTGCACGACCTGCCGGGTGCGGTCATTCATGAACTTCTGCTGTCCATGGACAAGCAGAATCGCCAACGTCTGGAAGCCGCGCTCTCCTACCCGGAAGACACTGCCGGTGGCCTCATGGACCTTGATGTGGTTACCGTACGCGCCAATGTTTCACTGGATGTCGTGCTGCGCTACCTGCGTCTGCGCGGTGAAATCCCGGAACTGACTGACAGCCTGTTCGTGGTTAATCGCTTCGACCACTTTCAGGGCCTGCTGCCGCTCAGTACGCTGCTGACCAGCGATCCTGACGCCAGTGTGGCAGAGGTTATGGAACGGGACATTGAAGGTATCCCCGCCACCATGAAAAGCATCGATGTGGCACGCCTGTTCCAGGATCGTGACCTCGTCTCCGCACCGGTGGTGGATGAAAACAATAAACTGCTCGGCCGTATCACCGTCGATGATGTCGTCGATGTCATCCGTGACGAGGCCGACCACAACATTATGAGTATGGCCGGCCTGGACGAAGAGGATGATATCTTCGCGCCGGTCGTTACCAGCGCGCGCCGCCGGGCAGTATGGCTGGGCGTTAACCTTGCCACTGCCTTCCTTGCCTCCTGGGTAATCGGCCTGTTCGAGTCCACGCTGGACAAGGTGGTCGCACTGGCCGTGCTGATGCCGATTGTCGCCAGCAT
>CAZVBD010000119.1:0-8411 GCA_964625255.1 uncultured Thiohalobacter sp. | reverse complement strand
GACAACTGTACAACTTCTGCCCTGACCCGCTCTTTTCCGCGCACTGCCGCGATGGCTTGCTGTGCAAGCCCCAGCAGCAAGGTTCTGTTATTAATTCTCATTAAACATTAGCTTGCGGACTATTCATACAGCATAACCTGAGATTCTGGATATCCTTAACTTTGACAGCCCCGGCCGCATTGGGCATGCTCGAAACCATATCATCGAGAGACAAGCCCATGACACAACAACATGTCCTCGAAATCTACGAGCCGTACGAGTACACGGGTCAGAACCCGGTTACTGCTAAAGGTATCGCAGTGATCCCCGGTCCCTCGCGCGAACATTACTATCTCTTGCAGATTTCCAGTCCGTTTGAATATGAGCACGAGACAGTAGAGCAGTTTGTTATCATGCCTCACTACAACGGCGACAAGATTGATCGTGCGGTGTCCAGTACCTGCACGGTAAACATTGCACGGGTTCCCTCCGGTACGGATCTGTCAGACAAAAGCCGGTTGGCGTTCGATGACTTCCTGCGCTGGGGTGTTGGCAAAATCAGCCTGTTTACCACAGATAACTGAACCCGGATTATTCTGTACTTCGCAACCGGCTTCCACCCGAAAGCCAACTCCGTCATTGTCAGGCATTTTGGCCGAGTGCGCCGTGGCATGCCAAAACACCGCCAGTAACAGTGGCAAAAAATACGAAACCGTGCGTTTGTCCATCGTCAGGGTTCTCCCTACAGCCCTCGCTGCAAATCATCGATCAAATCATCCAGTGTTTCCAGCCCCACGGCAACACGAACCAGGCCATCTGAAATACCGGAATCAGCACGTTGTTCCGGTGTCAGGCGCCCATGCGTGGTGGTCGCCGGATGGGTAATGGTGGTTTTTGTATCACCGAGGTTGGCGGTAATGGAACAGATCTTCGTGCTGTCGATGACTTTCCAGGCCGCTGCCTGCCCTCCTTTAACCTCGAAGGATACAATCCCGCCATAGCCCGACTGCTGGGCACTGGCCAGCGCATGTTGTGGATGTGATGCCAGTCCGGGATAGAACACCCGGGCCACCGCCGGCTGTTCCTGCAACCATTCCGCCAGTGTCTGTGCCGAGGCGCAATGCGCCTTCATGCGTATCGACAGCGTTTCCAGTCCTTTCAGGAAGACCCAGGCATTGAAGGGACTCATGCTCGGCCCGCAGGTGCGCAGAAAAGCAAACACATCACCGCCGACAATATCCTGTGAGCCAACCACCGCACCACCGATACAACGCCCTTGCCCGTCGAGATACTTGGTCGCGGAGTGAATCACGATATCGGCACCAAGGTCGAACGGGCGTTGCAGCACCGGCGTACAAAAACAGTTGTCCACGACCAGCAGGCAATCATGCGCATGGGCAAGATCCGCCAGCGCACGGATATCAGCAATGGCGGTGAGTGGATTGGATGGCGTTTCCAGAAACAGCAGGCGCGTTTCAGGACGAATAGCCTTTGCCCACTCATCCACATCCTCCTGTGCAACAAAGGTGGTTTCAATACCAAACTTGTGCAGAAAGTTAGTGAACAATACGGTGGTGGTACCGAAAACACTGCGCGATGACACCACATGGTCACCCGTCTTCAACAGGCCGGCACAGGTCGCATAAATGGCTGACATGCCGGAAGAGGTTGCCACGCAACGTTCACCACCTTCCATTGCCGCCAGTCGCTCCTCGAAGGTACGCACGGTCGGGTTGGTAAAACGGGAATAGATATTACCGGGTTCCTCACCGGAGAAACGCGCTGCTGCCGCTGCTGCCGAGTCAAACACATAACTCGACGTCGGGAAGATCGGTTCAGCGTGTTCACCTTCCGGTGTACGGTGCTGCCCCGCGCGTACCGCCAGCGTTTCCAGCCCCGGCGATCTGTCATTGTGGTCAGGCATGGCCCTGCTCCTTCATCAGGTTTTGCGGGCACAAAAAAAACCCGCCATCGGCTAGACGAGGGCAGGCGCCTTCGCTTTAGCCGGATTTATTACGCGCCCGCAAGCTGAATTCAAATCGGCGCAACGTCAACGAGGTTAGATCCCTTGCCGCCACTCGTCAAGCGTTATTGTGCATCTCAATCACCTCGTGATCGGCCAGCCGACGATCCTGCTTGGCGGCATCACTGCGCAACTGTTCGATGTGGTCGAGATAGCCGGCATCCACACCACCGGTCACGTATTCGCCGTTAAAGACAGAACAATCAAATTCACCAATCTCCGGGTTACCCTTGCGCACGGCCTCGATCAGATCATCGAGATCCTGGAACACCAGCCAGTCGGCACCGATTTCTTCAGCCACTTCCTCTACCGTCCGGCCATGGGCGATCAACTCGTCCTTGGTCGGCATATCGATACCGTAAACATTGGGATAACGCACCGGTGGTGCAGCCGAAGCGAAATAGACGTTCCTCGCGCCGGCATCACGCGCCATCTGGATAATCTGCTGGGATGTGGTCCCGCGCACAATGGAGTCATCGACCAGCATCACATTCTTGTCACGGAACTCCAGGTCAATGGCATTGAGTTTCTGGCGCACGGATTTCCTGCGCTGCTGCTGGCCGGGCATAATGAACGTACGGCCGATATAGCGGTTCTTGATAAACCCTTCGCGATACTTGATACCCAGCGTATTGGCCAGCTGCAGGGCAGCCGTTCGGCTGGTATCCGGAATGGGGATCACTACATCGATATCGTGTTGCGGGCGTTCCTCGACGATCTTTTCCGCCAGCGCATCACCCATGCGCAAGCGAGCCTTGTAGACCGACACATTGTCAATAATGGAATCGGGACGGGCGAGGTAAACGTGCTCGAATATGCACGGTGCGTAACCCGGCTTTTCGGCACACTGGCGCGTTGTGATGCTGCCATCATAGCCAAGAAACACTGCTTCACCCGGACGAACGTCGTCGACCAGTTCGAAACCCAGTGAATCGAGCGCCACGCTTTCTGATGCCACCATGTAATCGTAACCTTCACTGTTTTTACGACGGCCGTACACCAGCGGCCGTATCCCGTGTGGGTCCCGGAACGCGACAACACCGAAGCCGGTAATCATAGCCACCACCGCATAGGCTCCCAGGCAACGCTGGTGTACACCGGAAACTGCTGCGAATACATCGTCAGCATTGATGCGCAGCTTGCCGCGCCGCTGCAACTCGTGAGCGAGCACATTAAGCAGCACTTCAGAATCGGAATCGGTATTGATGTGACGCAGGTCTTCGCGGAACAGGTTCTGTTTCAGCGCCTCGGCGTTAATCAGATTGCCGTTATGCGCCAGCGTGATACCGTATGGTGAATTGACGTAGAACGGCTGGGCCTCGGCCGAACTCTCGCAACCTGCCGTGGGGTAACGCACATGGCCTATACCCATCTTGCCGCGCAAGCGCAGCATGTGACGGGTATGGAACACATCGCGCACCAGCCCGTTATTCTTGCGCAGGTAGAGCTGGCTACCCTCGCAGGTCATAATCCCGGCCGCATCCTGCCCGCGATGCTGGAGAATCGTCAACGCATCGTAAATCGACTGATTAACCGCCCCGTTTGAAACAATACCGACTATTCCACACACAAGCCCGACCTTCGCTTACCCGAATTGAATTTTTTCAGCAATGCTGACCGGCAGAAAACTGCGCAGCCACATCGCCATGTCCTGAAAATGCATCAGTAACAGTGAATCCCTCCACCAGGGGTCCTGTGGCACCGACGTCAGCCCCGCCAGCATCACCAACACGGAGACGATCACGGCACCGCGCGCCACACCGAATATCATACCCAGCGCCCGGTCAGTCGCGCTCAGCCCGGATTTCTCCACCAGCTTGCCGACCAGAAAATTCACCACCCCACCCACGATGACCGTACCCACGAATAACATCACAAACGCCACCGCACCGCGCACGGAGGGGGTATCGATCCATTCCGCCAGGTAGCGACCAAGGGTGTCGAAATACAACATCGCGACCCACATTGCCGCTATCCAGCTCAGCAGCGACAAGGCTTCCTTGAAGAATCCACGCCACAAACTCAGCAGCGCAGAAATCGTGATAATCGCAAGAATGAAGTAGTCGACCCAGATCAAGCCAGAACCTGCATATATTTTCCGGAGCCTCTCAGGCCGATAACGTAGTTGCGCTATTTTACTCGAAGCGGTACGGCGAAGGCGAACGATTAATTACGGCCATGACATGACCCGGCCATTCTGTGCAAAACGGTCGGCGATCTGTTGACGCACACGATCCGCCTCGGCCTGCTCCAGGAAAGGTCCGACGCGCACCCGGTAGTGCGTCTTGCCGTCAACCCGCACCTGTTCGACCTGGGTCGCAAAACCGCCCTTGCGCAGCTTGTCCCGCAGTGCCAGCGCATTACCCTTGTTTGACAGGCTCACCACCTGCACGATCCAGCTGTCTTTCATCGCTTTCGTGGCGGGTGCTTCGACTACCGGTGATTTCACGGGGGCAATGACGGGTTTTGGCGGGGCAGCTGGTGTTGGTGCAGGCTTCGTTTTGGACGATGGCGGCGGCTCCGGGGGCGGGGCTTCCTCTGCCACGCGGGCACCGGTTGCATCCGTCACGACAGCGCGTTCCGCCTGCCGGGACTCACTAACGGGCGGAAACCGCTCCAGTGGCAATTCCGGGGCAAGCGTTTCAGGCACCGGCATTTCATCCATTTTCGGCACCAGCGTCCGGTTTGGCCCCTCCAGCAGCATGGGAATGAAAATCACCCCCAATGCCACCAGCACAATGGCGCCGACCAGTCGTTGTTTCAAGAGACTATCCATACCGGTTTGCCCTGTTAATCAAAGTCTGTATCGAGTGCGGACCATTCCGCCACGGTGTAAAAAGAACCGCAGACCAGTATCCGGTCACCGGCTTGCAGTTGGCCCGTCAATGCCGCCAGCGCGTCGGTGACCGATCGGCAGACCGTCACCGGCTGCGTCTGCTGTGTTCCCCGCAGGTGATCCGCCAGCTGTTCCGGCGACACGGCACGTTCGGAACCCAGACCCACCGGATACCAGTGGTCCACCTGGTCGCGCAGTGCATCGACAAAGGCATTAATGTCCTTGTCACGCATCATACCGATCACTGCGTGCGTCGTGCCGGACAGCGGTCGGTGTTGCAGTACGTGCGCCAGCGCCAGCGCGGCCTGGGCATTATGAGACACATCCAGCACCTGTTCCACCTTGCCCGGCAGTACCTGCACGCGCCCGGGCAGAACCACCTGCTTCAGGCCACTGACCACAGCTGATTCATCCACCGGTAATCGCTCACGCAGACTGTCGAGTGCCGCCAATGCGCTGGCGGCATTGGCTAACTGGTGTTCGCCCGGCAAAGCGGGTCGGGGCAAATCATGATAGTCGCGACTGACACCCTGCCAGCGCCAGTCCTTGCCCTGTTGATGCACCTGGAAATCACGACCCGACACCTGCAAGTCTGCACCGATAGCGGCGGCTGTTTCCAGCAATCTGTCAGGCGGAAACGCATCCCCGCAAATCGCCGGCCTGCCAGCACGGAAAATACCCGCTTTCTCATATCCGATGGCATCCCGGGTATCACCCAGCCAGTCGGTATGGTCAAGACCTATCGACGTGACAATGGCTGCATCTGCATCAATAATATTCACGGCATCCAGCCGGCCACCCAGGCCTACTTCCAGTAATGCCACATCCAGATTATCACGCTGCATGATATCCAGTGCAGCCAGTGTGCCAAATTCAAAATAGGTTAATGAGGTTTCACCGCACTGCGCATCAATTCGTGCAAAAGCATCGCACCAGCGCTGATCGGCAACCTCCTCGGCATTGATGCGCAGGCGCTCGTTATAGTGAAACAGATGGGGCGATGTATAACAGCCTGTTCGATAACCGGCATGTCGCAGCATCGCTTCCAGCATCGCCAGGGTAGAACCCTTGCCATTGGTACCGGCCACGGTAATAACCAGCGGTGCGGGTTGCAGACAGTCGAGTTTGCGGGCCACAGCAGCCACACGTTCCAGACCGAGGTCGATGGCGACCGGGTGCAGCGTCTCCTGCCAGTCCAGCCAGTCGGACAGGGTACGGAAACGCACAGACGCCCCTTAGTTAATCGGAGCGTGGTGCGTGAGGATAGACAGCATTGAGGCAACCCGTTCACGCATTTCGCGACGGTCGATAATCAGGTCCACGGTGCCGTGCTCGAGCAGAAATTCACTGCGCTGAAAACCTTCCGGCAGGGTTTCGCGTACCGTCTGTTCAATGACGCGTGGCCCGGCAAAACCGACCAATGCTTTTGGCTCGGCGATATTGATATCACCCAGCATGGCAAGACTGGCAGAGACACCTCCCATGGTCGGATCGGTCATAACTGAAACAAAGGGGATACCGGCACGCGACAGACGGCCCAGTGCAGCGCTGGTCTTGGCCATTTGCATCAGCGAGAACAGCGCTTCCTGCATGCGCGCACCACCACTGGCAGAAAAACACACCAGCGGGATATTGTGGTCAAGACTGTTGTTCACCGCACGGACAAAACGTTCTCCGACCACCGAGCCCATGGAACCGCCCATGAAACCGAACTCAAAAGCAGCAGCCACCAGCGGAATACCTTCGACCTGGCCCCGCATCGCCACCAGCGCATCGGTTTCACCGGTCGCTTTCTGGGCAGCCTTCAACCGGTCGATATATTTTTTGCTGTCACGGAATTTCAGCGGGTCAGCCGGCAATACCTCGGCACCGATTTCTTCACGTGGCTCCGGGTCAAGAAACAGGTCAAGACGGCGGCGCGCGCCAATACGCATATGCTGGTCGCACTTGGGGCAGACGTCCTGATTGCGCTCCAGCTCGGCGCGGTACAGCACTGCATCACAGGCCGGGCACTTGGACCACAGGCCTTCTGGCACAGCGCGTTTATCCTTGTTTTCGGTTCTGATGCGCGACGGCATCAGTTTTTCAAACCAGCTCATGTTTTTGTACCTGTATATCTGTGCCTGTGTATAGGGTATCCAGTTCCGTGACATCCCCTGGATACCGGCCTGCGCCGGCATGACGGGAGACGGGGACGGAACGGGGACGGGGACGGGAGGGAGTTGAGAGACTCAATCCGCGTCCATCGCAGCGCGCATTTCGGCAATGATCTGCGGCGCTTCCGCAGCAATCCGGTCTGGCTCATCTGCCAGTGCGGCGATACGCTTGACCAGTGCACTGCCCACGACAACAGCATCCGCCACGGCGGCGACCTGTGCAGCTGAAGCCGCATCACGAATACCGAAGCCTACACCCACGGGCAAATCCGTGTTGCGGCGAATCTGTTTCAACTTGTCCTGCACCGATTTCACATCCAGCTGGTTGGCACCGGTCACACCCTTGAAGGAAACATAATAAAGGAAACCGCCGCCATTTTTCGCCATCAGCCGGATACGTTCATCACTGCTGGTCGGCGCTGCAAGGAAAATGGAGTCGATCCGGTGTGTTTTGAGGGCGGCAACCAGATCGCAACCCTCTTCCGGCGGCAGATCCACGGTTAAAACACCGTCCACACCCGCCGACTGCGCGGCTTCGGCGAAGGTTTCATAACCCATGACCTCGATCGGGTTGAGGTAGCCCATCAGGATGACCGGTGTGTCGTTATCGGTCTGACGGAAGGTCTTCACCATCGCCATCACCTGGCGCAGACTGACGTGATGTTTCAGCGCCCGTTCGCAGGCCGCCTGGATCACCGGGCCATCCGCCATGGGATCAGAAAACGGCACGCCGAGTTCCAGCAGATTGGCGCCGGCATCCACCAGTGCGTGCATCAGCGGCACAGTCACGTCCGGCTGCGGGTCACCGGCGGTAATGTAGGGAATCAGAGCCTTGCGGCCGTTGCTGCGCAGAGTGTCGAAACGGGTGGCGATACGACTCATACCTTAATTCCTTCCAGCCCGGCCACAGTGTGGATGTCCTTGTCGCCCCGCCCGGACAGGTTCACCAGCAGGATCTTGTCCTTGTCGAGCGTTGGCGCGAGTTGTTTGGCCCAGGCCAGTGCATGGCTGGACTCCAGTGCAGGGATAATGCCCTCGATTCGGGTCAGATCATGAAAGGCACTCAGCGCCTGTTCATCCGTTGCCGCCACGTACTGTGCACGGCCGCAGTCTTTCAGCCATGAATGCTCGGGGCCAACGCCCGGATAATCCAGACCGGCCGACACCGAATGGGTTTCGATAATCTGGCCATCGGCATCTTCCATCAGATAGGTACGGTTACCGTGCAATACGCCGGGGCTGCCAGCACACAACGGTGCAGCATGACGGCCACTTTCAAGTCCATCGCCACCACCCTCGACGCCGTACATGGCGACAGCCTGGTCTTCAAGGAAAGGATAGAACAGGCCCATGGCATTGGAGCCACCACCGACACAGGCGATCAAGGCATCCGGCAAACGGCCGACCCGCTCCAGCA
>CAZVBD010000118.1:3472-8479 GCA_964625255.1 uncultured Thiohalobacter sp. | reverse complement strand
CCTCGTCACCGGACTGAATCGCACAGATACCAAACCCCCTCTGTTTGCGCATGCAATCACTGATCATGTCCAGGTAACGCGCTTCAAAAATGCGCAACGGTAACAAGCCTCCAGGAAACAGCACAGTATTGAGCGGGAACAACGCGATCTCGTCGGCATCGCTCACTCAGGGTCACCCTGGCTTTCGCCCCAACGCGGTGACAGGTCATTGTCGATACCGATCTGGTCGAGGATACGCGCCACCACAAAGTCCACCAGATCATCGATACGTTGAGCACCCTGATAGAACCCCGGGCTGGGCGGCATAATGACCACGCCGAGTCGCGCCAGCTTGAGCATGTTCTCCAGGTGAATAGCAGAAAACGGCATTTCTCGCGGCACCAGCACCAGCTTGCGACCTTCCTTGATTGTCACATCAGCAGCTCGCTCGATCAGATTATTGCTGGTGCCGGCGGCAATCGAGGCCAGCGTACCGGTGGTGCAGGGACACACCACCATGGCCTTTGGTGCACTGGAACCACTGGCCAGCGGCGCGGTCCATTCCTCGCGTCCGAATACGCGCAGCAGGGTTTCGTCAACCGTGTAGTACTCGGCCAGGAAGCGGCGAATCCCGGCACTGGTACCGGGCAGTTTTATATCGGTTTCCATGCTGATGACGACCTGTCCCGGCGCTGACACCATCAGATCAACACGCTGACCACCCTTCAGCATCACTTCAAGCAGACGCAACGCATAGGGCATACCGGAAGCACCGGTGAGCGCCAGGGCACAGGGCGTTTCTTTACGCATGGTTCTCTCCAAGCGCTGTCAGCAGTTTTTCGTGGATACCGCCAAAGCTGCCATTACTCATCACGACCAGCCGGTCACCAGGCTGCACTGCTGCTATTACCGAATCCACCAGGACATCAATATCGCCAGCCACTGCAACCGGCGCCCTGATATGTGCTGATACGTCACTGATATTCCAGCCCAGGTTTTCCGGCTCAAACAACCAAACCCCATCGGCAGCCGACAACGACTCTGCCAGTGATTCGCGGTGCACACCCATGCGCATGGTGTTGGAACGTGGCTCGAAGATGGCCAGCAAACGCCCGTCCGCGTGCTGGCGCAAGCCTTGCAGTGTTGTCGCAATCGCTGTCGGATGGTGTGCAAAATCATCGTAAACGGTAATACCTGCCACCTTGCCACGCACTTCCAGGCGTCGTTTCACACCACTAAATTCACCCAGCGCCTCGATACCCTGTGCAACCGGGACACCCACATGCCGGGCCGCCGCGATGGCCGACAGTGCGTTATGTACATTGTGCTCGCCAAGCTGTGTCCAGTTGACATCGCCCTGCGGCTTACCCTCCAGCAGGACAGTAAACCGGCTACCGTCAGCGGCCAGCAAACCGGCCTGCCAGCGCGCCGGGAAATCACCCACAGACACCGTCTCCTCGGGTGTCCAGCTGCCCATTGCCAGCACCTCGGCCAGATTACCGTCATTGGCATTGACCACCAGCAGCCCGTTTCCGGGCACGATCCGGATAAGGTGGTGAAACTGACGCTGGATGGCAGCAAGGTCAGGAAAAATATCTGCGTGGTCAAACTCGAGATTGTTCAGAATCACCGTGCGCGGCCGGTAGTGTACAAACTTGGAGCGTTTGTCAAAAAACGCCGTGTCGTATTCGTCGGCTTCAACCACAAAGAAAGGTGATTCGCCCAGCCGGGCAGAAACGCCGAAGTTACCCGGCACACCGCCAATCAGAAAACCCGGCTGCAAGCCTGCGTATTCCAGTATCCACGCCAGCATGCTCGCCGTGCTGGTCTTGCCATGCGTACCGGCTACTGCCAGCACCCAGCGATCCTGCAACAAGTGATCTTCCAGCCACTGTGGCCCCGAGGTGTAGCGCAGACCACGGTCAAGCATCACCTCAACCGCCGGGTTGCCACGACTCATGGCATTACCCACCACCACCTGGTCGGGTGGTGGATCGAGGTGCCCGGGCATGTAGCCCTCTTTCAGCACAATACCCTGCTCACGCAACTGATCGCTCATCGGCGGATAGACATTGGCATCCGAGCCTTCCACCTCAAAGCCGGCCTGGCGCGCAAGAATCGCCAGTCCCCCCATGAAAGTGCCGCATATACCCAATATGTGTAGCTTCATCCTGATCCTTGCCTGTTTCACGCCCACGCAATGACGGGTGGGCAGGGGAAGGATAAAAGCCCTTCTCTCAGTAGTCTACGGCTATCGTGTTACTGCTTTCCGGGCTTCCGTTACCCTGGAGTTCTAGGCGAGGAATTTTCCGCCGCGCAGTCGCTGTGCTTCCATTTTCTCCAGCTCCCTGGCACCGGAAATGACAATGCCCGGGTCAGGGACAAAATCCAGCTCCTGATCGAGACGGTCGTAGGGAACCGAATTCAGAATAACCTTCATGGCGTTCAGTCGCGCCTGGTGCTTGTCGTTGGAACGGATAATTTTCCACGGCGCATGTGTTGTGTGGGTTTTTTTCAGCATTTCATATTTTACATTAGTGAAATCATCCCAGCGTTCCTGGGCCTGTAAATCCACCTCGCTCAACTTCCACTGCCGTAGCGCGTCTACCTTGCGTCGCTCGAATCGCCGTGCCTGCTCCTCCCGGGTAACACTGAAATACAGCTTGACCAGAATAGTCCCCTGGCGCACCAGATCCTTTTCGAATCCGTCAACACCACGCATAAAATTCTTGTAGTCCCTGTCACTGCAAAACCCGAGTACCGGCTCAACCATCGCCCGGTTGTACCAGCTGCGGTCAAACAGCACCACTTCACCACCACGTGGAAACTGTTGAATATACTTCTGGAAATACCACTGGGTTTTCTCATGCTCGGTTGGTTTGCCCAGCGCCACGACACGGTAGTGTTTTTCGTTCATGTAACGGGTCACCCGGCGTATGGTCCCGCCCTTGCCCGCTGCATCGCGGCCTTCGAACAGGATAATCATCCGGGTTCCGTTGGCTTCGAGGTATTGCTGCATCCTGATCAGCTCTGCCTGGAAAGGCTTGAGTTCTTCCTCGCGAAGAAAACGGCGCAACGCCTTTTCCTTCATGGCCTTGATCGTTAGCGGCTCGAGTCCCTGCTCCAGATCCGTCGTCTCGTCCAGTTCTTTCTCCAGGACTTCCAGTTCCTGTTCCAGCTGCTGCGTCAGGTTGGCATGCCTGAGCTTGCTGTCACGCGCCACAGCAAGCTGCTCGACATTGTCGGACAGGGTTTCAGGTTGGTGAGTTTCCGGGTCAGTCTGATTTTCTGTCATGCGTACACCTTCATCATGCGGGGATACAAGTACTACTGTAATACTAGCAGGAAGCCTCCCGTATGGCGTTGATATGGATCAGCCCGGCGCCACGCTACTGCACTATCAGGGGAACTTTTCCGGCACAAAGGTCTGATCCGACATAGGTGGCCGTACATAGCTATGCCCTTCCTGCCGTTTCGGCAGATCAATCGCTTCCGGCGTCATATCCTCGTATGGAATCATGCTCAACAGGTGTGAAATACAGTTAAGGCGTGCAAGTTTTTTAACATCCGATTTCACCACATACCAGGGAGCCTGTTTGATATCGGTATAGGAAAACATTTCATCCTTGGCTTTTGAGTATTCAACCCAGCGCGCACGGGATTCTATGTCGATAGGGCTGAGTTTCCAGCGTTTATGAGGCTCCTTCAAACGGCTCTGGAAACGCCGCTCCTGCTCCTCGTCAGAAATGGAAAACCAGTATTTGATCAGCGTGATTCCGGAACGTACCAGCATGCGCTCAAATTCGGGGCAGGAACGCAGAAACTCCTCGTATTCGTCATCTGTACAGAAGCCCATGACCCGCTCGACGCCTGCGCGGTTATACCAGCTGCGATCGAACAGTACGATTTCACCCGTTGCGGGCAAATGTGTGATGTAACGTTGGAAATACCACTGGCTTTTCTCTCGTTCTGTCGGCGCAGGCAAGGCCACGATACGACAAACACGAGGATTCAGGTGCTGGGTTATGCGCTTGATCACACCGCCTTTTCCAGCAGCATCGCGCCCTTCGAAAATGACCACGACTTTAAGCCCTTCATGCCGCACCCATTCCTGCAGCTTCACCAGTTCAAGCTGGAGTCCGAACAGGGCTTTCTCGTAATCTTTACGATCCATTTTCTTCTTTTCAGACATGTTCACCACCTTATACCCATAGGCCAGGGCAGGGTTCAGCCCTGTGCCTGTGGAAACAGCGTTTCAATCAAGCCGATAGCCAGTGCGGTATGCAGGCCAGCCAGCATCAAACCCGTGCCGAAACGCACCGACAATGCGTGACGAAAAATATGCGCCTGAACACTGATGCCCCACACCAGCAGCATCAGCCACCCAAGCACCAGATCGGTCATGGGCTCATTATTACGGTGTGCGCTGGCCGCCAGTTGCACCAGCGGGAGTGCTGCCAGCCCAAGTATCATGCCGGTTCCGGCCAGTGACGTCAGCGTCTGTACAAAACGCTGTGTTTTCCCTGTAACACGCAATATAACCCAGGCGAAAACCACCATGAGCAGAACATCGAACAAGGTCATGCCAAGTGAAACACCCGGGCCGGAACTCGCGCTGACCTGCACCAGGTCAACCAGCACATAACCTGACAGGGCCTGCATCAATGCCCGGTAGGAAACCGGGTCATCTTGTGGCGCACGCCTCAACAGGCATTGCTGCAGCCATGACCAGAGACTGTCGTGTAATTTTCCAACACTCATTTTCAACAACTGCAATCTTTCAATACGTCAGCCAGGCAACTCTCAGCGCCGCTTGCGGGCAGCCTTCTTCTTTGCAACGGCCTTCTTCTTTACAGCAGCTTTCTTTTTGACTGACGTTTTTTTGCTGATAACCTTCTTCCTGCTGGCGGATACAGCTTTGCCACCTGCAGGCTTTTTGCGTGCCGGTGATTTTTTTGCCGTCTTTTTATTGACCACTTTCTTTTTCGTGGCAACCTTCTTGCTGGCGTTTTTCTTTTTTACCGCCGG
>CAZVBD010000118.1:0-3372 GCA_964625255.1 uncultured Thiohalobacter sp. | reverse complement strand
GCAGCTTGCGCGCCACGACACGGCGTATCGTCGCCGAACGGTCACGGCTGGCCAGTAATTTCTTCGTCTCTTCCACCACCTTGAGTACGGCGCGGAACACGTCGTCCGGCTCACCAATACCCTGAACCTGGCGCAGTAATCCCTGCTCGCGGTAATACTCAACCACCGACATAGTCTGCAATTCATAAATACGCAGGCGATTTCCGATCGTTTCCTCGTTATCGTCCGAACGGCGACGCAGGCGGCCACCACATTCATCACAGCGGCCGTCCATCTTCGGCGGTGCGTAAAAAATGTTATAGCTGGCACCGCAGGAGACGCAGCTGCGGCGCCCGAACAGGCGTTGCATGATGGTATCGACATCCACATCGATGAGTAACGCCAGATCAATGGGCAAACCCAGCTGGCCGAGCAATTCATCGAGCTGCTCGGCCTGGGCAAGATTTCGTGGAAAACCATCCAGAATGAAACCCTTACGGGCATCACTGCGTAACAATCGCTCGCGAATGACACCGAGGACGATTTCGTCCGAAACCAGCTGGCCGGCATCCATGACCGCCTTGGCGGCCTTGCCGAGCGACGTGCCGGCGGCCACTGCCTCGCGCAACAGATCGCCGGTAGAGATCCCGGAGATCCCGTATTGCTTCGCCAATCGATGTCCCTGCGTACCCTTTCCGCACCCGGGCGCTCCCAGTAGCACAATCCTCATAGTCCTCCCACACTCGCTATGTCATTGATTTTTATTACATTTTTAAGCTAACCGACATCTTTCGGAAAGCCTTGACCAATAAAAGTTTTTTCATAGGGACATACAATAGTTTTCGTCGCCGAAACACCGCGTAGTGATTAAGCTACCGCCCCTATAAGCCTCAAGTCAAACAAAGCACCTGAATTTCATTGCTTTATGCTCTATGCTTGGGCGCCTTTTCGAAGCTCGCAGAGATTAATAAAGCACCAAATTATGAACCGGGTTCCCGACTTCTCCGATAATGACTTGTGGATTATCAAGTCTACATTGCAGGAACGTTATGGCGAAGCGCCAGACGTTCAGCTGGCAGAAACCGAGCTGCGTCTCGATCTCTCACGCACCGAACTGAGTCCTTGCCCGGCCGCTTACTGGGAAGTTGACGGCTGCCACTTTGTCATAGCCAAAACCGGTGACAATCACTACCGCTGCCAGTTTTTTTACCGCGTACACCAGATGTACGGTACCGGCCGCGATGAATACGGCGACCTGACCGAATGTGTCGTCACCCTGCTTCAGGTCCAGGCTGATCAGCAGGTGAAGGATGCTGGCGAGACCAGCTGACAACACCCCAACCGAATTTGATAAAACGTTTCAGGAGTACTTTGACATGGCACGATCCACAGAAAAGAAAAACGCGTTTTACGCCCAGTCGGGTGGCGTAACCGCCGTTATCAACGCCAGCGCCTGCGGCGTAATCGAGACGGCGCGCAAGCACCCGAACAAGATCGGCAAGGTATTCGCCGGCCGCAACGGTATTATCGGGGCGCTGACCGAAGACCTTATCGATACTGGCAAGGAATCAGCGCGTGCCATTGCCGCACTGCGCCATACACCTTCCGGCGCTTTCGGCTCCTGCCGTTACAAAATGAAGAGCCTGGAAGCCAACAAGCGTGAATACGAACGCCTGATCGAAGTCTTTGCGGCCCATAATATCGGCTACTTCTTTTATAACGGCGGCGGTGATTCTGCTGATACCTGCCTGAAGGTCTCGCAGCTGTCCAAGGCAACGGGTTATCCCATCCAGGCGATTCACGTGCCCAAGACCGTGGACAATGACCTGCCGATTACCGATAACTGCCCGGGCTTTGGTTCAGTTGCCAAGTACATTGCCGTTTCCACCCGTGAGGCCAGTTTCGATGTCGCCTCCATGTGCGCCACCTCGACCAAGATTTTTGTACTGGAAGTCATGGGTCGCCACGCCGGCTGGATTGCCGCTGCCGGTGGCATGGCTGCTACCGAGAACTGTGATCTGCCCATCGTCATCCTGTTCCCGGAAGTAAAATTCAGTCAGACCCGGTTCCTGAAACTGGTCAAGGACAAGGTCAAAGAGTATGGCTACTGCTCGATTGTTGTATCCGAAGGCTTGCAGGATCGCTCCGGCAACTTCCTCGCCGACCAGGGCCTGAAAGACGCCTTCGGTCATGCGCAGCTGGGCGGCGTGGCACCGGTTATCGCCGGTCTGATCCGCGACAAACTTGGCTTCAAGTACCACTGGGCGGTGGCTGACTACCTGCAACGTTCAGCACGCCACATCGCCTCAAAATCTGATGTCGAGCAGGCCTACGCCATGGGCAAGGCCGCCGTGGAACTGGCCTTGCAGGGCAAGAACTCGGTGATGCCGACCATCAAACGTATATCCAACAAGCCATACCGCTGGAAGATTGGTGAGGCCAAGCTGGCACGCGTCGCCAACGTCGAGAAAATGATGCCCAAGGGCTTCATCAGCAAAGACGGTTTCGGCATCACGCAGAAATGCCGTGATTACCTGGAGCCCCTGATTGCCGGTGAAGATTACCCGCCCTATGGCAAAGACGGCATGCCGAAGTATGTTCAACTCAAGAATGTACTGGTACGGAAAAAACTTGGCGACTTCAAGGTCAGGTAATAACAGTTAAATATAGGGGTGCTAAAGTGCACCCCTTTTTTTGGTGACGGGATGACGCTGAATAAAGCGCGCGAACTGATTACGGTTCAGGCCACTATGGGTGGCGGTTATAACCGCAACAGCGCAAAACTGATTCTTGCCGAGGTGCATCGAGAGCACGGGCAGGACGCTGTTGACCAACTGATTCGCGAGTTCGACCTGGAACAATTGTTTGGTTTCAAACCAGGCAGCGTGTTCCACTGAAACAAAACTGGCGATACTGCACGCCGCTGCGGCAAGAAACGAACACAGTTTCATCCGCAAGGCACCGCGTATCGCACCATAGAAACTGTTGCTGGAGGAACTACCATGTCCGCTGAACTTATTTTTGTACTGGCCAGTGCGGCCACTGCCATCCTGTATGGCATTGTGTCCACTAAGTGGATACTGGCCAAACCCGCCGGTAACGAGCGCATGCAGGAAATTTCTGCTGCCATCCAGGCCGGCGCCAAGGCCTATCTGAATCGCCAGTACGCCACTATCAGTATGGCCGGTGTCGTGCTGCTGGTACTGATCGGTCTATTCATTGGCTGGACAACAGCCACCGGTTTTGCCATCGGTGCGATCTTCTCCGGGTTGACCGGTTACATTGGCATGAACGTGTCGGTTCGCGCCAACGTGCGTACCGCCGAAGCGGCTAACCATGGGCTCAACGCCGCCATGCAGATCGCCTTCCGCGGCGGCGCCATCACCGGCATGC
>CAZVBD010000117.1:3234-8494 GCA_964625255.1 uncultured Thiohalobacter sp. | reverse complement strand
CAGCCAGTGTGCAATATCCTCCCAGACTACCCGCGCGTTCAAATCACGTGTCAGCATGTGATAACCCCGGGGATAGAGTCTTACCCGTGGCCCCGGCGTTTGTTGCAGGCGATCCAGCAATTGGCACGTTGGCTCGCGTGGAATAATCTCATCGTGCTCGCCATATAGCAGCAGACTGTTTCCAAGCCGCGCCACCGGCACAGCCGCAGCAACATCCATCAGGTTGGTCACGCCATACAGAACGTCAACACGAGTCGCCTTGATCACTTCCGGATCGCGCCCCAGCGCGCGCAACATGGCAATATTATCGGACGGATGAAGATCCAGTCCCTCACCGGTCAGACGTTTCCCCGGCAACGTATGAACCGCCAGCCAAAGCCCGGCGCGTTGATACCACGGCATGCTGTCGCGCGACCAGACCGCCGGTGCAACCAGGATTTCACCCTTCACATCCAGCGTTGCATCGCGCAGTGCCGCGAGAACAACGCCACCGCCCATACTCTCACCCAGCACGTACAGCGGACAATCCGGGTAGGCGCCATGCAGCAAGGCAATCATTCCGCGTAAATCCTCCACCATACGCTGCCAGCCATGCCAGTAACCCGCACCGTCTGATTCACCAAAACCACGCTGGTCATAGGCATAAACCGTCACCCCCTGGCCGGCAAGATAGGGGCCGACATCCACAAAGGCGTTGCGGTAGTCATTCAGACCGTGCAGTGCCAGCAAAACGGCACGACAGGAACCCGGTTGTGCGGAAGGCCAGACAGACAGGGGCAGTCGGTAACCGTCATCCATGACGGCGTAACCCGGCTGCAGGGATAAGGTCGCCGGGGTATGGCCAGACGGGTAGCGATAAGGCGTGGCGCAGGCGGCAAGACACAGCACAAGGAACACAGATATTACTTTAACTATATTATTTATCATATTGTTATATATTAAAATTAAATGACACCATGTTAAGCTAAAACCACAATCATCGTTAAGCTAAAACCACAATCGTCATCCCGGCGCAGGCCGGGATCCAGCTTCATTACAAGCACCTTACCCTTTCGGGTCAAGGCATCTCAAAGACAGCACTTTTCAACCTGTTCAGCTGGTCTTCCGCTCTACCCAGCGCAAATCAAATAGCTCATAATGACGCGCTTACTTGAATCAGGTTCACGGGAGCTTTGAATGAGCAACAGTTTTTCCACACGGAGCACACTAAACTGCAACGGCAAGGACTACGAGATCTATCGCCTGCCGGCGCTGGAAAAAGATGTTTCCACACTACCTTACTCACTCAAGGTGCTGCTGGAAAACCTGCTGCGCTTTGAAGACGATAAAACTGTCACCCGTGACGACATCGAAGCGCTCATCAACTGGGACCCCAACGCGGAACCCAGCCAGGAAATTGCCTACCGACCCGCACGCGTACTGATGCAGGACTTTACCGGTGTACCTGCCGTGGTCGATCTCGCCGCCATGCGCGACGCCATGAAGGCACTGGGCGGCGACCCGGAAAAAATCAACCCACTGCAACCCGCTGAACTGGTCATTGATCACTCGGTACAGATCGACAGCTTCGGGCGCAAGGATTCGATGGATCTGAACGCCAAAATTGAATACCAGCGCAACCAGGAACGCTATGCCTTCCTGAAATGGGGCCAGAAGGGCTTCTCCAACTTCAAGGTAGTGCCGCCGGATACCGGCATTGTTCACCAGGTCAATCTCGAATACCTGGCACGCGTGGTGTTCGCACAGGAAAACAACGGCGTGCTGCAGGCCTATCCCGATACGCTGGTCGGTACCGACTCACACACGACTATGGTCAACGGACTCGGTGTACTGGGCTGGGGCGTCGGAGGCATCGAGGCCGAAGCCGCCATGCTCGGACAACCGGTGTCCATGCTGATCCCACAGGTTGTCGGTTTTAAACTTGACGGTGAACTACCCGAAGGCGCTACCGCCACCGACCTGGTCCTGCTGGTCGTCGAAATGCTGCGCAAACACGGCGTAGTGGGCAAGTTTGTGGAATTCTTTGGCGATGGTCTTGATCACCTGTCACTGGCCGATCGCGCCACACTGGCCAACATGGCACCGGAATATGGCGCCACCTGCGGCATCTTCCCGATCGATGAAGAAACCCTGAATTACCTGCGCCTGTCCGGCCGCAGTGAGGAACAGATCACACTGGTCGAAGCCTATGCACGCGAGCAGGGCATGTTCCGCGTCAAGGGACAGCCCGATACCCGTTACACCAGTATCGTGGAACTGGACATGAGTGATGTCGTGCCCAGTCTTGCCGGCCCCAAACGCCCACAGGACCGCGTGCCGCTGAGTGATTCGAAGCGTCTGTTCAATGAAGCACTCACTGCGCTGAAGGCCGAACGCAAGCTGGAAAGCCACCCCGCATCCGGCAGTATCGACGGTCAGGATTTTGAGCTGAATGACGGCGCTGTAGTCATCGCCTCCATCACCTCCTGCACCAACACCTCTAACCCGTCGGTCATGCTCGGCGCCGCACTGGTCGCGCGCAAGGCAGCGGCAAAAGGGCTGAAAGTAAAACCCTGGGTCAAGACTTCACTGGCACCCGGTTCCCAGGTGGTCACAGAATACCTGAACCAGGCAGGCTTGATGCCCGACCTGGAAACACTGGGCTTTCACGTGGTCGGTTACGGCTGTGCGACCTGCATCGGCAACTCCGGTCCATTACCGGAACCGGTTTCGAAAGCCATTGCCGACGGCAACCTGTCCGCCTGCTCAGTGCTCTCCGGCAACCGTAACTTTGAAGGCCGTGTCCACGCCGAAGTGCGCATGAACTACCTCGCCTCACCACCGCTGGTCGTCGCCTACGCCATTGCCGGCACGATGGATATCGATCTGGTCAACACATCACTCGGTCAGGATGCCGACGGCAATGACGTCTTCCTGAAAGACATCTGGCCCGCCCAGGCGGAAATCAACGCACTGATCGACAGCAGCGTCAACCGCGAGGAATTCGTCCGCGTCTATGAAGATGTCTTCAAGGGCGAGAACCGCTGGAATGCGCTGGAATCCCCGGAAGGCCAGTTATTCGACTGGCAGGATGATTCCACCTATATCCGCAACCCACCCTACTTCGAAGGCATGAGCAAGGACATCGACGAAGTCTCCGATATCAGTGGTGCACGTGTCTTGGCGATGCTCGGTGATTCGGTCACCACGGACCACATCTCCCCGGCCGGTGCCATCAAACCCGACAGCCCGGCTGGCAAGTACCTGCTGGAACAGGGTGTGCAACCTGCCGACTTCAATTCACTGGGTTCACGACGTGGCAATCATGAAGTGATGATGCGCGGCACCTTCGCCAACATCCGCCTGCGTAACCTGCTGGCACCCGGCACCGAGGGCGGCGTCAGCGTTCACCTGCCCGACGGTGAACCGATGAGCATTTACGATGCCGCTATGCGTTACAAGCAGGACAACGTGCCGTTAATCGTACTGGCCGGCAAGGAATACGGTTCCGGCTCATCACGTGACTGGGCCGCCAAAGGCCCGTGTCTGCTCGGTGTGCGCGCCGTTATCGCAGAAAGCTATGAGCGTATCCACCGCACCAACCTGGTGTGCATGGGTATACTGCCACTGCAATACAACCAGGGTGAAACGGCTGCCTCGCTCGGCCTGACCGGCAAGGAGACCTTCCACTTCGAAGGTCTCGGTGATGGCTCCGCCAAGCAACTCAACGTGCGCGCCGTCAGCGACGATGGCAGTGAAAAGACCTTCACGGTACGTGTCCGTATCGACACCCCGCAGGAAGTTGAATACTACCGCCACGGCGGGATTCTCCACTATGTCCTCCGTCAACTGGCAGCCTGATATGAGTATGGAACTAACATCACTGACCGCCGTATCCCCCATCGATGGCCGCTATGGCGCCAGGACCGAGACACTGCGCCCAATCTTCAGCGAGTACGGACTGATCCGTCACCGCGTACTGGTCGAGGTGCGCTGGTTACAGGCGCTTGCCGCACACGCCGGCATTCCTGAAGTCCCGGCACTCGGGGAACACGCCAGCAACCTGCTGGATGCAATCGCTGCCAACTTCAGCGAGGAAGATGCGCAACGGGTCAAAAATATCGAAAGCACCACTAATCACGATGTGAAAGCCGTTGAGTACTTTCTCAAGGAAAAGATCTCCGGCAACAAGGAACTGGAAGCGATCAGCGAGTTCATCCATTTCGCCTGCACCTCTGAAGATATCAATAATCTGTCTCATGCACTGATCTTGCGCGAAGCACGCGGCCAGATCCTGTTACCACAACTCGACGAAATCATCCGCGCCATCAGCCAGCTTGCGCACGACAACGCGGAATTGCCGATGCTGTCGCGCACCCACGGCCAGCCTGCATCACCCACCACGCTGGGCAAGGAAATGGCGAATGTCGCGTCGCGCCTGCATCGTCAGCGTGACCAGATTGCCGCCGTGCCCATGCTCGGCAAGATCAACGGTGCTGTCGGTAATTACAACGCCCATATGGTTGCCTACCCGGAAATTGACTGGCCTGCCTTCAGCCGCGACTTCGTCACCCGTCTCGGTCTCGACTGGAACCCCTACACCATCCAGGTCGAACCACACGACTATATCGCTGAACTGTTCGATGCCGTGGCGCGCTTCAACGTGATTCTTATCGACTTTGCCCGCGATGTGTGGGGCTATATCTCACTCGGTTATTTCAAACAGAAAACCGTGGCGGGAGAAATCGGCTCCTCGACCATGCCGCACAAGGTCAACCCCATCGACTTTGAAAATGCCGAGGGCAACTTCGGTATGGCCAATGCCATCTTTAATCACCTGTCGATGAAACTGCCGATATCCCGCTGGCAGCGTGACCTGAGCGACTCCACTGTACTGCGTAACCTGGGTGTTGGCGTTGCACATTCTGTCATTGGCTACAACTCACTGCTACGCGGCATCAACAAACTCGAACCAAACCCGGCCAGACTGGCCGAAGACCTGGATGCCACCTGGGAAGTGCTGGCCGAAGCCGTACAAACCGTCATGCGCCGATACGGTGTGGAACAGCCCTATGAAAAGCTCAAGGAACTGACGCGCGGTAAAGGTATCGATGCGGCATCGCTGAAGGTCTTTATTGAAGGGCTGGAGATACCGCAGGAAGCAAAAGATGCCCTGGTCAAGTTAACACCGGGCAGCTACATCGGCAATGCGGCCGAACAGGCGAAATCTATCTAGGAAGCCCTGATTAATCCATCATTGCAACGTTACCGTCATACCGGC
>CAZVBD010000117.1:0-3134 GCA_964625255.1 uncultured Thiohalobacter sp. | reverse complement strand
ACCGTCATACCGGCGAATGCCGGTATCCAGTGATGCATTAATCAGGTTCCCTGAAAAGGCCTCTCCTATTTGGCCATTGCGATTGGCGTCACCCAACGTTCCTGTTTCCACTCACGGGAACAGATCCAGTCGGCCAGTTCGTGGGGACTCTGAGGCTTGCGAATAAAATACCCCTGTGCTGTATCGCAACCCAGCATTTCCAGGAGGTCCCACACATCGGTGCTTTCCACCCCCTCTGCTACAACTTTCAGGCCCAGGTTATGGGCCAGGTCAATCGTTGCGCGAACAATAACCGCATCATTTTCATCACGGTCCATCTGCGTCACGAAAGACTTGTCAATCTTGATCTCATCAACCGGTAATTGCTTCAGGTAAGCCAATGAGGAATACCCCGTGCCAAAATCATCAATCGATAACTGGAAACCCATGTTCGACAGGCGTCGCATCACACGGCGTGCCGTCAACGGGTCAGACATGATGGCACTTTCGGTAATTTCCAGGATAACCCGCGAAGGGTTTGCATGATGTCGTTCAACCAGCTTCTGGACCTGACCGGGTAAGCGCCGATCCTGCAAACTACGCACCGAAAGGTTAATACTGATACTCAGCTCAATGCCTGCAACTGCCCAGGTTGCCACCTGGGCAAGCGCACGATCAATAACCCACAGGGTGAGCGGCCGGATAACGCCGGTCTGTTCAGCGGAGGGGATAAACTCATCCGGTGAAACCAGACCATATTGCGGGTGATTCCAGCGCACCAAGGCTTCGGCACAGCAGATTTTGCCCGTGGAAATGTCCACCATTGGCTGGTAATCCAGCGTCAACTGATCCTGCTCGATAGCATCCTTGAGTTCGGCAGACAGGCCAAGACGACTGATCGACTTCTCATCGCGACCTGCCACATAGAAGGCATAGCCTTTTTGACTGCGTTTGGCTTCATACATGGCGACATCTGCAAAACGCATTAACAAACTCGCATCCTGCCCGTGATCCGGACACAGTGCGACACCAATACTGATACCTGCACGCAGACGGAGATTTTCGATTTTTATGGGTTGTTCGAGCGCTGTAGCAATCTTGCGACAAATAAGTTTTGCATGATCCCGGTCAGCGCCCGGCAATAATACGGCAAACTCGTCACCACCAAGCCGTGCCACCGTGTCAGTTCGCCGCAATACGGAAAGCAACCGCCGACTGACTTCCTGCAATAAACGATCACCGATGTGATGTCCCAGCGTATCGTTCACTTCCTTGAACTGATCGAGGTCCATGATAAACAACGCGAGCGATTCATCAGTCTCCTGCGCCGTCACCAACCCGCTTTCAAAACGTTCGATAAACAAAGAGCGATTGGGCAGGTTGGTTAAACTGTCGTGCCGCGCCTGGTAGACCAGTGCATAATTTTCCGCGACGACTTCCTCGCTCAGTCTTTCCAGTTGTTTGTGCAGGCGTTCAATGACACCACAACGAGAGAAATCCGGTAAGGGAATACCGAGCCGTTGCGCGTAACACTCCATGATGTGGTGAACGCGCTCAACACGGCCCATGAAGTGAATAACGACCCCGATGAGCAACAGCCCGAAAAACACCATTGCCCACGTGCGCTGTTCCCGCATCGCCCCCTGATAAACCACATCCAGCGCCAGCCAGGCCGTCATACTGGCAAGCAGTACGACGCCGACAGCGCGAACAGATAAATCCCCCAACCACACCCTTAACCTGGCCAAACCCCGCGTTACGCGTACCGCAGTTTCAATCCATTTCATTCACGTTACCCCACCCCTGAGCAGTGTATTTGTTCTCGGGCGCATCACACCATCCGCTGTGCTCGGGATACAAAAATAGAAGGCGCTGGGCTGAACAGCCCAGCTGGTTGAATTGTCCTTATATTACAAAGTCTTGCATCCTATCCTTGATAACCAGCTGCAAGTACTTCCCCGGGGTAACGGCAGGCGGCATGAATTCCTTTAACTTTTTTGCAGCCATCGGGTACATGACTGTACAGTCACTCGATGTCGCAGTAGGCTTGCCCCATGAAGAATGAAGAAAACTTCCAGCGTTTCGTCAAACTCCGACTGGGGCTGTCGGATCTTGAGATTGAGCTGGGTAGCTGTGAAGACGCCAGGCATGCCAGTAACCTGATGACCGAACAAACTCAGGATACGCTGGACATTCTTTCACGAAACCTCGACCCGGCACTCTACGAACAAACCGCCTTTCTTAATAACCTGAGTCGTTTGTGTGTGCGTAATCGCAAGGCGCGCATCCGCTTCCTGGTTCAGCAGCCCGGCGATGCCGTAAAACGTTGTCAACGGCTGCTGGAGTTGGCACGTAAACTCAGTAGCTCAATCGAGCTACGGCAACCACATGCGGATTACCGGCAGCACAACGAAGCCTTCCTGGTCGCAGACCGGTGTGGACTGATTTATCGCAAACTGTCCGACCGTTATGAAGGCACAGCCAATTTCCATGACCCGGTTGAAGCACAGCGCAAAACAGACTTCTTTACCGAAGTGTGGGAGCGCAGCGAAGTCCACCCTGAATTTCGCCGGCTGTATCTCTAGTGCGTATACGCATCCTTGTTACTTTGCTATTGCTGTTCCAGCTTACCTCGCTAGCGGCCAGTGAACTGGATATCATTGACCTGAACAACCGTCCTGCAGAAGAAATCATCCCTTTGATCAGGCCCATGCTGAACGCTGATGAATCGCTCACCGGGCGGGGATTTCAGCTGATCCTCAAAGCCGATGCGGCTCGCCAGGCACAGATCCGCGCACTGGTCAGCAAACTGGACAGTGCCGCCGCACAGCTGATGATTTCCGTATTCCAGGGCAGTGAACGTGACCAGCAGGCACTCGGCATCGATGCCGGCATCCGTTACCAAAACGGTGATACCTCAATCCGGATCGGCAATAACCCGACTCCAGGTCAAGGTGCTGGCGTAACGGTGAAAAAACACAACCTTCAGGCTGCGGGCAAGGTCTTCGGAACCAATACCCGTATGCAGGATAACCCCGTCTATCGACTGCGTATCACAGAAGGAGGCACCGGTTACATCGAAACCGGTAAATCCATCCCTTATTTTTCCGGGCAAGTCTACCAGCGCAATGGTCAAAACATCACCGAATCAAGCG
>CAZVBD010000116.1:0-8654 GCA_964625255.1 uncultured Thiohalobacter sp. | reverse complement strand
CGGTATTGCCATGGAAATGGCCGGGCCGCTGCTGGAAGCCGGGGTCAGGCTGATTGATCTGGCTGCAGACTTCCGTTTGAAAGACCCGGCGCTGTGGCAGGACTGGTATGGCATGACGCATGCCTGCCCGGATTTGCTGAACGAGGCGGTGTACGGTTTGCCGGAAGTGAATCGTACGGCAATTATCGGTGCGCGGCTGGTCGCCAACCCCGGCTGTTACCCGACGGCTGTACAACTGGGCTTCTTGCCCTTGCTGGATGCCGAGGGTGTCGACCTGTCCAGTCTGATTGCCGATTGCAAGTCCGGGGTCAGCGGCGCCGGGCGCAAGGCAGCAGTGGGGACGCTGCTGGCGGAAGCCTCGGAGAGTTTCAAGGCTTACGGGGTGCCAGGACACCGGCACCTGCCGGAAATTCGACAGGGACTGGAGACGGTTTCCGGTCATAAGACGGGTCTTGTCTTTGTGCCGCACCTGACACCCATGATCCGTGGCATTCACGCCACCTTGTACCTGCGGCTGGATAATCCATCACTGGATCTGCAGGCGCTGTTTGAAACCCGCTATGGTGATGAACCCTTTGTGGATGTATTGCCCGCCGGTTCACACCCGGAGACCCGCACTGTCAGAGGCGCGAACCATTGTCGGCTGGCTGTGCACCGGGCGCCGGGATCGGATGTCGTGGTGGTGCTGTCAGTGATCGACAATCTGGTTAAGGGGGCCGCAGGCCAGGCGGTGCAGAACATGAATATTATGTTCAGCCTGGACGAGTCTGTCGGTCTCCATGGCATCGCGCTGTTGCCCTGATGCCGGCATGATAGTTGCCTGAGTAATTGTGACAGTTATGGAAAGCGGCCAACGCAAGATTCTGGTGTATTCGCCGAGGGTGCTGTGGCTGGTGGTCGGCATGCTGGTGCTGCTGGCGCTACTGGGCATCTCGGTGGCGTTCAACTTTGGCAAACAATTCGCCGGCGATGAACTGGTGCGGCTGGAATCGCAGCGCGATCAACTGAATGAGCAGGTCAGTGATCTCGAACGGCGAAACCGTGAACTGAATGAACGCGTCGCGGTGCTGGACAAGTCCAGTGAAATCGACCGGCGCGCTAGCCTGGACGTGCGGGATTCCTACGCGGCACTGCAGAACGAGTTGCTGGAGCTTCGCAGGGAACTGGAGTTTTACCGCGGTATTGTATCGCCCGGGGCGGCAACTGCCGGTCTGCGGATACAGCGTTTTGAGCTGCTGCCGGGACGTGAGGCGGCGCACTTTGACTACAATCTGACCCTGACGCAGGTCAAACGGAATGACCGCTACGCACGTGGTGTGATACGGCTTGAAGTGGAAGGTTTGCAGGATGGAAAACCGGCAAAGTTGCCGATGTCAGCGTTGGTGGCAAAGGATGCTGCTACGCTGAAGTACAAGTTCAGGTACTTCCAGCATTTTTCGGGAGTCCTCGTGCTGCCGACGAATTTTGAGCCGCAGCGTGTGATAATCCGTCTGCTGCCGCGCGGCAAGGGACAACCGGCAGGCATCGAGACAACGCTGGACTGGCCAGCCTGAGTGGCGGGTCCGGTGGTTCATACAGGTTTAAGGAGGCAACGATGTTTGGATGGGGGAAAAGCACAGGCTGTTCCAGTATCGATACCATTATCGGGCAGCACACACGCCTGAAGGGTGACATCTATTTCAGCGGTGGGCTGCACATTGATGGCACGGTAGAAGGCAACATTACCGCTGAACCCGGAGCTGATGCTGTGCTGACGGTGAGCGAACAAGGCAGTATCGAAGGCGATGTCCAGGTACCCAACCTGGTCCTGAATGGTTCAATCGTCGGTGATGTTCATGTCAGTGAGCGCGTCGAGTTGGCCAGCCGTGCCCGGGTGACGGGCAATCTCTATTACAGCCTGATCGAGATGTCGATGGGCGCAGAAGTCAATGGAAGCCTGGTACACCGGGCAGAATCCCGGCAAATTGAGTCGGCAGAATCTGAGGTGCCGGTAATTGATGAGCCGGGCATGAAAACGGTCAAGTGATCAGCCGGTCCGTTGATTTACCTCTGCGCGTCAGAAAAGCGGTAGTGCCGTTTTCGTTATCACCTGGCGCATGACAAAGCTTGAATGTACACCGGTTACGCCTTCAATCCCCGTGATCTTGTTGAGCAGTAAAGACTGGTAAGCCTCCATATCCCGCACGATCACCTTGAGTTGATAGTCCGCGCTCTGGCCCGTGATCAGCAGGCACTCGATAACCTCCGGTAATGCGCTGATACTCGCTTCGAATTTTGCGAAGCGTTCGGGCGTGTGGTGATCCATGGAAATCTGTATGAGAGCGAGCAGACTCAGACCGAGTTTTCCGGCATCCAGCAACGCTCGATAAGCGATGATCAAACCGCTTTCCTCCAGTGCGCGCACCCGACGCAGGCAGGGCGAAGGTGAGAGGCCGATGCGTTCAGCCAGTTCCTGGTTACTGATCCGACTGTCTTCCTGCACGATTTCCAGAATACGTCTGTCGTAGCGATCAAGCTGCATAGATTGTCCATTATTTTTAAATAGAGCAATATAATTACATTATTTAATAAATATAAGCAATTATTATCCTATTAAAGCCATAATCAAAGCAATTTCGCAATCGCCTGCCCCTGTGTTTCGAGTATGCTGCCAGCTCTTGAAGAGGTTCTGATTAACCCGTCATGCCGGCGAATTAGCCCGTCATACTGACGAATTAGCCCGTCATGCCGGCGAAGGCCGGCATCCATGGCACTGAATCTATGGATTCCGGTACGCGCCGGCATAACGAAGGCTGGATTGATCAGGGGTTGCTTGAATGTGAGCGAGTGTTGGCAACAAGAGGAATACGCCGTGGAGTCGTTTGATCACCGTAAATACCGCCCGGTACCGGTTGTGCCGTTGAGGGCGCGTCAGTGGCCGGATCGTGTCATGGAAAAAGCACCGCGCTGGGTCAGCGTTGATCTGCGTGATGGCAACCAGGCGCTGTTGCAACCTATGAATGTGGCGCAGAAACAGCGTCTCTGGGCCTTGCTGATCAAGTTGGGGTGCAAGGAAATCGAGATTGGTTTTCCTTCCGCCAGCAAGCCGGATCACGATTTTGTTCGTTGGCTCATCGATGAAGGACAGATCCCTGATGATGTCACTGTGCAGGTACTGGTGCAGGCCCGTGAGGACTTGATCGTGCGTACCTTTGAATCTCTCAAAGGTGTCAGGCGGGCCATCGTTCATCTCTATAACTCCACGTCTGCGGTGCAGCGTGAAAGAGTGTTCGGCATGGACCGGCAAGGGATTACCGCGATAGCGTGCCAGGGTGCGCAATGGTTGAAGCGGGAAGCCGCCAACTACCCGGACAGCGAATGGACGTTTCAGTATTCACCGGAGAGTTTCACCAACACCGAAATGGATTATGCGGTGGAAATCTGTGAAGCGGTGATGGATGTCTGGCAACCGTCGGCCGAGAATCCCTGTATTATCAATCTGCCGTCAACGGTGGAAGTTTCATCGCCCAACGTGTTTGCCGATCAGGTCGAGTATTTTGCCGGTCAGACCAGCCGTCGTGACAGCATGATTCTTTCGGTGCACACCCACAATGATCGGGGTTGTGCCGTGGCAGCAAGTGAACTGGCTGTGTTGGCAGGTGCGGACCGGGTTGAGGGTACCTTGCTTGGAAACGGCGAGCGCACGGGTAACATGGATATTATTACCATGGCGATGAACCTTTACAGTCAGGGTATAGATCCGGTGCTCGACCTTTCCAACCCGGATGAAATTATCCAGGTGGTGAGTGAATGCACCGGTATTGCGTTACATCCTCGCCACCCATGGATCGGGGAACTGGTTTATACCGCCTTTTCCGGCAGCCACCAGGATGCGATTCGTAAATGCCTACATCTGCAACAGCCGCATGAACCCTGGCAGGTCGCTTACTTACCGATTGATCCGCAGGATATCGGACGTGACTACCAGGCCGTGATTCGCGTCAACAGCCAATCGGGCAAGGGCGGTATTGCTTTTGTGCTGGAGCGCGATCATGGACTCAGACTGCCGCGCTGGATCCAGGTGGAACTGGCGCAGATCGTCCAGCGTGAAAGTGAACAGCGTACTGGCGAAATCAACAGCCATGAGATTTATGCAATATTTCTGGAACACTTTGTTGCCGATAATGCACCAGCGTGTTTGTTAGGATACCGCCTCGACAAGGAGGTTCACGATGTTATCGAAGCCAATGTGGCAGATACAGCGGGTGACCAGATGCTCAGGGGGGAAGGTGAAGGCGCCATCTCTGCCTTTGTTGACGCATGGATGCGGCACAGTGGTCAACAGATCAATGTCGCTGATTATAGTGAACACGCGATGGGTGAAGGCACGGATGCGGAAGCGGTTGCTTATGTGCAACTGAATATTGATGGCCACCGGGTATCGGGTGTTTCGTTTGATCACGATACGGTAAGTGCTTCACTCAAGGCCGTGTTGTCTGCCTTGAACCGGATGCGTGTTAAACAGACTCAGGCCGCATGAAATAATAACGTATCGCGAATCTTTGCTACAGTTTGCTGTCTGTGTTCAAACGCAATCCGGGGAAGTAGAGTTGTGACCAAACGCCTGTTTATGGTGGTTCTGATTTTAATCGTGATTTTCGGCGGGATTTTCGGCTGGAAGTATTACAGTGGTATGAAAATGGCCGCTATGATGTCCCGGCCACCCCCACCGGCGGTGATTGCTTCGGCAGTGGTCAAAAAGGAAAGCTGGCAGCCTTATCTGCAGGCTGTCGGTAGCGTGACAGCGACCCAGGGTATTTTTGTGACCACCGAGGTGGCCGGAAAGGTGCGGGAGATTCTTGCCAGGTCCGGTCAAACGGTAAAGGCTGGTGATGTGCTGTTACGTCTGGATGACAGTGTGGATGAAGCCGATCTGAACGGCCTTATTGCCCAGCGGACACTGGCCAAACTGCAATTTGAGCGCGCCCGGAAACTGCTCAGGGATAAATCTGTATCGCATTCCGATTACGATACCTCGCGTGCCAATCTCGACAGTGCCGAGGCGGCGGTGGCGGCGAAGCGTGCCCTGATTGAAAAGAAAACCATTAGTGCCCCGTTCAGCGGACAACTGGGTATTGCCGATATTAATCTCGGCCAGTACCTGTCGCCGGGCGATGCCATTGTATCGTTGCAGGCACTGGATCCCGTTTACGTAGACTACAACTTGCCGGAGCGTCATCTGGCGAGTGTGCATGTCGGTCAGGTGGTGAATGTCGGGGTCCAGGCGCGGCCGGAGCGTCGCTTCAATGGTGTGATCAGTGCGGTGAACCCCGGCATTGACCCGGGTACACGGACACTGCGGTTGCGGGCAACGCTGGATAATCCCGATCATTTATTGCGTCCTGGCATGTTTGCCGAAGTTAATACCGTATTACCGCTTCGCGACAATATTCTCACCCTGCCGCGTACGGCCGTGGTCTATAACCCCTACGGTGAATCGGTATTCGTCATACTAAAGAAGGATGATGGCCAGGTGGTGAAGAACCGTCCGGTTAAAACCGGTGAAGTTCGTGCCGGTCGTGTGGAAATTACCGAAGGCCTGCAGGCAGGTGACCAGGTTGTGGTGGCTGGACAGAACAAGCTGCGCAATGGCCAGCCAGTGACAATCGACAACAGCGTTCAACTCGATCAACAGGTTAATGGGGGATGAAGTTTACTGACCTGTTTGTCAGACGGCCGGTGCTGGCCAGCGTTATCAGTTTGTTGATTCTGCTGGTGGGGTTTCGGTCAATTTTTTCACTGGAGGTGCGCCAGTACCCGGAAACCCGGAATACCGTTGTCAGCGTGACCACCAGTTACCCGGGCGCCAGCAGTGAGCTGGTCAAGGGCTTCATTACCACGCCACTGCAACAGGCCGTTGCCGAGGCAGACGGTATCGATTATCTGTTTGCGCGTTCCACCCAGGGCAGGTCGACCATTGAAGTCCATATGGAACTCAACTACGACCCCAATGCCGCCGTAGCGGAAATCCAGGCCAAGGTTGCCAGCCAGCGCAATGTATTACCGGACGAAGCCGATAACCCGGTCATCGATTCCACCACCGGTGAAACCACGGCTCTCATGTACCTGGCGTTTTACAGCGACAGCATGCAGCCGCCACAGATTACTGATTACCTGTTGCGCGTTGCCCGTCCACAACTCCAGGCGGTGCCCGGCGTGGCCAAGGCCGAATTGATCGGCAACAAGACATTTGCCATGCGTATCTGGCTGGACCCTAAACGTATGGCAGCGTTGAATGTAACCGCCAACGATGTGCGTGATGTGCTGCGCGCCAATAACTACCTGGCCGGCATCGGTCGCTCCAAGGGCCGCTATACCGCGATAGACCTGACGGCAACCACCGATCTCGCCAGTGTCGAGGACTTCCGCAAACTGGTGGTGCGTTCTGCGGACGGCATACTGGTGCGGCTGGACGATATTGCAACACCCGAACTCGGTTCCGAGGATTACGATTCCATCAGTTGGTACAAGGGCAAACCGGCTATTTTTGTCGGGATCAAGCAGGCGCCTGGTGCCAATCCGCTGGATGTGGCCAAACGCGTGCGTGAACTGATGCCGGAGCTTCGTAAACAGTTGCCGGAAGGTTTGCTGGTACGTATTCCCTACGACGCCAGCGTATTTATTGAAGATTCTATTAACGAGGTGTTCAAAACGCTGATCGAAGCGGTCGGTATTGTGCTGATCGTGGTCTATTTGTCGCTGGGTTCGATACGCGCGGCTATTGTGCCGGCTGTTGCCGTACCACTGTCGCTGGTGGGCGGCGCATTTCTGATGTTGCTGATGGGTTTTTCCATCAACCTGTTGACACTGCTGGCGATGGTACTGGCCATTGGGCTGGTGGTGGATGATGCCATTATCGTGGTTGAAAACGTGCACCGGCATATCGAAATGGGCAAGTCGCGTTTTGATGCAGCACTGATCGGTGCACGGGAACTGGCGCTGCCGGTGATCGCCATGACCACCACCCTGATAGCCGTGTATGCCCCGATCGGATTTATGGGGGGGCTGGTGGGCACCCTGTTTACCGAGTTTGCCTTTGCATTGGCCGGCGCCGTGCTGATCTCGGGCATTGTGGCACTGACGCTGTCTCCCATGTTATCCGCCAAAGTGCTCAAGGCACATGGTCAGCAAGGACGTTTTGAACAATGGGTCGAGCACGGGTTTGAGCGCCTGGCGGCAGCGTATCAGCGACGCTTACACGGCACACTGGATGCACTCCCTGCCACGCTGTTGTTTGCTGCCGTCGTGCTGATTTCAATTGTCTTCATGTTTATCACCAGCAAGCACGAACTGGCGCCGGTGGAAGACCAGAGCATTCTGTTTTTTCAGGCCACTGCACCACAGACAGCCACGCTGGAATATAACGAGGCCTATACCCGGCAGATAGTCACTGCGTTTGAAAGCATGCCGGAGTACTACGAAAGTTTTTTCCTGTTGGGGCGCGGTGATCCAACCACTACATTCGGTGGCTTTAAAATGGAGCAGCCATCGGAGCGCACACGCTCACAAATGCAGGTGCAACCGGAGTTGCAGCAAAAACTGGCGCATATCGCCGGCTTCCAGACGATGGTATTTCCTCGCCCCAGCCTGCCGGGTTCCGGCGGAGGTTTACCGGTACAGTTTGTTATGACCAGTGATGCCGGTTACAAGGAGCTGGATGTACTGGCGGACCAGTTGATCGGTCGCGCCATGACCAGCGGTCGTTTCATGTTCCTGGTGAAAGCAGTGAAATACACCCGGCCACGTACCACGCTGGTGATTGATCGAGACCGGGCCGGCGACCTGGGTATCAGTATGGCCGACATCGGGCGTAACCTGGCGACGCTGCTCGGTGGCAACGACGTTAACCGCTTCAGCCTCGAAGGCCGCAGTTATAAAGTTATTCCACAGGTGGCGCGCGAGTTCCGCCTGCAGCCGGATATGCTCAAGGATTATTACATCCGGCCCGGTTCCGGAGAACTGGTCAACCTGGCGACCGGCCTGACGACAACCAATGCCTCGCGTGATCTGGGTGCGGCACCGCTGGTTCCGCTGGATGCATTCATCCGGTTGCAGGAAAATGTCGAGCCCAGCCAGCGCACCCAGTTTCAGCAACTTAATTCACTCACCTTGATGGGGGTCATGACGCCGCGCGTGCCGCTGGGTGATGCCCTCGGCTACCTGGAAGACACGGCGCAGGAACTGTTCCCGCGCGGTTTCGGCTGGGACTACGCCGGGCAGTCGCGCCAGTTTGTCCAGCAGGGCAGTGCGTTGGTTGTGACGGGGCTTCTGTCCCTGCTGGTGATCTACCTGGTGCTCGCGGCCCAGTTTGAAAGCTGGCGCGATCCGCTGATCATTCTGGTCTCCGTGCCCATGTCGATCGCGGGTGCTCTGGCGTTTATCACGCTCGGGTTTGCCACGGTAAATATCTATACCCAGGTGGGGCTGATCACTCTGATCGGTTTAATCGCCAAAAACGGTATCCTGATTGTTGAGTTCGCCAACCAGTTACAGATCACCGAAGGACTAGGCAAACGACAGGCGGTGGAACGTGCCGCCGCCATTCGTCTGCGGCCTATTCTGATGACCACGGTGTCCATGATCGTCGCCATGTTCCCGTTGTTGCTCGCCAGTGG
>CAZVBD010000115.1:2297-8779 GCA_964625255.1 uncultured Thiohalobacter sp. | reverse complement strand
GTGCGGATGTTGCCGGGGTTGCGGATACCCAGACCCGAGCCTATTGGCGCAGCCAGCGGCATGACCGCAACACAACCCATATCCTCGAAGCGTTTGGCGATAATAGGGTCATCGTTGGTATAGACCATGATGCGGAAGCCATCAGCGATCAGTGTTTCGGTAGCCTCCAGTGTCTGGATAATGTCCGGGAACAGGGTTTTCTCATCGCCGAGGACTTCAAGCTTTACCAGGTTGTGCCCGTCCAGCAGCTCGCGTGCCAGCCGGCAGGTACGAACGGCATCTTCGGCGCTGTAGCAGCCGGCAGTGTTGGGCAGGTAGGTATAGCGGTCCAGCGGTAGTGCATCGAGCAAGTTGGGCTCATCAGCATTCTGGCCAATGTTGGTACGGCGGATGGCGACGGTGATAATTTCTGCACCACTGGCTTCGATAGCCAGCCGGGTTTCTTCCATGTCCTTGTACTTGCCGGTACCAACCAGGAGTCGGGACTGATATTCAACGCCGTCGATCATCAGTGGGTCTGCGGTTGCCGGGCTGGCGGATTTCATTACGGTAGACATGGGGTGCTCCTGAAAGCGGGGTAGTTAGGGTTTTGTGCTGCCGCCACCGATGGCGCGCACGATTTCGATCCGGTCACCCGGTGCGAACGTGTAGGTGTCAAACTGGCTGCGCGGCACGATTTCCTGATTGACCTCCATCGCCAGCCGCTCGTTCTCGAGACCCAGCTGGATGAGCAGGGCGGCGGCAGTGGTGTCTTCTGCTGCCTGCTGTGATTTGCCGTTGATGACCAGTTCCATGTTGCCGCATTCTACCGTAAAAGTTGCATCGGCGGAGATTCCATGCACAAATGGCAGGTATGGTCGACTGGCAGGAAGATCTGATTACCGTAGAAACGGCGGGCACACTGGATGGTCTGTTTGCCGAGCGCGTACGGCGCAGCCCTGATGCACTGGCGTACCGGAACTTCGACAAGTCTGACGAAGACTGGCGGGATTTCAGCTGGCGCGATGCGGCCGGGCGTGTGGCGCGCTGGCGGTCGGCTCTGGCTGGCGAGGGGTTTGATGCCGGTGACCGGGTCGCCATACGCCTGCGTAACAGCCTCGACTGGGTCTGTTTTGACCAGGCAGCGCTGGGCGAGGGGCTGGTCACGGTACCACTGTATACCGAGGACCGGCCGGATAATATTGCCTATATCCTGGACGATGCCGCTGTGTCGCTGTTGCTGGTGCAAAGCCTGCCACAGTGGAAGAAGCTTGAGCCTGCGCTGGCGGATAACACCGTGTTGCAGCGTGTTCTGATCCTGGACTCTGCTGCTGCAGATGAGCGTGAAGCGGCGCTTGCTGCAGATGAGCGTCTACGTTTCGTTGAAGACTGGTTGCCCGATTCAGCCCCGCCACTCACCCGTCGCGAAGCTGATCCCCATGCGCTCGCATCGATTGTTTATACCTCCGGTACCACCGGGCGGTCCAAGGGCGTGATGCTCAGCCATTATAATATGTTGTCGGTCGCACACGCTGCGGTGACCTCGGTCTCCTGTTACCAGCAGGATCTGTTCCTGTCTTTCCTGCCGCTTTCACATACGCTGGAGCGCACAGCGGGCTATTATTTGCCAATGATGGCCGGCGCTGCGGTGGCGCATGCGCGTTCTGTGCCTCAATTGGCGGAAGATTTGCTGACCATCCAGCCGACGGTATTGATTGCCGTGCCGCGTATTTTCGAGCGTGTGCATGGGCGCATCACCGCACAGCTGGAAAAGAAATCGCCACTGGCGCGCGGGTTGTTCAATGCAGCGGTGAACATTGGCTGGCGATATTTTCGTTATCAGCAGGGAGAGATGCGCTGGTCGCCGATACTGTGGTTGAACCCCCTGATGAAGAAACTGGTCGGTGACAAGGTAACGGCACGGCTGGGTGGGCGCATACGTTATGCGGTGAGTGGCGGTGCAGCGCTACCGTTGGCGGTGTCAAAAGTATTTATCGGGCTGGGACTGGAGATCCTGCAAGGGTACGGGTTGACCGAGACCAGTCCGATCATCAGCGTTAACGCATCTGGCAAGAATGATCCGGCGACGGTTGGTGCGCCGTGTCGAGGCATAGAAATACGTGTTGGTGACAACGATGAGTTACTGGTAAAGAGTCCGGGGATCATGCTGGGTTACTGGAATAACCACGCGGCAACTGCAGAGATCATCGGTGCGGATGGCTGGCTGCACACCGGTGATCAAGTGCGTGTCGATGAAAAGGGGCGGATACGTATCACGGGGCGCCTGAAAGATATCCTGGTGTTGTCCAATGGCGAAAAGATTCCGCCTGCCGATATGGAGTCTGCTATTTGCCTGAATGCGTTGTTTGAGCAGGCGCTGGTGGTCGGTGAAGGCAGGCCGTGTCTTACCGCATTGGTCGTGCTGAATGCTGACCTCTGGTTTGGTTTTGCAAAGGAATTCGGCCTGGATCCGTTTGAGCGTGACAGCCTGAAGAATGAGGCGTTACAAAAAAATGTACTGGCCCGTATCCAGACTCAGCTTCACAATTTTCCCGGCTATGCGCGTATCCGGCGAGTGACGCTTGACCTCGACCCCTGGACGGTTGACGAGGGGTTGGTTACACCGACGTTAAAGACAAAGCGAGCGAAAATACTTGAGCGTTACCAGGCGCAGGTGGAGGCAATGTACTGTGATACGGGGTGCTAGTTTCTGCGTGGAACAGTGTCTACCGGTTTCGCATCCAGTCCACCGAATGAGGCTTCCAGCCTGAACTCTATACCCGGCGTGGCGCGAAAGTCGTCATTGTTGCGAAATACCAGTTGTGGATTAATCTCATAGAATAACCAGTCACGCCAGACTTGTTGCCGAAAACGCAGCCGGAGTCCGGTCTCCTCAATGCGATGACGGGGGCGCGTGACGAAGCTGGTACTCCATTTGTACTCGATGGCGGTACGGCGGTTGAGTTGATGAGTCAGTGCCGGGGACAGGTCGTAGCGCAGCCCCGAGTCCCTGTAGTCATCCTCCCTGGCACGGCTATTGAGAGTGCCACGAAAAAACCAGGTATTGTGAATCACGCGTTCGAGATCCAGCCGGGTTTGTGATTCCCAGCCGATATCCGTATACCAGCGGATTCGCTCGGTAAAACGCAGTTGCCAGAGGTCCATGCGCCAGGTTTTACGCACTCGCGGGCCGATGAAAAAATCCACACCGTGAGCGCCACCCAGTTTCACCCCTGATGTAATATTGGTATTCAGACGGTCTCTTTCGTGCAATATAAACTGAAGTCCGATGTTGGTTTCATTGGATTCAGGCGTTGTAAAGCGCCTGGAATCGAGGTTGTCTGTTGTACTGTCACCTTCATCACTGATGACGAGTTTCAGTTTTCGGTTGAAGCGTGGCACGTTGAGCCTGGCGCCGACAGAAAATTTGAGTTTGGCACTTTTGCCCTCCTGCAGTAACAGCGAAGGGCGCAGCCGGATGCGGCTGGAGGCTTCCTCGGCAATGTAGCGTTCATCCTCGAAGAAGGAATCAAACCAGCGCGCGGCGATATTGACAGAGTCCGCCATGCTGGTGTGGAGCCGGTCGATTCGGGTGGGCTGTACGGGTTGTTCTGGCTGTATGAGGGGTTCCACAGGGAGTGACTGTGCCTCTGTGTGAGTGGTCAGGCCTGCTGTCAGTAGCAGACACGCAATTGGACACCTGTATCGGCGGGACGCACAGCGCTGTGGAGGGGGTTTCGAACATTTCGTATACATGACTGATATAAATGTAGCATGACTGTTCAGCCGGTGGAGTGCGCGTGTCGACATGAGCACTCCGCATTCTGTACACTGTGGCGTACCTGAAAGCGGGTGTAGTTCAATGGTAGAACTGGAGCTTCCCAAGCTTCAAACGTGGGTTCGATTCCCATCACCCGCTCCATAATTTATTCGGAGCTTTCACCAGACCCTCCGGTAACAGGAGTTGCTATGGGTAAGTTGATTCGTGTGGCAGGCCTGGCTTTTGGTGTCTTGCTGGCGCTGATTGTCATAGCAATTGTTGTATTGCCGATGATCATTGATCCCAATGACTTCAAACCTGAAATTGCCGAGGCCGTAGAATCAACGACCGGACGAACCCTGACCATGGAAGGCAATCTGGAACTGTCGGTGTTTCCCTGGCTGGCTATCGGGATTGGCGAAAGCGCCCTGTCCAATGCAGCGGGGTTTTCCAAGCAACCCTTTGCACGGGTTGAGGCGGTACAGATCCGGGTGAAGCTGTTGCCACTGCTGTCCAGAGAACTGGTGATGGACACCGTGGTACTGAAAGGCCTGCAGGTGTTACTGGAGACCAACAAGTCAGGCAGGACTAACTGGCAGGATCTGGCCGGTCCGCCGGAGAAGAGTGCGCCAACTGCCGGGAAGGAGGTCGCTCAGGAGACGGGTGGTACGCCAGCGCTGGCCGGACTGGCGATTGGTGGTATTGAAATTGACGATGCGCGCATTGTCTGGGATGACCGTCAGACAGGCAGTCGTTACCAGATAGACAAGTTTAACCTGAAGACTGGCGCGATCGGGTCCGGAAAGCGCGTGCCGGTATCGCTGTTGATGCAGGTTAAGGGGGCGGGGCTGCCGGAAAACGGGTTGGCACCGGCACTTGATTTTGATGCGGCAGTTGATATTGATGCACAAACGCTGGAATTATCCAGCCTGAATTTCCAGATTGCCGGTCTGACACTGGAAGGTGAGATTTCCGGCAAGCAGATCCTCGGCAATGCCAACTTCGATGGCGCGTTGAAAATCAGGGAATTTGCTCCACGTGATCTGATGACAAAACTTGGCCAGGCGGCACCGGAAACGTCAGACCCGAACGTGCTGGAGCATGCCAGTGCCTCACTCAAACTGTCTGCTACCACTGACAGCATCACACTGTCTGATATCCGCATCCAGCTGGATGATTCTACGGTGGACGGACGTCTTTCAGTGGCCAACTTTGCACACCCGGTGACTCGTTTTGATATCCGCCTGGATACTATAGATGTGGATCGTTATTTGCCGCCACAGCAGGAGGCTGCCCCGGTGACACCGACGGCTGCTGCCGCTGCGGGTGTCGGGATGATACCGGTAGACATGCTGCGAGGCCTTAACCTTGCCGGCAAGTTGACTATTGGTGGACTCAAAGTAGCAAAGTTACGCAGTCAGAATGTTTCTATAGAACTGAAAACAAAAGACGGTGTGGTTCGGGTTTACCCGGCGTCAGCATCCTTGTACGAGGGGAGTTACAAAGGCGACATAAAACTGGATGTGCGTGGTGCCAGGCCGGTCATTTCAATGAACGAAACCTTGTCCGGCGTGCAGATCGGCCCCTTGTTAAAAGACATGATTAACCAGGATCGATTGCAGGGAAAGACAGAAGCCAACGCGCAGCTGACAGCAAAAGGGCAAACTCCGGAGGAATTCATACGTACCCTGAACGGCAAGATGTCATTCGCCTTTACGAATGGTGCGGTGAAGGGTGTTAACCTGATTCGACAGATTCGCAAGGCGCAGGCGATGTTCAAGGGCAAGCCAATACCGGTTTACAATGAACCGGAGCAAACCGATTTTTCCGAATTGCAGGGGAGTGCAACGGTCACTAACGGTGTCATCTACAATAATGATCTGTTGGCCAAGAGTCCGTTGTTGCGGGTCGAGGGCAAGGGTAAGGTTAGCTTGCCGGCCGAGACGATTGATTACCTCGTGACGGCCAAGCTGGTCGGCAGTCTTGAGGGACAGGGAGGCAGAGAACTCGAAGATCTTCGTGGTGTTGCTATCCCGGTTCGCATAAGTGGTACATTTGCTGCGCCAGACTACCAGGTAAAACTGGATTCGGCGGTAAAAGAGGCTGTGAAGAAAAAGGTCGAAAAGAAACTCAGGAAAAAGGTTGAGGAAAAACTGGAGAAACAGTTTGGAAATACACTCAAAGGCCTGTTCCGCTAACATAGCGGTAATGGCTGTCAGTCTGGCGCTGTGGTCGTTCAATGCGACAGCTGGAGAAGTTTATTCTGCGGTGGTCACTCACCAGAGCGGAAGTTACTTTGTCGAGGTCGATGCGTTGGTCAGTGCACCTGAGTCGACCGTACGTGGCCTGTTGACAGATTACGATCACCTGTCCCGCGTTAACCCGGCTATTGAATCCAGTGAGATCCTGCTGGAGCGCAAGGCGGGTGATTACAAGGTCAGGACCGTGACGAATGTGTGCCTGTGGTTTTATTGCAGGCGTATTCAACAAGTCCAGAATGTTATTGAGTCACAGGATGGTTCCATTACCGCCGTCGTTATCCCTGAACAAAGTGATTTCCGGCATGGATATGCACGGGTCAATGTGTGGCGGGAGCCTACCGGTACACGGGTGTTGTTTCGTTCCGAAGTCCGGCCTGATTTCTGGATCCCTCCCCTGATCGGCCCCTGGCTGATCAAGCGAAAACTGCGCTCCGAGACACTGGAAACGGTGCAAAACCTGGAGCGGGTAGCACTTCCGGACG
>CAZVBD010000115.1:0-2197 GCA_964625255.1 uncultured Thiohalobacter sp. | reverse complement strand
ACTCCCGACTTTGAGGTAAGACGTGCTGTCCGTAAAAGAAGCAAGAATCGGTATTATCGGTCTGGGGTATGTGGGACTGCCACTGGCGGTAGAATTCGGAAAACAGTTGCCGACGCTCGGTTTTGATATCAATGCACAACGTATCAGCGAACTGAAGTCGGGCAAAGATGCGACGCTGGAAGTTGATGACGATGTGCTTGCTGACGCCAGCCAACTGACGTATAGCGCACGGGCCGATGATCTTGCCGGGTGCAATGTCTTTATCGTCACCGCACCCACCCCGGTTGACCGTTACAAGCGACCTGATCTTGAACCGCTGATGTCGGCGTGCCGCACACTGGGCAAGCGACTCAAGCCGGGGGATATCGCAATTTTTGAGTCGACGGTATACCCGGGCGCAACCGAGGAGGTTTGCGTCCCCGTTCTGGAAGACGTTTCCGGTCTGGTTTTCAACAAGGATTTTTTTGTGGGCTACAGCCCGGAACGGGTGAACCCGGGTGACAGGGCGCATCGCCTGACAAGTATTATAAAGGTAACGTCAGGTTCCACACCGGATACTGCCGAGTTTGTCGACACCCTGTATCAAAAAATCATCGAGGCGGGTACACACAGGGTCAGCAGCATTCGTGTCGCCGAGGCTGCCAAGGTGATCGAGAACACCCAGCGTGATATCAATATCGCACTGATCAATGAGCTGGCACTGATTTTTAACCGACTTGATATCGACACGCTTGAAGTGCTGGAGGCCGCAGGGACCAAATGGAATTTCCTGCCCTTCCGCCCCGGCCTGGTTGGCGGGCACTGTATTGGCGTTGACCCTTACTACCTGACACACAAGGCGCAAGAGATTGGTTATCACCCCGAGGTTATTCTTGCCGGGCGGCGGATTAACGATAGTATGGGTGCCTATGTGGCGGAGCAGGTATTAAAATTGATGAGCCGCGCACATTTGCAGGTCTGTGATTCACGTGTGCTGGTGATGGGGCTGGCGTTCAAGGAAAATTGCCCCGATTTGCGGAATACGCGTGTCATCGATGTGATTGAGTCCTTGCGGGATTACAACCTGAGCGTCGATGTTTATGACCCATGGGTTAACGCCGATGAGGCTGAGCGCGAGTACGGCATACGCCCCATTGAACAGCCGCAGCACGGTAGCTATGACGCCATTGTGCTGACGGTAGCCCACGACCGGTTTCGTGAACTGGGTGAGACAGGTATTCGTGCCTTCGGCAAGGACAAGAGTGTGATTTATGATGTCAAGTATCTTCTGCCAGCCGATGCTGTCGATGGCAGACTTTAATGATTGAAGTGTTACTCGGGAAAATATTATGAAAGTTTTGATTACCGGCGCGGCCGGTTTTATCGGCAATGATCTGGCAATACGTTTACTGGAACGTGGCGATGAAGTGATCGGTATTGATAACCTCAACGATTACTATGATCCCTCGCTGAAAGAAGCCAGGCTGGCGCGTGTCACCGATAACCCGGGCTTTACCGATGTACGCATCAATCTTGAAGATCGCGATGGTATGGCCGAGGTATTCAAAAAACACAAGCCAGACCGCGTGGTCAACCTGGCGGCACAGGCAGGCGTGCGTTACTCGCTGGAGAATCCAAACTCCTACATTGATACCAATATCGTCGGTTTTATGAATATCCTCGAAGGCTGCCGCTATAACGATGTTGAACACCTGGTCTACGCGTCCAGCAGTTCGGTATACGGTTCCAATACAAAAATGCCTTTCTCTGTACATGACAATGTCGATCACCCGGTCAGCATTTATGCGGCCACCAAAAAAGCCAACGAACTCATGGCGCATACCTACAGCCACCTGTACCGGTTGCCGACCACGGGGTTAAGGTTCTTTACCGTCTACGGTCCATGGGGTCGTCCCGACATGGCGTTGTTCCTGTTCACGCGCAAGATTCTCGCCGGTGAACCGATTGATGTGTTCAATTACGGCAAGCACCGCCGTGATTTCACCTATATCGATGATATCGTGGAGGGTGTGATCCGCACCCTGGATCATGTCGCGCAACCCAACCCGGACTGGTCCGGCGATCACCCCGACGCGGCGAGTGGCACAGCCCCCTATGCCCTGTATAACATCGGTAACAACGAGCCGGTGGAACTGATGCACTACATTGAAGTGCTGGAAGACTGCCTCGGCAGGAAGGCAGAAAAGAATATGTTGCC
>CAZVBD010000114.1:0-8788 GCA_964625255.1 uncultured Thiohalobacter sp. | reverse complement strand
CACTGAGTTCTTTCTTTTTTAGATATTGAATCTCATCGATGAGGATGGCAACGCAGCTACTGCGCTCTGTTGCGGCCTCAGCTACGGCAGTGAAAAGACTAGGCAAGTCGATTTCGAGATCACCACTGTCCGCCGTGCCGACCTCTGGGTCAATATCAAGTCCAAATTCAACATTGTCGAGTTTTACCTTGATTGAGCCGATGAAACTTTTCAGAATGGCCAGCCCCTTGCGCACCTTGTCCCCAGTCCCCGCTACTCGATCCAGTTCGTATAATAGCCGTCTCAAGTGAGGCACGAGCAGCACCCCCAGCGATTTGTTTTCGTGAACTTCAACAAGGATCGTATGGTACCCATCTGCCAGCGCAATACGCTCCATTTCATTGAGCAGGACGGTCTTACCGACACCTCGGAGCCCAGTTAGCAAGATGCTTTTCTCCGGCCTTTTTTGCTTGACCCGACCCAGCAGGATGCGAGCTTGTTCAATAACCTCTTCTCTTCCTGCGAGTTCAGGTGGAGGGGTACCGGCACCCGGTGAGAAGGGGTTCTTGATAGGGTTCATCTGTGCGCCTCTAGCCATAATTCAGCAGGTCATACTGATTTATAGCAATTTATAGCATAAAACGGCTATAAATGACTATAAAGGGCTAGAATTAATTTGTTTCTATAAAAATTGAGAGAAAAGCTGTTTGTATCAACATGTGAATTTATTTCTTATCCGCTACCTTGCGGACAGCATCTTCGTGTAACGGTTAGTCTGTCAGGCTCCGTTTTTTATTGTGTGAATAACCAGAAATAGCCGCTGTTATAAAACACATGTAATACGATCGGTGCTGTCAGGGTTCCGCTACGTTCTTTTGTCAGGCCGAACAACAGTGATGGAAGAAACACGGCAGCCGCCCATAACGGCGGGTGGTTGATAAAGTGCAGTGCCGTAAAAATCAGACTGGTAAGGAGGTTTGCATGTGTCAACGGACCCAGTCGCCAGGGTTTCAGTCGCGCCTGAATAAACTCCTGTACGCCACCTCGAAACACGATCTCTTCAATGACCGGGTACAATAATGCCGGGTAAATAAAGCGCAGTGGTTCGTGTAGTGGCCAGGCAAGATCTGTCGCAGGCATTGAAATTGCGAACATTAGCCCCCAGTAAAGTAGTGCTGCCCCCATGGCAGAAAGAAATACCGGGTCACGCCAGAATACGCGGTGCAGGTGGCTCATAGGGTGAGTCTACCCTGTCGCAGTGCATCCGGTACAATCGCTAGTTATTCAGAAACGAGGAGTGTGGTTATGTATGGATTCAGTGTTCAGATGTCCTGTGGTTTTGATGAAGCCATTGGCAAGGTTACCGAAGCGTTAAAATCAGAGGGTTTTGGTGTTTTGACTGAAATTGATGTCAAGGCGACGCTCAAAAAGAAACTTGATGTTGATCGCAAGCCCTATACGATCCTTGGCGCCTGCAACCCGAAGCTGGCCAATCAGGCCATTAATGCTGAACCGGATATTGGCCTGTTATTACCCTGCAATGTACTGGTGCGTGAGGAAGATGATGGCGCTATTACGGTAGCCTTTATGGATCCGACAGCGGTGCTGGGTCTGGTCGAGCAGGAGGGTGTGAAGGAGCTTGCCGGTCAGGTACGCGCCAAACTGGAAAAGGTGCGTGATCAACTCGGCTGAGTGATTGCGTATCGCGTTATGCCGCTTTATTGCGCGGCAATATCACGGCGCAGGCTTCCTCGAACTGGGCGTCTGCATCGCTTGATACGGCTTCCACAATATCGACAGACAAGCCGGTCAGTTCCCAGGCGCCAGGCTCGACAGGCGATGGGTTCCGGGTGCCGGCCGCTGTCGCGTGCACCATGCCGGTAATGACATCGGCGAGGTGTATGGTTGCCGTTTCCAGTCGGTGATTCTCGGCCGCCGAGGGTTGGTGGTGGTGATGTGCTACGGTGGCGAAACTGTCCGGCAGGTTCCAGCAGCGCATGAGTTCTGCGCCGACAGCCCCGTGATCAAAACCGAATACCTCGCGTTCGGCAATGTGTAACGGGATGTCGTTGTTGAGGGCCATTTCCAGCGCCTGTCGTGCTTCATCAGGTTTCTGCCAGAACAGGATCAATGATCCCACGTCGTGTAATAACCCCATGACAAAACAACGTTCGGTATTCGGGGCGCGCAGGTAGCGGGCGAGGATCCTCGCGACAACACCGGCGTACAAACTGTGACTCCAGAACTGTTGCATGCTGACAAGCTGGTTGGGTAGCCGGGAAAAGACCTGGATGGCACTGGACCCGAGAATCAGGTCAGTCAGTTCGCGTGAGCCGATAATGGTGATGGCCCGGGAGATGGTGTCGATTTGTGATGGAAAGCCGTAAAAGGAGCTGTTGACGATTTTCAGCAACTTGATCGTGAGCGCCGGGTCCTGGCTGATCACCTCGCCGACATCCGATGCTGATGTGCCCGGGTCGTTCAACATTTCCATTGCCGTCATGACGACAGAGGGCAATGAAACAAGCTCGATTGCGTCCGTGATCAGGTCTTTTGCGTCGGTGGTCATGGATGTTGTGTCCCTGTTTATTCCAGGCGGCGGCCGGTCCTCGGCCGCGATATTCGCTGAACAAATACCCGGGGCGGTTTGTTCACGCTGTACCAGAAATGTGTATGATGGCGTCCCCCGTTAATTAACGCGTCAGGAAAGTCTAGCCGTTCTCACTAAAACTCGAGCATTACCAACATGTTGGCTATAAATTCGTGTGTCGGGAGGGGCGAAATACATGCCCGTCCGGCAAGTGTATGATGTGTGTCCCCAAGCGTGGCGATGTCCACCCTGAGCGACTATTGTTTTATATATAAGGATCTGATCTTACATAAATTTACAGTTGGATCAAGTGTGATTTACAGCGCCGTGCTGGTCTGCGAAAATAGGCGCCAGTTTTTAACCGTAGTAGTATCTGGAGAGTAATCATGAAGAAGGTGTTAGTAGCAATTGTAGGAAGTGTTTTTTTGTTAGGCGCAAGCGTAACCATGGCAGGTGATGCCGCAGCTGGCAAGGCCAAGGCTACAACGTGTGCCGGTTGTCACGGTGCCAAGGGCGTCAGCGCCAATCCTCTGTGGCCAAATCTGGCGGGTCAGAAGGAAGGCTATCTGGCCAAGCAGTTGAAAGCATTTCGTGATGGTGGTCGTAAGGATCCCATGATGTCAGGTATGGCAAAACCGCTCAGCGATACAGACATCGATAATCTGGCAGCGTACTTTTCCGGTCTCTGACAGGATGGTCGTGGTCGTGACCGGATAGATATCCGTCACGGCAAGGATGTTTACGAGAAGCCCGGCTTGATGCCGGGCTTTTCTGTGCGCGGCATTTTATAGTGAATTTGTCCGTGGGTGCAGTTGATGAATAACAAATAGCAGCACCGTCAGAAGTGTCAGGGCGCCAGCCTGGTGCATCGAGGCCAGTGCAACAGGCACGTGAAGCAGGAGTGTGGATATACCAAGAGTGACCTGTATGAAGACAACAAACAGTAGCAGGTTGAGGCCGATACGTGCAGCGGAGGTGGCTAGCTTGCGTCGTGTTCGGAACCAGAACAGGATAACAGCAAGGAAGGTCAGCGTGGCGAGAACACGGTGATCGAATTGAACGGTAGCAATGTTTTCGAAGAGATTACGCCAGCCGGGTTGCAGCATCCAGCCTGCGGGTGGCAGCCACTGATCACCCATTTTGGGAAACGTATTGTAGGCGTGGCCGGCCTTGAGTCCCGCGACGAAGCCACCGGAAAGCACTGTCGTGGCAGCCAGTGCAAACAGCCATTTGGCCGCTTTCCCGGAACGTTGCGCCAGGGCGCCCGGTTCGCGATCCGGAAACAGCAGGTCGAGCAGTAGCCACAACAGATAGTAATAGATAAGTAGTGCCAGACCGAGATGGGCCGTTAGCCGGTACTGGCTAACGTGTGGTCGATCGACCAGCCCGCTTTTCACCATGTACCAGCCCAGCAAACCTTGCAGACCGCCAAGGACGAAGGCACCCAGCAGGCGTGGAACCCATTTTCGGGGCAGCATGCCTCGCCAGATAAAATACAGGAACGGAATCAGGAATACGGTGCCAATCGAACGTCCAAGTACACGGTGAGAGAATTCAAACCAGTAGATGGATTTAAAGCCGTGCAAATCCATGTTGATGTTGATCTTCTGGTATTCCGGTGACTCGCGGTAATTGGCGAATACTTCTTCCCATTCATGCTGACTCAATGGTGGGACAAAACCAAAGATGGGATCCCATTCAACCATCGACAGACCGGAACCGGTCAGACGCGTGACGCCGCCCAGGATGACCATGGCGAATATCATAATGCAGCATAACAACAGCCAGCCAGCGACCTGTTTTCGCGCCGTATCTGTCATTTGTTCAGGGAAATGAAGCATGAGACGGTACCGCTCAGATTGTAAAATGCGGTAATTGTAACGGATGTGGTTGCGCCTTGCCGCACGCTGTTACACCATGAAACAGGTCTGTGCTGACAGGTAGCAAACGTGGGGCCCAATTGATGGTGCGAAATCTGCTTATCTTTGTTCTGGTTGTACTGGCGTTCTGGTACGGCACAGGTTTTATTTCCAGGCAGCAATCGGAGAAAATCAGCCAGGCTGGTCTTGCGGTTACCCGGACATCTGAGCTGGAGGCAATTATTCCACGCTCGGATAATAGCGATGTTCGGCAGTATGCGGATATCAGCGTACATACCACGGAAGATCTCGAACGGTTGTTTGACCGTGTTGAGTCGCTGCTTGATCGCCCGCGAGCTAAAGGTGAAGCACCGATTATTTCACTGGTGTTGCACGGTCCTGAAGTGGAGTTCTTTGCGCTGAAAAACTACGAACGTTATAAAACGATTGTTGACCGGGCGGCCAGGCTGGCTGCATTTGGTGCCGTTGATATCAGTATTTGCCAGACGCAAATGCGCCGACGGGGTATAGGCAAGGACGAAGTGCCTGTTTTCCTGCGTCAGGTACCGTTTGGGCCGGATGAGGTCAAACGGTTACGCGTGCGAGGGTTTGTTGCGATGTGAAATTGCCGGGAGAGGCAGATTTCCAATCGCCTAGAGCAGTTCTGCCGCAGTGACTTCGCCGTAACGGTCGAGTGTCAACCGTAGCCGCCCCTGGCAGGATACGCGGCCTGCCAGGCAGCCGGAGCCTTCCATGAGAATTTCCTCGAATTGCACCAGCGCGATCACGTGATGGTCGTTTTGTTCGATGATCTCGTAATACAGCGACTTGCTATCGATCCAGCCATTCTGTGAGCAGAAGGCAGTCAGTTCCCGGCAGGACATCAGGTAACGCTCGATATTTTCCATCAGGTGGGGCATGGCTGACTACTGATGAAACTCCGTATCGTTGTTATCGGTATACAGGCTGGGATCGTCCGGCTGTGCCGCAAGATAGGCCTGTTTGGTCACCTCCGACTCGAAGTAAATCCGGGTTTGCGCCGCACCACCCCCTTCAATGATGAAGGGGTGATGTTCAGGGTCCAGCACCCGCTTGCCGGTGACAGGGTCAATAGTGGTCACAATCATGATGTAACCTCCTTTCAGACCGTAAGCACAACCCTCCGGCCCGAATCCGGTGACCTGTCCAGAGTATAGATCGCATTTGTGACGCAGCAAGCGTCAAAAAACGGTCGGCCCGTCAGTTTGATTTTTTCTGCGACATCAATTGTTCGATGATCGGTGCCAGCACGATTTCCATGGCAAAGCCCATTTTGCCACCCGGCACAACGATAGAATTGCGGCGTGACATAAACGAGCCTTCAATCATGTTCAGCAGATACGGGAAATCCACTTCCTGCTTGGTGGGATCACGGAAGCGGATGACCACAAAACTTTCATCAGGTGTGGGAATATCGCGAGCGATGAAGGGGTTGGATGTGTCGACTGTGGGTACGCGCTGGAAGTTGATGTCAGTACGTGAGAACTGCGGCGTGATGTAGTGTACGTAGTCATGCATACGGCGCAGGATGGTGTCAGTCACCACTTCGGCGGAGTAGCCGCGTTGTGCGCAGTCCCGGTGAATCTTCTGGATCCATTCCAGGTTTACGATGGGTACCACCCCAATCAGCAGGTCAACGAACTGCGCCACATTGGTGGTGCCGTCAACGACGCCGCCATGCAGACCCTCATAGAACAGCAGGTCAGTGCCGGGAGGGACAGTTTCCCAGGGTGTGAACTCACCGGGTTTCTGGCCAAACGGATCGGCCTCTTCTTCACTGTGCAGGTAATAGCGCCGGTCACAGATGCCGGTTTCACCATACTGCTTGAACGTGCCGCCAATTTTGTCGAACAGGTTGGCTTCAGGGCCAAAATGGCTGAAATTAGTATTGCCGGTTTTTTCTGCCTCGTCCATGGCGGCCTTCATGGCAACACGGTCATAGCGGTGATAGCTGTCGCCTTCGATGATGGCCGGGTTCACGCCTTCACGGCGAAAAATGTGCTCGAAAGCGACCTTGACGGTGGTGGTACCGGCGCCGGATGAACCGGTAACCGCGATCACGGGATGCTTCTTGGACATACAACTCTCCTTAAACCTGTTACTGAAAAGCGTAGGCAGCCCGCTGTATTGCCACCGGCAGACTGCATGAATTCTGTTGTTGTCGCGTACTCGACGAACGGGGCATTCCGCGACTTCCGGCCGCGCGCCGGAACGGCGTATTGAACCACTTTTGCGACATGGGCGCCAATTCGCGGCTAAGCTATTGATTTGACGTCGGGATTCGCTCAAAAATCAAATCGAATACGCCGTGTCCGAGGCGGTGCCCGCGTTGCTCGAATTTGGTGACGGGTCGGTCATCAGGCCGTTCCACGAAAATGTCGTCTGGACTGGTGTTAACGAAATCTGGCGAAGCCCGCATGATGCGCAGCATGTGCCGGGCATACGGTTCCCAGTCTGTGGCCATGTGGAAGCTGCCGCCAGCGCGCAGCTTGCGGGCAATCAGCGCAACAAAGTCAGGTTGTACGATGCGCCGCTTGTGGTGCTTTGTTTTGTGCCAGGGGTCAGGAAAGAACAGCAGCACACGGTTCAGTGAAGCATCCGGGATCTTTTGTTCCAGGATTTCCACCGCATCGTGACAATAGATGCGTACATTATCACTGTGTTGCGCATGGAGCATTTTCAACAGGTGGCCAACACCGGGACGGTGTACCTCGATGCCGATGTAGCGGCTGTCCGGATCAGCGTCTGCCATTTGCGCAAGGCTGTCTCCATTACCAAAGCCGATTTCCAGCGTAACCGGGATTGACCGGTTGGCCGGGTTTAGCCAGTCCACAGCGGCGTCGAAGTCGAGACCATAAACCGGCCACAAATCATCGAGCGCACGTTGTTGGCCGGGTGTCAGGCGTCCCTCGCGACGCACGAAGGAGCGGATGCGCTGCAATTGCCGGTCTGTGTTATGTTTGCTGTCGTTCATGATGTTGGTCTGATTCGGGGGATTATACGGTCTTGTTTGAGGTGTATCTGAACAAACTGAAAGACTGGGTTAACCAGATCGATTATGTCGCCATCGGCTGGGAGGTACTGGTTCTGGTGCTGGCAGTCATCGGTGCGATAACCGTACATCGCACGCTGGGACGTTATCTGCTGGACAGCACCCGTGCCGGTGAGCGTACTTTCAGACATATCACACTGAGCAGCATGCAGCGGGTGGTTTTTCCGCTCAGTCTGTTGCTGGGGGCACTGGTCGGGCGGGCGATTCTGACATCGACAAAAGTTGATGTAACACTGCTGAACTTCATTGTGCCGTTGATGCTGTCACTGGCCTTGGTGCGCCTCGTGGTTTACGTATTGCGTATGGCGCTACGTCCCGGACCGGCCGTCAAAGCCTGGGAAAATCTTATCAGTACCTCCATCTGGTTGCTGGTGGCCTTGCACCTGGTGGGCTGGTTGCCCGACGTGATACGTGCGCTGGACGCTTTCGGGTACTCATTCGGCGGCCTGCGGATATCGCTTTACACCATGTTGCAACTGGCCGTTGCCGTCGGCGCCCTGCTGGTTATGGCGACCTGGTTGTCCTCTGCTATCGAACAGGGGTTGTCGCGTTCCACATTTATCAGCCCCGGTGTCCGTATCGGTCTGGTCAAGACCAGTAAGTTTGGTCTGTATACCCTGGCTGCACTGCTTTCTCTCAGCGCGGTTGGCATCAATCTCGGTGCGCTGGCCGTATTTGGTGGCGCACTTGGTGTCGGCCTGGGTTTTGGTTTGCAGCGTATCGCCAGTAATTTTATCAGTGGCTTCATCCTGGTCTTTGACCGCTCCATCCGCCCCGGTGATGTCATCAGTATCAACGACAAGTTTGGCTGGGTGGAGGAATTGCGCGCCCGCTATATCGTCGTCCGTGATCGCGATGGCGTGGAAACCCTGATACCCAATGAAAACCTGATCACCACCGAAGTGATCAACTGGAGTTACAGCGACCGCAAGGTACGCGTCAAATTGCCGGTACAAATCAGCTATCACGACGATCCGGAGCAGGCCATGGAGATCCTGCTGGAAGCGACAAAGGCTTCATCGCGTGTGCTGACAGAGCCAGCGCCCGCCGCACGTCTGATGGGGTTTGGTGATAGCGGTATCGATCTGGAATTACGCGTGTGGATTCGTGATCCCCAGCAGGGTGTCGCGAATGTACGTTCTGATGTGAATGTGGCGATCTGGAAGGCATTCAAGGGAGCGGGGATTACTATTCCTTACCCGCAGCAGGATTTGCATGTGAAGGAGATGCCGGCTCGGGGGTAAGGTGGGAGGTGCCGGGTTGCCGGTG
>CAZVBD010000113.1:0-8874 GCA_964625255.1 uncultured Thiohalobacter sp. | reverse complement strand
TATCGTTGGTTGCACTGATTATTTCAATCTTCGCAGTAAGCACCGGCAGAAAAATCTATTTCAATATAACGCTAATCATAGTCATTGCCGGCATGTTCCTTGTCAATGAAGCCCTCAGGGTATGGTCCCCCTTGCCCATGCCAATAAACGCGAAATTAACGATGTATGGTCTGTTTACTCTTGTCGTTCTGGCCAGTGTTATTTTTGCCCATAAATTATCAAAATGAACCACCCGGATATAAAGCTGATGCCTGCCTATGGACTGAAGGCATTTGATACTCATGTCTGTAACCATAGCCACAGACATTTGCTATACCCACTGCTACTTTCTTCATCTCACAGATCTCCGAAAAGGAACCGGAAGCATGTCAAACCGTAAACATTCTCTACCCAGGATTATTCTGCTGGCAGTGACAGCCTTTATTGTCTCGATATCCGTACAGGCGCATGAAAATAAAAAGGTGTCTCAACCGGTAGACAGGGTTAAGAATGGCCTGTCAGTGATGGTGCTTGGATCGGGTGGCCCGGTCGCAACGAATAAACGCGTTAGTGCCGGGTATCTGATCTTTACCGATGGCACGCCGCGCATATTAATGGATGCCGGCGGTGGTGTATTCCAGCGCCTCGGCAAATCCGGTGCGAAGATTGGCGGTATCGAACATATTCTGTTCAGTCACTTGCACATGGACCACGATGGCGGCATGACACCCATCCTGGCAATGTCCTTTTTCCAGAACAGGGCCGCCGGTATCGAACGCACGATGCCGTACAAGTTTGTGGGGCCGGCAGCAAATACTGTTTCGCCCTTCCCTTCTACCAGCGGATATCTGGATGGACATTTCTCGGCCGACGGTGGCCTTGAACGCTATCTTGCAGGCTTCCCCCCGGTTCTGGGTGCCGGAACTTTCAGTTATGAGACCCAGGATATCTCCGCCGATACGGCCTTGCCCATGTCGACTGTCTTCAGCACGGATGATGGCCTGGTGGTGAAGGCCATCGCCGTTAACCATGGTCCGGTTCCTTCGCTGGCCTACCGTATCGAGTACCGGGGGAAAAGTATTGTTTACTCCGGGGATACCACGTCCAGAACCGACAATATGATTGTGCTTTCGCAGAATGCCGACTTGCTGATCTACGATACCGCCATCCTGGACGATACACCGCCACCTTTTATCAACCTGCATACCACGCCCACGCGTATCGGTGAGGTAGCCGTTGCCTCCGGTGTGAAAAAAGTACTGTTGTCACATATCACGGGCATTACCGAACCCAGGCTGCACGCCATCAAGCATGTGATACGTGAACAGGGGTTTGGTGGCCGTCTCAAAGTTGCGCGTGACCTTCAGGTTATCAATCTGCGTTGATAATATCAGGAGCGACTGAACCCGCTTAACTCTTTTTCCGATACCAGGTATATCTTACCGCGCGAGAGCTTTATGCACTGCTGGTGTTCCAGGTCTTTCAGAATACGGCTGACCATTTCACGAGTAGTGCCCAGCTCTCGCGCCACCTCGGCATGTGTTTTTAACACCGGTTCACCGCCAGATCGTTCAAACAATTGTCCCAACAGACAGGCAAGGCGCAGTTCCAGTCGCTGAAAAGTTACTTCTGAAACCAGGCGGACCACATCGCCAATACGGTGGGACAGAACTTTGAGAAGATAACGCCGAAAGTCTCTGCAGGTATCAATGGCACTGTCAAAATCACGCTGACTCAAGGTCAGGCCTACAAGATCTGTTTCCGCAACGGCTTCAGCGGGATACCCTTCACCACAAATCAGGCATTGCAGACTCAGTACACAAAGTTCACCCGGTTTGACACGATACAGCGTGATTTCACGTCCGGCCGGCGAATGCTTGAACACACGAACCGTACCTTCCAGCAACCACATAAACTGGGTGCAACGCTCTGACTCCCGAAACACCTGAGTCCCCATGGGAACATGCACCTGACTTGCAGAAACCAGTGCTCCCAGCACATCCGGCTCCAGCAATCCCCTGACTTCCGGGTAGTAGGTTTGTAATTTCTCCTGAGTTTCGGCCGTCATATCCATTGTCTGATCCTGTCCATTTGCCGTTGATCATTCCGTTCTGCATACCTGCCTGGGGGAATCTAACAGAGTTTATCACGACCTTTATGTGCCTTTAGGCACATAATTAACGGGAACTGCAAGTTATGACACAGGATAACAATCCCCAGGTTAGCGATAAGGACACTTGAACCGTCTCAGCCTTCGCTCTTGTCTTCCAGTACCTGTGTCATTTGCTGTGAGGTTACCGGCAGAACAAGCGTGCGATACAGCGTGAATAATGCAGCAAGTTTTTCTACGTATTGCTGCTCGGCCTTTTCCACCAGCACGATCACGCGCGTTGCCGGTGAATAACGGCGCAAGCTCGCCAGCAGGGTATCCAGGTTGCTGATGTTGACGCCGGCGTAGTTATTGGCATAACCGTAGTTGAACTCAGCGACCAGAAACGCCGGTTCTGATTTTTTCAACTGGCCGATAGCCTTGCGCTGTGAATTAAGCTTTATCTCCTCAAATCCCAGCTGCCGGTACAGGGCCGAGAAGTTGGGATGCGAGGGAGACTCAACAACAGACAGTATCAGCGGTTTTGCCATAACCCTCAGCCATCCTGGCCATCGACCCGCGATTGTATGAACATCGGCAGATAGCTTACGGTGAGCCAGGCAAAGGCCACAATCCACAAACTCTGTGACAGGGTTACCCACAGGTGATAGTACGTCACATCGATCATCGGTAATGCGACACGTACCAGCGCTGCAACCACCAGCAATAAAAGGGACGGTGCGACAGCAGATGGTGGATCATTAATGTCCCTGCCCGTGTGCCCCAGTGCAACCCGCGACATCATCCCTGCCGTCATCAGGCCAACACCACCGACGGCGAAGGCATGCAATGCCAGGTAGGGCGATATATTGAAGGCGTATACTGCGATCTTCAACGCAAAGCCGGCAATGATTGATCCATAGGCAATATACAATGACCACAACAGTGGTTTTTTCCAGATGCCGGGGGTGTACCAGCCAATCATGCGCATACCGTGCAGTACCAGCAACGCCAGCGCCAGCAAGCTGACCGGAAGGCTGTCGGGACGAAAAATATCGACCAGCCAGAATGCGATGAACAACACTACACTACTGATATCGAGCCATTTGCGGTTTGTCAGCTGCACGGCATAGCCCACGCCACGTTCAATAAAGAACGGCAGCACACGCCGGCTCATCATCAGAATCAACGCCAGCACCAGGTACAGACCGGAATACAGGCCCATTGTTATACCGGATGCCAGTACTCCACCGGCACCGAGATAGAAAAGCAGATTGCTGCCTGCCATCAGGGCAACTTTCAACAGCACAGGAAGCTGCGCCCAGCCTTTGGTGCGCACGACCGGAATGGCGATGGCAACCAGAAAACCGATATTGAACAGCAGATCGAAAACGGCGGCGTAGTAGATGAACGCCGCATCCCCCAGCATCAGCAACACGCGTGCCAGTAACCAGCACAGGAACAATAGCAGCAGCGGCACGCCTCGCACGGTGTTGGCGCCGGTCCAGTTACGTACCGCAGTCAACAGGAACCCGGCAATGACCGCCATGCTGTAACCGAAGATCATCTCATGGCCGTGCCAGGCCATGGCGGGGAGTCCTGTCAGGGGCAGCTCGGCGTATTTACCGAACACGACCAGCCAGACCAGCATGGCAATGGTGCCGAACGCCAGCGCGGCAAGAAAGAACGGACGGAACCCTAACCGCAGCCAGGCTGCACCACGCGGCTTGTTGTCATTAATTTGAAGCATCAGACCTCCCGGAAACAGCCGGGGATTGTAACACTGAACCCTCGTGGAATAAGCCCCCGGATTATTTTGAATAACCACACAGGTTCGCCTAGACTGTTTATAAACGATACGGATAAAGGAGAACAGGATGACATCTCTTGCTGCAACAAGACTGCTGTCCAGGATCCCTGTTTTTATTCTGTTCCTGCAGGTGATTCTGCCGAATACCGCCGAAGCCATACCTGTCTTCGCCCGCAAGTACAACATGAGCTGTATCGCCTGCCATTCGGCATTTCCGCGACTCAACGCCTTTGGTGAGCACTTCCGTGACAACAACATGAAGCTGCCAAACTGGCGGGAAGGCACGGTAAAGACCGGTGATGATCGTCTTGCCTTACCCTCTTCGGCGCCTTTTGCCATTCGTGCCCAGGCCTACACGCAAGCCAGGCGAGGAAAATCCATCGATCCGGTCAGTGGAGACACAGACCAGGCGAGCAGTGATTTTCAATCGCCCTACCTGATCAAGCTGTTATCCAGCGCGCCCTTGAGTGAGCATCTCACCTACTATTTTTACGGTATTTTTGCCGAGAAAGGAGGGAACGGCGAAACGATTATTGAAGATGCCTGGTTCAGGCACGACGACCTGTTCAATACCGGCGTCGGCATGATGCTGGGACAGTTCCAGATATCCGACCTGATGTTCGCGCGTGAAACACGCCTGTCATTCCAGGATTTCATGATCTATCGCATGGCAGGCATCACCTACGACCGCGGAGTGCTGTTTGACCGCAGTGTCGGTAACTTCGATATCGGGCTGGGGATAGTGAACGGAAACGGTATCGAGGAAAACTTCAATATCAACAGCCCCGGCTACCGGCGCCCTGACAAGATGTTCGACAATAACAGCGACAAGAGTGTTTTCGCCCGTATGGGTACAGACATCGGGCCGGCGTCCGTCGGCCTGTTCGGACTGTCGGGTGAACAGGCCAACGCCACCGGCCCCGCCGGACTCAATGACGGAACCCGTGACACCAGCAAGCGCGTTATTGGTGTGGACCTTTCCGGTGATATTGCGGCAAAGAGCTACTGGTTTGCCCAGTTTCTGTGGAATCGCTGGGAAGGTTTTCTGGATCGTAACAAGGATTACGACTGGTGGGGTGGATTCGTCGGGGTCGATCACATTATGAACGACGACTGGACCTTCTCGGCGTTGTACAACTTTGCCGATGCCAACGACCTCAGCAATACTGACACGGTTTACGAGGGTATTGATATCAACAGCCTGTCACTGACGGCTTCGTACTATTTCATGCGCAATGTGAAAGGCGTGGCGGAGGTCAATATCGACTTTCTCGGTGAAGACTCGCAGAAGGGAAGCTACTACACAGGGCACCTGACCCGGGAGGACTATATCCTGTTTGGATTCGATGCCGCCTTCTAGCCGGAGTGCGCTAGTTCAGCCAGCGCACCAGGTAATAAATCTGCTGGCTTTCGGACGAAGTGGACGGACCGGCCACGACGGCAGCGTGGCGTTTGCGCGCCGGATCCGACGCATCGAGGGCGGCTTTCTCCGAGTCCATCTTCTGCACACAGGCGGCTGGTACACGTTTTTTCTTTTTCGGCGCATAGACGACAGCGAAGATCTCCTTCACCACTCCGCGGCCACCATCGCCCATCAAACCGTATATTGAAACGCCCATTAGAGTCCTCCTGGGAACTTATACCCGGGTCACACCTTCCCTATATAAGCGTTGTGTTATACACAGCAAAATTTGCGCACTGAAAATCCTAGTGTTAAATGCGCCTGACTTTCTGTCGCACGTAAATTAGGTGTTGTAACTTATTGTTTAAATTGCTTTATTACAAATTGGTTACTTTTTGATCGATTTAACGCCCACACTGCAATTACCGCAGGAAAACGTAATGGCCAATGACTAGTCCACAGACTTATCCACAGAATTTGTGGATAAGTCATCGGGGCGTCAGCGTCGAAAATATGACTCCTCACTCAAACAGTGTTTGAATCCGGTAGGCCAGCCCGCTGGAGCGGCGGCGCGGGTTCAGCTCAGGAACCTGGGCCAGTCGTTCACGCAACTGACGCGTGGTCGCAGGCCGACGCAGGAATACACCAACGTTATTATAGTTCTGTGCAGTGGTCAGGTTGAAGCCTGTTTCAAAACGGTTGCGACAAGCGGCCTGTGCCACATAAGCGGAAACCTCCAGCTCCAGCCGTGAGGCGAAGTTGCTGACGATAGTGCCATCCCCGCTCAGTATGGCAAGCAGGGAACGCGCCCATTGTGTATCGGCAAAAATGGCGCGTTGTGGCTCGCCGTCCACTTCGCCGAACAAATCGTCAATAATCAAATCAAATCCCGGCCCGTCGTACTCTTGTACCCATTTGACGGCGTCGGCCTGAACAAGCTGCACACCCTTGCCGCGCACACCGAAAAACCGTTTGGCCACGGAAAGATGAACTGGATTAAGTTCAACACCAACAATCTGCTGCGGCTGAACGAAACGCCGCAGATTTTGTATCACCGCACCGCCGCCAACACCCAGTACCAGAATCCGCCGCAGCTCGCCGGGCGGATAAAAGAACGCCGGCAACAGCAACAGATCCCACACACTGCCCGTCACCGGACGTGTCGGGTTGTACTGGCTGTGGAATACCCCATTGGTATACAGACGCAAGGTACGACCGGCACGGCGCACCTGGTAGTCCACGCCGTCAGCGTACTTCTGCCACACGAGGCTCATCGATGGTTTACCTTGCCATAAAAAACCCCGGTGCTCCCGAAGGGGCACCAGGGTTTAGCCATTCAGGAAATCCTGAATCCGTACTTCACCCGGGATCAGTTGTTCTGGATAACGATCTGCGGGAACTTGGCGGCATGATCCTTCGCTTTCATCGACAATTTGGCTGTCGTGCGACGACCAATCTCACGGTAGATCTGTGCGATACGACCCTCCGGATTTGCCACCACCGACGGGCGACCTTCGTCGACTTCTTCGCGGATGCTCTTGTCGAGGGGCAGTGCGCCAAGGAAATCGACATCGTACTGCTCGGACATGCGCTGACCGCCGCCCTCACCGAAGATATGTTCCTCGTGACCACACTGGCTGCAAATATGGATGCTCATGTTCTCGATGATACCCAGCACCGGCACTTCGACCTTCTCGAACATCTTGAGTCCCTTGCGGGCATCCAGCAGTGCGATGTCCTGCGGCGTGGTCACAATCACGGCACCGCTGACAGGTACCTGCTGGGCCAGCGTCAGCTGTACATCGCCGGTAGCTGGCGGCAGATCGATAACAAGGTAATCCAGGTTGCTCCAGTTAGTATCATTGAGCAGCTGTTGCAGGGCCTGGGTGACCATCGGGCCGCGCCAGATCATCGGTGTTTCTTCGTCGACCAGGAAACCGATGGACATGACCTGAACGTGGTAGCTCATCATGGGTTCCAGTGTCTGACCATCTTTCGAATCCGGCTGACCACTGATACCGAGCATGCGTGGCTGACTGGGGCCGTAAATATCTGCATCCAGTATACCGACCGATGCACCGTCGGCGGACAGTGCCAGCGCCAGGTTGGTCGCCGTGGTGGACTTGCCCACGCCACCCTTGCCGGAAGCGATGGCAATAATATTCTTGATACTGCTGATCGTCTTGACACCCTTCTGTACCGAGTGTGCCTGGATGGCTGTACTGATATTGATGCGCGCCTGCGTCACACCGTCCAGTGATTCGACCAGCGCCTTCAACTTTGCGGCCAGCTCGTCTTTGTAGCCGTCAGCAGGAAAGCCCAGAACCACATCGACAACGACCTGATCACCTTCGATCATCACCTTGCGAACGGTTTTGGCCGCGACCAGATCTGTTTCCAGATAGGGATCGATATATTCCTTCAGTTTGCTTTCGACTTGCTGTTGGGTAACTTCAGCCATGGTGCTGTTCCTCTGGATCTCGAATAACCGGCCGTCCGGCCTTGAAATTCCTGAAAATTTGAAGCGGGAATTGTACACAGTTCGGGGGCGCCGGTCTTCATCCCGGTTTGTGCGGTTTAGCCCTGCCGGAACCCGAAACATCTGGCATAATGCCCCGCTATCTGTCTAATCACCCAGGAATAACATGTCCGCCGCACCCCGCAAGATTCTGGTCACCAGCGCCCTGCCCTATGCCAATGGCTCTATCCATCTCGGGCATCTGGTGGAATATATCCAGACGGATATCTGGGTTCGCTTCCAGAAAATGTGTGGCCACGCATGCTATTACGTGTGTGCGGACGATGCCCACGGCACGCCGATCATGCTGCGCGCTCAACAGGAGGGTATTACGCCGGAAACCCTGATCGAGAAGATGAACGTCGAGCACCAGAGTGACTTTGCGGCGTTCCATATCGCCTTCGACAACTATTACAGCACCCACTCGCCGGAAAACCGTGCATTCGCCGAGCAGATCTACCTGCGCCTGCGCGATGCCGGCCACATCGACAAACGCACCATCACCCAGTACTACGACCCGGAAAAGGACATGTTCCTGCCGGACCGTTTCATCAAGGGCACCTGCCCGAAATGCGGCGCCGAAGACCAGTACGGTGATAACTGTGAAGTGTGTGGCGCGACCTATGACGCCAGTGAACTGAAAAACCCACGCTCGGTACTCAGTGGCGCCACGCCGGTGGAAAAAGAATCCGAACATTACTTCTTCAAGCTCTCGGACTTCAGCGACATGCTGGCAGACTACCTGCAAACCTCCACCCAGCCGGAAGTCGCCAACAAGATGAAAGAGTGGCTGGAAGCCGGCCTGAATGACTGGGACATTTCGCGTGATGCCCCCTATTTCGGTTTCGAGATTCCGGATGCACCCGGCAAGTTCTTCTACGTGTGGCTGGATGCACCGATGGGCTACATGGCCAGCTTTAAAAACCTCTGTGACAAACAGGGCATGGACTTCGATGACTGGTGGGGCAAGGATTCAGACACCGAGCTGTACCATTTCATCGGCAAGGATATTCTGCGTTTCCACACCCTGTTCTGGCCGGCCGTGCTGGAGGGTTCCGGCTACCGCAAACCCACAC
>CAZVBD010000112.1:2764-9008 GCA_964625255.1 uncultured Thiohalobacter sp. | reverse complement strand
GAAGAATACTACTTTCGCCAGTTGCGCATAGAGGAAGACCGCTACTTTCTCAAGTGCGTGAACGAAGGCTATGATGAGTATCTGGAAATCCCCGGCATTGAGGCTATTCACGGTGTGGTGTCACAACAGGCCGGCACGCGCCGCAGCCAACACAAACACTATCTTTAATGGTTACTTGCTCATTTGTTCCGGGCGCAGTGCTGGAGTGAAGTATTCGATGGCCGCATCTTCATCGACCAGCTTACCGTTATCGTCCACCATGTCCTGGTCATCATCACTCCAGCCACGCATGCCGGTTTTCAGTGATTTGACGTTCTGGTAGCCGAGTTGTTGCATGACCTGTGCGACCAGTACGCTACGTTTTCCTGACCGGCATATCGCAATAATTTCCCGGTCGCGCGCCTCGACCAGTTCCGGTACCGTTTCTTCATAGTCATATTCGCAGGCGGATTCCAGAATGCCGCGCGGTACGTTCAGTGCTCCCTGGATATGCATGGCACTATATTCATAGGGCTCACGAACATCCAGCAACATCAGCTCCGTGTTTTGTTCGACGGCTTCAGCCAGATCCCAGGGAAAAACTTCTTCGACACTTTCCAGGGCTTCATTGATCAGTTGTTCGAATGTTTTCATTGATTGAATTTACGAAGATTGTTATTCATTGTTTTCACGATTATTGCGAAGTCCCTGTTCAACGGCAATGACTGCTGCTTCGACCCGGGAATGTACGCCAAGTTTTCTCAGGATAGCTTTCACATGCAGTTTCACGGTACCGTCTGAAATACCCAGGTTACGCGCAATGACCTTGTTGCTCTGACCTTCAGCGAGCAAGCAGAGTATCTCGCTTTCGCGTGGTGTAAGTTCGTCAAAAGGTGAGGTCTCATTGGGCAGGCTGCCATCACCCTGTACAACTTTTGCAAGTACGGGAGCCAGGTCAGGTGCGACGACAGTTTTTCCATCAACAATATCACGCAATGCCATGACCAGCTGGTCAGGTTCCATATCTTTCAGCAGGTAGCCCTGTGCACCGTTACGCAGCGATTCGACGAGATCACGCTCATCGGTACTGGTCGTGAGCATGACGACAGGATTTCTGAAACCGGATTCACGCAGTTTTCGCAGTACACCGATACCGTTAATATCCGGCATGCGCATATCCAGCAGCACAATATCGGGTTTGAGTTCTTCTGCACGTTGCAGACCTTCTCGTCCTTCACCGATAGAGGCTATGACTTCAATATTACGATGTGCCAGCAAGCCTTCCAGGCCAACGCGGAACAGGGTGTGATCATCGATCAGAAGAACGCGTAAACTCATAATACATTTGCCTGGTGAGAGGGCAGTTCGACAGTTATGGAGTTGTCTTTGCCGGCTTCTTTTTCCGGTAGCGGGAAAGTCAGTGTGACGCGTGTACCTTCGCCGCTTTCACTTTCGATTTTCAGTTCGCCGTGCACTCGCGCAGCACGTTCAGCGAGTATTTTCAGGCCGAGGTGTTCACCAGGACCACCCTCGATGACTTTGTCCTGTATGCCGATACCATCATCTTCGATCATGATAAGGAAATCCTGGTTCGGTGTCGCACGCATCAGTACGCGCACGGCATTGGCTTCGCTGTGCTTGCGGATGTTGGCGAGGGCTTCCTGAATAATACGTAAAACCTGCATTTCGATTTCTGCCGGGAGTTTGGTCTTGTCCCACTCCAGTTGCAGAAAGGCACTGATTTGTGAGTTACGTCGGAAGCGTTCGATGGCCTGTTCGACGGCGGGCACCAGGCCACGTTTATCGATAGGTGCACGGAAGTGAGCAATCAGTTCGCGTAATTCGGTGTAGGCCTCATCAAGACTGTTTTCTATGCGTTCCAGTTCTTCCCAGAGTGCCGATTCTTCACCGCTGTGCAGCGTTTCATCGAGCACGCGCACCTGGAATTTGAGGCTGGCAAGGCTTTGTGCCAGTGAGTCGTGCAGCTCGTTCGCCAGCCGGGTACGCTCCTCCATAATCGACAGCAGGTTGGCTTCTTCATCGAGCCGTGATTTTTCGATAGCCATGCCGAGGTGATGACCCACACTGGTGAGCAGGTCTTTCATGTCTTCGCGTTCGACCAGACCATGCTGTGTAGTGAACAGGTTATAGACGCCCAGCACCTTGCCGCGGTAGCGTAGTGGTACAGCAATCATTTCGACATTGTCGGATTCAAAGAACGGGCGACCGGCGAACTGTCCGCAACCTTCGAGATTATCCAGCGCATAGACTTCTCCGTGTTGTGCGGCCTGACCACACAGGCAGCGGTCTATGCTGATCAGTTTTTCCTGTTCGACGACTTCAGGATCCAGGCCGCTACTGGCGATCAATTGCATCTCATCGTTGTCAGTCAGCATGCGCACGGTTCCGGCCCTGGCATTAACAACATCCTTGAGGGTGTGCAGGAATCGTGTCAGCAGGTCTTCCAGGTCATTGGCCGCATTGATATTGGCTGCAATATCATAGAGGATTTCCAGCGAATGGGTTTTCTGCTGGGTGCGGTGTGTTTGTTGTTCGACCTCGGACTGCAAGTCGAGTGACAGGGATTCCAGTCGCTCGGCGAGTGCATTGATATCCTGGTAGAGTTTACTGAAATCCGGTTGGTCGGATTTCGGCAGACGTGCGCTCAACTTGCCGTTACGCATCTCGTTGACCCAGTGACGCAGTTCTGTCAGTGGTGCAACCAGGTCACGGCGGGCTATGTGGAAGGTGAACGCGAGCAGAGCAATACCGCTGACCAGCAGGACGCTGTTGGCGAGATGCAGCCAGTTGGACTCTTCAGCATGCAGAAAATCCCAGATGTTCATCAGACCGAGAATTAACAACGTGATACCGAGTGCCGAGAGTGCCGCGAGAAACTGTCGGGTTGTCGGCCAGTCAGGTATAGGCAGTCGGCGGCGCGATGGTCGCTCCTGATCAAGGTCCAGTTGTGTTGCCTTGTTGTCCGACTCGATCATGGTGTCATCCTGAAATGGTGAACCAGTATAACGCTTCGGGCGCTCATAAACCGGAAGACTATTGCTGTGCCGGGTCGTTGGGATTGATAAAGATGATTTCCTTGCTGCCGTCGAGATCGACATAATCAATAATGGTGCCAGTCAGTAGCTCCATACTCTGTGGCGCCACGACAATTTGAATGCCTTCTGACTCAAATTTGTGATCGTCCTGGCGATCGATATCGTCAAACCCCAGCGCATAATGGAAACTGCCGTCTTCGCGACGGGTAACTGCAACACGCAGGGGCATGTTGGCCATATTGCCCTGTTTTGCAGAATCGAGGATGTGCTCGGCTGCTTCGGGAGTCAAACTGATCATGATGTACGTACCCTTGCTGTCGGTGAATGTATCCAGTGCTAATTGTGCCGTAATTTGTGTGCCTGGATAAGGTGTAAAAAGCGTTCAGTCCAGCGGTTTTTCGAGGTGCTGCGCTGGTGGGTATAGCAGGCCAGCAGATTGCGGTGGCGGTAGCCGTCGTGCTTGCCATCCATGCCTGTGCCACGCTGTACATCGTATTCCCAACGCTCAGGGGGTTCCAGGTTTTCCAGTGAAGAATAGTGGAATTCGTGGGCGGCTATTTCATTTGTACCCTCTGCGCACGCAGGCCAGAGAGGATTGTCCGTTTCACTGAGGCGTACGTAACCGCGCCCCTGGGGTCGGGTGTGCATGAGGGTATCTCCAGGCACCGCACCAACCATTTCGCAACACCTGTCATTCCACGTCAGGCTGCGTGAGAGGTACATCAGACCGCCGCATTCTGCGTAAACCGGGAGGCCATCATCAATAGCATGGCGGATGGCTTCCCGCAGTGAACGGTTGGCCTGTAATTTTTCCATACAACTCTCGGGGAATCCGCCCCCGATAAACAGTCCGTCGATGTCAGGCAGTTCAGTGTCGCGTAGCGTGTCGATAAACACCAGTTCGGCGCCGGCGTGGGTCATTGCATCAAGGTCGGCGGGGTAGTAGAACCCGAAAGCCTCATCGCGGGCAATGCCGAGGCGAACTGGCTGGTCGAGTGGTTTGATCGCTAAAGGGGATGTGGCCGGAACGGTGGGTAACGGGCTGGTCGCCGCCAGAGCGATCAGTGTGTCCAGGTCAACCTGACGCTCAATGGCTGTACCTATCGACTGAATGTGCTGTTCTGCTGCATCTTCCTCATTGCTCGGGATGAGACCCAGGTGCCGCTCCGGGATCTCCATGTCGGTGCGTCGTGCGACGGCGCCGATTACCGGCACGTCAGTATAGTTTTCGATAACGGCGCGCAGCTTGGCTTCATGCCGGCTTCCACCCAGTTGGTTGAGGATGACACCGGCAATGTTAATGTCGGTGTCGAATGCCTGGTAACCGAGGATAAGTGGTGCGATACCACGCGTCATGCCGCGTGCATCGAGGACCAGCACCACCGGGGCACCCACCAGTTTGGCGAGGGCAGCATTGCTGTTGCTGCCATCAAGGTCCAGTCCATCATAGAGTCCCTTGTTGCCCTCGATGATATTAATATCGGCGGATTGCCCAAACCAGGCGAGGGTGTCGCGGATTTCCTCACGTTGCATGGTATAAAAATCAAGATTGTGGCAGTCGTGGCCGGCGGCCCGGCCCAACCACATGGGATCGATGTAGTCCGGACCCTTCTTGAAAGGCTGGACAGTCATACCACGCCGACGTAGTGCGGCACAGAGTCCAAGCGTAATGGTTGTTTTGCCGGAAGACTTGTGCGCAGCCGAAATCAGGATCTGTGACATGACAGGGTTAGTTCACTCCGTTCTTTCCTGAAACCAAAAAGCCGACAGATCAGTCTGTCGGCTTTTCTAGAAACCAGTGAGTCCAGGACGCAAAGGCGCAAAGAAAGAATTTTTGTGTGCTTCTACTGACAACACGTTAAAACTGCTGCTGAACGGACCCTGCCTAATCAGTTTTTGCCGCATGCGGGTCGACAACCGCATCCTCCAGCGATACCGGCAGGAATTTCAGTACTCGCACCGCAATTGTCACCATGATCAGGGCAGTGGCGATACCGCCGATGCCGAGAGTGATCTCCCACAGGGACGGACTGTAGCCGTTGACCTGGCCATCAAAGAAGCTGCTGGTGACTTCGTAACCGGGGAACATTTCCAGTGGGTAAGCCTGACCACCAATCAGCAGCACATAGAGTTGTGCGAACCCGCCGATAATAACCAGTGCAGCCGCCGTCGCAATAGCCGGACGGGATTTGCCAATCGTGGGGTGGTAGACCATCGCCAGTGGCAGCAGGCTGCCGAGCAGGATCTGTACAACCCAGAACAGCGTGGTGTAGATACCACCATCCAGCAGAATAAATCGTTCCACGCCGTGGTGCTCGGTGGCATACAGGTTGGTCAGGTGGTACACAATAACAAAGTACAGTACCGAGGCAATAAATACGCCGAGCAGATTCTTGAGACGGAACAATACGACATCACCCAGCGGACGTTTTGTCCAGGCATAGGTCGCCATCAATACCAGGATGAACACCGCCAGCCCGTAGGCGAAGGACATAATGACAAACATCGGTGCCAGCAGGGCAGCATCGTAGGCCTGACGAGCGACCAGGAAGCCGAAGATTGAGCCGGTACCTGTTGTCAGAACCAGGCGCCAGATGAAGGCGGCTAACCCCGCTACTGGGTAGTACTTGTTCATTTTGCGTTCCATCATCAGCCAGATGTAGATGGCGACAATAGCGATAAAACCGTTATACAGAATAATGTTCCAGGCAAAAATGGATTTGAAATTGTAGTAGGTCATGGCCACGATCAGGCGATCGGGACGACCCAGGTCGAGTACCAGAACCATCAGACCACCGATCAGCATCGAAATGGCCAGCAGGGCTGAAAGTCGTCCGAGCGGTTTATAAACCGTTTTGCCAAATACTGTACCGATCGAAGCGGGGTTTAATATCCCTGATGCGGTGACGATAAGAAAGATCGCAAACACATGCGGTATGCCCCAGACGACCTGGTTGGTCATACCGGTGACGTAATGACCATGGTGTTCCATGTACAGCACGGCGCCGAGTGCGAGGGCGATCAGGATGCCAAGCCCTCCGAGCAGGATCCAGAAGCCGGTACTCTTGCCTTCAATTTCGCGATAGATCAGCAATTGTTTCATGGGTGATTTGCCAGTTCCGTAAGGTTTAGATGCCGCGGTAGCGGACGCCGGTGTTCAGGTTGAGATCAGCACGAATTTCCTTGCCGCCATATTCCTTGAGTTGACG
>CAZVBD010000112.1:0-2664 GCA_964625255.1 uncultured Thiohalobacter sp. | reverse complement strand
CAGCCGATACAGATATGCTTGTCGACCAGCACAATCCCGTCAGCCCGCTTGAATGAAGCACCGGTCGGACAGACATCAACACAGGGTGCGGTTTCGCAATGCTGACACATAATTGGCAGGGTGGTGACATGCTGCGTCGCCTTGTCCTTGATGGTGACCTTGCGAATCCACTGTGCTTTCTGTTCTGCACTGGAGTGTGATTCTGATGGGTTTGCAGTACCCCAGCCGTTTTCTTCTTCACAGGCTGTGACGCAGGCATTACAACCTTTGCCGCATTTATTGGTGTCCACCAGAATGCCCCAGCGCTGCTTGCTGCTGGCAGGTTGGTCAATCGGTTTGGCCTGTGCCGGGGTCGTCAGAAAAACACCTGGTGCGATAGCAGCTGCACCGGCTGCACCGCCGGCTTTGGTGATGAACTGGCGACGGGAGGGATCCATAGGCTTGCTGGTATCGCTCATTGAGCTTGATCCTCGGTGGTCAGCAACGGCAGCGTTTCGCTGGCCAGTTTGCCGACAAAAGGTTCAGTGGAAGGGTGTGTGGTCAGCCCCGACTGCAGTTTGTTAAGCTTCGATGCACGTACCGGAACGTCGGAATGGCACTGGAAGCAGTCAATATTGACCGATGCATAGGTATGGCAGGTTGCGCAGAAATGTCGTGTATCCTCGACACGGACATAGCCGCCCTGTTCATCCTTGACGGCATGACAATTGATGCATTCCTCAAGCGAAAACTGCCGGGTGCGGATACCCTCGTGCATGGTTTCATCGCGCTGATGACGGAGATACACCATGTGATTGCGGCGTATCTCGGGTTTGGGCAGGACACAGCCGGTTTTACTACTGTAACGCCGTTCCGGTTCATTCACGATCAGATCAGAGAAGGGTAAGGCATCCGTTTTGCCTTCATCCCCGTTTGCTGTCGCCGCCAGTGGTAACAACAACAGTGTGCTGATCATCAGCGAGAACAAACTCCGCAGCAGTTTGGCTTGGTTCATGTTGCGTGACTCCGCTTATTCACCCAGGGCCATGTCGATGTACCCGGTCGGGCAGACATCGGCACAAATGTGGCAACCAATACACTTGGCATAGTCGGTGTCCACATAACGGCCGAGGGTGGCTTCATTTTTCTTCACGCGGAAGACAGCATCCTGCGGGCAGTAGATGACGCAGTTATCACACTCAAAGCACATGCCACAGCTCATGCAGCGTTCAGCTTCTGCAACGGCCTGCTCATCTTCATAGCCTTTCATGCGCTCTGCAAAATGGCCCAGTACCTGTTCGGAATTCGGTACGTCTTCTTCACGCAGGTTACGTTCCGTGTAGCTGAAGTGTCCGAGGAACAGTCTGTCAGCCGTGATAATTTCCTGCTTGGAACGGTCTTCATAGTTATGGATGGCGAACTTCTCGGTGCTGGTGCCACGGGTTTCACCGACCGTGTAGGGTGCGGGTTCCAGACCGGCTTCTTTCATCTTGTCGAGCAAGTTGAAGTGGTGCTTGTCGACTTTAGGGCGCTTCTTCGGTTCAGCATGTTTCAGGTAGTTATCGATGGACTCGGCGGCAATGGCGCCCTGGCCAATCGCTGTGGTCAGCAGGTGTGGTCGAACAATATCACCTGCCACGAAGTGACCCGGATGATTTGGCACCTGGTAGAACTTGTCGGCATCGATCAGATTGCGTTCATTGGCGAAGTCTTCAACACCGCTCATGTCACCACCCTGACCGATAGCGGAAACAATCATGTCACATTCAATCGTGTACTCCTTGCCACCTTCAACCGCAACCGGGCCATTACCTTCCCATTTTGCCTCAACCAGTCTAAGGGCGGTTGCACGACCTTCGTCATTGCGAATAATTTCAACCGGCATTACTTCATTGATAATGTCCACACCTTCGGTGAGTGCATCATTCACTTCGTGTTCAGCGGCCGTCATCTGGTCGCGCGGGAACAGGGCGGTCAGGGTGACATTGTCGCAGCCTTTCTTCAGTGAAAGATCGACGTCTTCGTGGGTGATCTCGCCGTTGACAACTGCTTCAGGCTTCTCGTTGAAATCTTTCAGCGTACCAATACGACGGGAAACGGACACCACGTCGATAGAGGTATCACCACCACCGACACAGACGATGCGGTTGGCGGTGTAGTGCATCTTGCCCTTGTTGAACTGTTCCAGGAATTTCACTGCGGATACACAGTTCGGCGTTTCATTCCAGCCTTCCAGCGGCAGACCACGACCGGTCCAGCAACCGAGTGCCCACAGAACGGCGTCATATTCCTTGTCCAGGTCTTCGACAGAAATGTCTCGGCCTACACGGGTGTTTGCCTTGAACTCGACATCGCCCATATCAAGGATACGCTGGCATTCCTGATCCAGTTCATCACGTGGAATACGGTAGTTGGGGATGCCGTAACGCATCATGCCACCGAGTTTGTCATGATCATCAAAAATCGTGGAAGCGATGCCACGGCGGCGCAGCTGGTAGGCTGTGGACATCCCGGCCGGTCCGCCGCCGATGATGGCGACTTTCTTTCCGGTCAGTGCAGCGCTGCTTTCAAACTTGAAGCTTTCCTTGAAGGCCGTGTCGCCGATGTATTGCTCGACTGCATTGATACCGACGAAGTCTTCAACTTCACTACGGTTACAACTATCCTGACAGGGCGCGGGGCAGA
>CAZVBD010000111.1:0-9132 GCA_964625255.1 uncultured Thiohalobacter sp. | reverse complement strand
GTCATAGCGGAATTCTTCCGTCATACCGGCGCAGGCCGGTATCCAGCTCATTGAAACCACTGGATCCTGGCATGCGCCAGAATGACGAAGAATAAATGCCGTTATGACGGAAAAACGAATATTCAGATACGGGGCCAATTCAGGTATGTCACAAGGTACGCTTTACATCATCTCCGCCCCCTCCGGCGCCGGCAAGACCAGTATGGTCAAAGCGCTGCTGCAACGTCTGCCGGACGTGGTGGTGTCGGTGTCCAACACCACCCGTGCACCACGCCCGGGTGAGCAGGACGGGGTCGATTACCACTTTACCGACAAGGCCGAGTTCGAGCGCCTGGTCGAGGCGGGGGAGTTTCTCGAATATGCGCAGGTGTTCGACAACTACTATGGCACCCGCCGCGCCTCGGTGGAGACAGAGCTGGAGGCTGGCCGTGATGTGATTCTGGAAATCGACTGGCAGGGTGCGCGCCAGGTGGCCAGTGCTGCACCGGATGCGATCAAGGTGTTCATTCTGCCGCCCGACGCAGCAGCTTTGCGCGAACGGCTCACCGCGCGCGGTCAGGATAGCGAAGAAATCATCGAACGACGTATGCGCGATGCCATCAGCGAAATGTCGCACTATGACGAGTACCATTACCTCATATTCAATGATGATTTCGACACAGCTATTGATGAATTGCAGGCGATATTCGTCAGCCGTCGTTTGAGGCTCGAGGCCCAGTGCCAACGTCACGCGAAGGCGCTGGCGGGTCTGCTGGAATCGGGCGGCTGATTCGCGTACACTTACACGTTCCTTTACCGAACTTATCTGGCGAAAACAGCATGGCACGAGTTACCGTAGAAGATTGTCTCGACAAGGTTGATAACCGTTTTCAGCTGGTACTGGTGGCGACCAAGCGCGCCCGTCAGCTGGCCAAGGGAGCCGAGCCTTTCGTGGAATGGGAAAATGACAAGCCCACTGTGGTTGCACTGCGTGAAATTGCAGAAAATTATGTAACGCCAGCCATTCTCGATGAAAAACCCGAGGATGCCGAGGCCGCCGAAGTCGCAATGGGCGAAGCACTGAGTGCAGTAGATGAGCGGGCTGAGGCAGCTGCCAGCGCAAAGCCAACGGGTATGCCGGGTACCTGATTCGCTGTAACATACAGAACACATTAAAGAAAAAGCCGCATCGGGAGGCCCGATGCGGCTTTTTTGCGTCTGGCGTCGTGCAGGCGCGGAGTATTTCGCCTATGATCTTGACGCTGGATTCCAACCGGAACAAGACAGACGATAAATGGCGACCCCGCTGACAAGACCGGTACCCGATGCGCAGCGCTTTTTGATTAGCGATTTGTGCGATCTGCTTGAGGGTTATCTCGACAAGGCACAGGTCAGCGAAGTTTACCGTGCCTACCTGCTCAGTGCCGAGGCGCACGAAGGCCAGCATCGTAAATCAGGCGAACCCTACATTTATCACCCGGTGGCAGTGGCGCGCATCCTCGCCGAGATGCACATGGACCCCCAGAGCATCATTGCCGCGATTTTGCACGATGTGATCGAAGACACCGGCATTGCCAAGGAGCGGATCGAAACGGAATTCGGTGAGGAAGTGGCCGAACTGGTCGACGGTGTCAGCAAGCTCACCCAGATCAAATTTGAAAGTCATGCCGAAGCACAGGCAGAGAATTTCCGCAAAATGATGCTGGCCATGGTGCGTGATATCCGCGTGATCCTGGTGAAGCTGGCCGACCGGTTGCACAACATGCGCACACTGGGCGTGATGCGCGCGGACAAGCGCCGTCGTATTGCACGTGAAACCCTGGAAATTTATGCCCCCATCGCCAATCGGCTGGGTATGAACCAGATCCGTCTGGAGTTGGAAGAACTGGGTATGGCGGCACTGTACCCGATGCGCTACCGCGTGTTGTCCAAGGTGGTTAAAAAGGCGCGCGGCAACCGCAAGGAGATTCTCAACAAGATCGAATCGGCCATCCAGCAGCGGCTCGACGAGGAACAGCTCCAGTGTCGGATACAGAGTCGTGAGAAACACATTTACAGCCTGTATAAAAAAATACGCGACCGTGTCGGTTCGTTCACAGAAGTCTTTGACGTGTATGCCTTCCGTATCCTTGTCGATAGCGTGGACACCTGCTACCGGGTGCTGGGTATGATGCACAACCTGTACAAGCCCGTGCCCGGCAAGTTCAAGGACTATATCGCCATTCCCAAAGCTAACGGATATCAGTCCCTGCATACGGTGTTGTTCGGTCCCTATGGCGTCCCGGTCGAAGTGCAGATTCGTACCGAGGATATGGAACGTGTGGCGGAATCAGGCATTGCCGCGCACTGGTTATACAAGAGCGGAGACCAGTCAGGGGGGGCCAACAATGCACAGGCGCGCGCACGCGAATGGCTGCGCGAGTTGCTGGAAATGCAGCGTAATGCCGGCAACTCACAGGAGTTTCTGGAGAACGTCAAGATCGACCTGTTCCCCGACGAGGTCTACGTGTTTACCCCGGCGGGCGATATTCTCAATTTAAAACGTGGTGCTACGTCGGTGGATTTTGCCTATGCCGTGCATACCGATGTGGGCAATACCTGTATTGCCGCCAAGATCGACCGCCGTCTTGCACCGTTGCGTACGCCATTGCTGAATGGTCAGACGGTTGAAGTAATAACAGCGGCCGGCGCACACCCCAACCCGGCCTGGTTGAATTTTGTGGCGACAGCCAAGGCACGTTCCAACATCCGCCATTACCTGAAGAATTTGCAAAACGACGAAGCGGCCGAACTGGGTCTGCGTATGCTCGACAAGGCGTTGCAAGGACTGGGCAGTACCTTGCAGGACATCCCGGAAAGTGATTTACAACAGATCATCGAAGAGTTTGGTTTTGACTCCTGCGAAGCGCTATGTGCCGACATTGGTCTGGGTAATCGCGCTGCTATGCTGGTGGCACGTCGCCTGGTGCCGGCCGATGAAGATGCCGAAGCCTCGGCACAGGATGATGCGCACAGTCAGCCGCTGGCCATTCGCGGTACCGAGGGGATGGTGGTGCACTTCGCACGCTGTTGTCGACCGATTCCCGGTGACAACATTGTCGGTTTTATCAGCACGGGGCGCGGACTGGTGATACACACCGGAACCTGTAAAAACCTGGTGGATTACCGTAACCGCCCTGATAAATGGATCGATGTACAATGGAAACCGGATATCGAGGGAGAATTCGCAGTGGAAATTCGTGTCGATGTCACGAACCAGAAAGGTGTGCTGGCGACGATTGCCGCCGAGATTTCCGAGCTTGAATCGAATATTGAAAATATTTCTATCGAGGAGCGTGACGGCCTTGATACCGCGCTTAACTTTACCCTGACGGTGCGTGACCGTCAGCACCTGGCGCGCGTGATGCGGGGTATCCGCAAATTGCCGGCCGTCATGCGCATCACCCGTACCAAACACTGAGGAGACAGTATGCAACGCAAGGTGATTCATACCGACAAGGCACCCCAGGCAATCGGAACCTATTCACAGGCGGTACAGTGTGACAATACCGTCTACCTGTCAGGGCAAATCCCGCTGGTGCCGGAAACCATGGAGATGGTGGATGGTGATATGGAGGTACAGATTCGCCGTGTGTTTGATAACCTGTCAGCCGTTTCGGAAGCTGCCGGCGGCAGTCTTGCAGATATCGCCAAACTGAATATCTTTCTCACTGATCTCGGCCACTTCCCGCTGGTGAACAAGGTGATGGCGGATTATTTCCGGCAACCCTACCCGGCACGGGCTGCCGTGGGCGTGGCATCCCTGCCCAAAGAGGCGGCCGTGGAGATGGATGCTGTACTGGTGCTCAACGGCTGAATGACGGGCAAGGCAGGACGCTATGCTCGACGAAACGCCCGTTGCCACCTTGCGTGGTGTAGGTCCGAAGTCAGCACAAAAGCTGGCCACCTTCGGTATCGAAACCGTTCAGGATGTCCTGTTCCATTTGCCCCGCCGTTACGAGGACCGAACTCGTGTTGTGCCGCTGGGCAGTCTGCGACCCGGTGACCATGCTGTCGCTGAAGTGACAGTCGATCTCGCCGAGGTCAGGTTTGGTCGTCGTCGCAGTCTGCTGGTCCGTGTCAGTGACGGTACCGGGTCACTGATATTGCGGTTTTTCCATTTCAGCAAAGTGCAACAGACGGGTCTTGAGCGTGGTACCCGACTGCGCCTGTACGGTGAAGTGCGGCGTGGCCCGGCTTCGCTGGAGATGGTGCATCCGGAATATCAACGCCTTGGTGAAGACGACACGCTGCCAACCGAGGATCGTTTGACACCAGTGTATCCGACCGGTGATGGCATACACCAGCTGACCCTGCGCAAACTCAGTGAGCAGGCACTGGCACTGCTTGATGAAAACAACCTGCCCGAGTGGCTGCCTGAGTCTTTGCGGCGGTCAGAAGGACTCATGGATTTACAGTCTGCATTGCGTTACGTGCACCGCCCCCCTGTCGGTGCTGACCTCGTGGCACTGGAAGCCGGTGTTCACCCCGGCCAGCAACGGCTGGCATTTGAGGAAATGCTGGCGCACCACCTTAGCCTGCGTGCCGTCCGTCAGCGCGCCAGCCGCTTACAGGCCCCTGCGTTGGGTGACGGTGATGCCTTGCTGCAACAGTTCTATCAACAGCTACCCTTTACCTTAACCGGCGCGCAGCAACGCGTGGTAAAAGAGGTATTGCACGACCTTGCACAACCACACCCGATGATGCGTCTGGTGCAGGGTGATGTCGGTTCCGGCAAAACCGTCGTTGCGGCCGCGGCGGCGGCGCGTGCCCTGGCCAGCCGGCACCAGGTTGCGGTGATGGCGCCGACAGAACTGTTGGCGGAACAGCATTTCGCCAACTTCCAGCACTGGTTCGATGCCCTGGGCATTCGTGTCGGCTGGTTATCCGGGCGCATCAAGGGCAAGGCCCGGCGTGAGGTGCTGGCGACAATACAATCCGGTGACGTACAGCTGCTCATTGGTACCCACGCGCTGTTTCAGGACGATGTCGATTTTAATCGGCTGGGCCTGGTGATTATCGATGAACAGCATCGCTTCGGTGTCCACCAGCGCCTCGCCTTACGCGACAAGGGACGTGATATGCACCAGGTGCCGCACCAGTTGATTATGACAGCGACACCGATTCCACGCACACTGGCCATGGCGTTGTACGCTGATCTCGACAGCTCGGTTATTGATGAATTACCCCCGGGGCGTACGCCAGTACAGACAGTGGCGCTGGCGGAGAACCGGCGTGCCGAGGTTGTGCAGCGCGTGCGTGAAGCCTGTCGCGATGGCCGGCAGGCCTACTGGGTCTGCACGCTCATTGAAGAGTCGGAATCTTTACAATGCCAGGCGGCGGAAGATACGGCGACGCAATTGGCGGAAGCCTTGCCGGAACTGAACGTGGCGTTGGTGCACGGTCGCCTGAAAGACACCGAAAAGGCACAGTGTATGGAAGCTTTCAAGCGCGGTGAGATTGACCTGCTGGTGGCAACCACCGTCATTGAAGTCGGTGTCGATGTGCCGAATGCTTCATTAATGATTATCGAGAATGCCGAACGGCTGGGTCTGGCGCAATTACACCAGTTGCGCGGTCGGGTCGGGCGTGGCATCGAAAAGAGCAGCTGTGTGTTGCTGTACAAGAGGCCGCTGTCGCAGATGGCGCGTCAACGACTGGCAGTGCTGCGTGAAACCAGTGACGGGTTTGAAATAGCACGCCGGGACCTGGAACTTCGAGGTCCCGGTGAAGTACTGGGTACCCGTCAGACCGGTATGCTGCAATTCCGTATCGCTGACCTGTTGCGTGACCAGGCGCTGGTGCCTGCGGTAGAACAGGCAGCCAACTGGTTGTTACAGCACGCCCCTGATCACGTGGCACCGGTTATTCGTCGCTGGCTGGGGCACGCCACGCGCTATGCACAGGCCTGATGCAGTCCGGTCAGGCTCTCGCTTTGTGTTCGTTCATATCTTCGTTAAGCCAGGCACAGTTCTGTTCGTTGATGATCGCGTGAGCGCGGTGCGCCAGGGACTGATTCAGTTCAGCGGCACGTTGCAGGGCTTCACAGCCGGCCCGGGCGTGACCGGATTCGATCAACTGACGACCACAGGCAAAATTCAACGCGGCGTCATTACGATTACAATCGCAGACTGACTGGCAAATGCTGGCGAGTTCATCGCTGTCCACCAGTTGTTCAGCCAATTGGATGTAACGCATGGCAGGTTCACCGTGCAGTGACTGTTCGCTATGCTGTTGTTGCAATTGCCTGAAGCGTTTCAGGTCGTGCTGGAATCTTGAATGATGTTCATCCCATTCGGACTGGATGCGGGTTTGCCAGTCGTGGTCCAGCGCTTTCAGTATGTCACTGGACAGCAGGCGGTTAGAGGCCGGCTGTTCCGGCAGGCCGGACCAGACCAGGCGATCAAGTCCCAGGCCGGCCAGCAGGTCGCGCAGTTCATGATTACCCTGGCTGCCGGTTTGCGCCTGTAGCAGCCAGCGATTGGCCGTATCACGATTCAGTGTCTTGCCCAGCAGCAGCTTGAAATGGCTGAATGGCTTGACGACTGGAGCCGGGCAGCGGTCAGCGGCTTTCATGATCATCGGCCAGTACTGGCGGTGCAGATAGAGGTCGGCGAGCACCTGGCCGGCAAGAAGTTGTTCGGCCTGCTGTTCATCGATATGTTCGGCAACCCAGCGGCCGGCGTTCTGCTGAAGTTCTGCACGCAACTCGTGGCCCAGTGTGTCGTTCCAGGTGTCCAGCCGTTGCAATAGCGGGGCCAGCAGACGTGTGGCAAGACTGCGGCGATATTGCAGCGCATCGATAATCAGGGGCAGGTCTTCACTGCAACGGATAATCCATCCTTGCAGACCCCGTTGTTTTCGCGCATGGGCAGCGAAAACGCCAGCCAGTGCCAGTCGGAACAGATCCTGTGACAGAAAAAACAGTAAAGGTGCACCGATGGTCAGGATGGTTTTATGTCCGGACGGGAAAACATGACGCGGCACCTGATGGATGGTCAGTTTCGCCTCTTCCGTGAGGATGACTTCGTGGGGCGGTGCGGTGTGGAAATGTCCCGTACGGCGCTCCAGCATGGCGAAGAGTTCCGGTGACTGCTGCTTATCCAGAGCAATACCCTCGGGTTGTCGGGGGCGCGTCAGGTACTGTTGCACGCTTAACCAGCCGGCAACCAGCGCCAGCACACAAAGGACTTCAACAGCGAACCAGTCGAGCGGTCCGTTGATGTGACCGTACATCCATATTGCCGCCAGCGAGGCACCGAACAGTGTTATAGCGGGGGACCACAACAACAGGTGGGCCGCGCTATTGAGTACGCCAAGTATGATGAGTCGTAACGCCGGGTTTCGGTCAATGGTGCGTTTCATACGAAGAGCAACCGGATGGAACCATTGACTGTGTTGAGTAGTGATGGCTTGATACAACATGATAGCCCCTGCTTTCTGATTTCAGGCGTTCAGTGTGCGCTGCGGGGTAGGTGGATTCCGCGATGCGGGTCACAGTGAAGCGGGCTTGATGTGTGAGCTGTATCGCAGCTTGTTACATCAGTGACTGTCGCCGTCACCGACCGGTCAAGTGTGTAATAATCTCCATTTTTACGGATCGTGGATAATGCGAATGGTGTCCCGTAGCACAGCCTCCTGTACAGCACCGCGCTGGCGAGGTCATCAACGCTGGCTTCGCCAGCAGCTGCCGGATGTATTGCGTACCTGGTTGCTCGACAAAGGCTCGCTGACAGATCGCCTGAAGTGTGCCTGCCCGGGTAATTTTTCACTACGGGTGCTGGATGAGGTGTGGCAACGGCCGCAGCTGGACGAGGCACGAGTACTGAATATGTCTGTTACAGCGCTGGCGTGGGTCAGGCAAGTGCAACTCTTGTGCGACGGTAAACCCTGGGTTTTCGCACGAACCATCGTACCTGTTACGACCCTGAGCGGGGCACAACGGCGTCTGGCGTACCTGGGGAACCGACCACTGGGCGCGTACTTGTTTGCAGACCCCGGTATGCAGCGCAGTCCGGTGCAGCTCGCACGCATTACCCGTGGCAGCCGTCTGTTTGAAGATGCGGTTCAGGGACTGGCCCGCAAGCCACAAGCGATCTGGGGCAGGCGTTCAGTCTTCCGGGTTGGCGGCAAGCCCTTGCTGGTCAGCGAAATCTTTTTGCCCGCTATCGAGTCAGCGCGGTGAATAGCGGCAATATCAGGCGGCGCATGACACTGTATGCCCGCCTTATGCGGCTCGATAAACCCATCGGTATTTATCTGTTGCTTTGGCCGACACTCTGGGCCTTGTGGATTGCCGGTGAAGGAAAACCTGATTTGCTGGTACTGGGCGTGTTTGTACTGGGCGTAGTACTGATGCGTTCTGCCGGTTGTGTCATCAACGACTATGCAGACCGGAATATCGACCCGCATGTAGCGCGTACCTGTAAACGGCCTGTTGCCAGTGGCGAGGTGGCACCGCGCGAGGCACTGATACTGTTTGGCGTGCTGTGTATGCTGGCATTTGCGCTTGTGCTGCTCATGAACCCGTTAACGGTATACCTGTCCTTCGTCGCGGTAGCGCTGGCAGCGTTATATCCTTTTATGAAACGCTATACAAATCTGCCACAAGTCGTACTCGGGGCTGCATTCGGCTGGGCTGTGCCAATGGCATTTGCTGCACAGACGGGCGAAGTGCCGCGTATCGCCTGGCTGTTGTTTGTAGCGACAGTTTTGTGGACCACGGCCTACGACACCATGTATGGCATGGTCGATCGGGAAGATGATCTGAAAATCGGGGTGAAATCAACCGCTATTCTGTTCGGGGAGTCTGACCGGGTGGTAATCGCCGTATTACAGTTACTGGCCCTCGGTGCGCTGGTGTTGGCCGGTCAGGCTGCATCACTGGACGGCTATTATTATTTTGGCCTTGCGTTGGCTGCCGGTCTGGTCCTGTACCAGCAGTACCTGATTCGCGAACGCGAACCCGTCGCCTGTTTCAAGGCGTTTTTGAACAACCACTGGTTTGGTGCCGCAGTATTCTCCGGTATTGTGCTGGCCTATCTTGCCGGTGCCGGAGTGGTTAACCCGCCCGGCTGATCAGGCCGGCAGGAAATCGATGGGATAGGTGACGGT
>CAZVBD010000110.1:0-9288 GCA_964625255.1 uncultured Thiohalobacter sp. | reverse complement strand
ATGCTGTGCTGACAGATATGAAAGCGCCGATCACGTCCGGTGTGGCAGTGGAAGCTGCGATGAAGGCGTTTGCGGCGTAATAATTCTGCAGACTTCCATAAACGACAAGTTTGTGGCAATAAAAAAGCCCGCCTCCTGTTTCAAAAGGAGGCGGGCTTTTTCTTTATCGGCTTACTTGGAACTGGTGTTATCGTCGTCTTTTTTTTCCGTGTCTTCTGTTTCTGCAGCGGGAGCGTGTTGATCGTCGTGATCATGCTCGGCATGTTCGTGTTCATCGGCGGGTGCCGATGCCGGTGGTACGACGGCAACTTCCACAATCTCGACTTCAGCCTTTTCACGCAGTGACTGGATGTAATCCTGTATGCGCTGGTTACGCACCATCATTTGCAGCTGGGGTTTGACCTGCTCAAACGGCGGTGGGGTAGTTTTGCGGGTATCTTCCAGCAGGATGATATGCCAGCCAAACTGGGTCTTGACCGGCTCTTTGGTATAGGCCCCTTTTTCCATGCCGGTCACGGCGTCGCTGAAGGGCTTGACCATGGACTTGGGTGCGAACCAGCCGAGGTCACCACCGCTTTTGCCTGAAGGGCCGGTGGAATGTTCTTTAGCCAGCTCGGCAAAGTCAGCGCCCTTGTCGAGTTGGGCGATCAGGTCTTTGGCTGTTTTCTCGTCCTTGACCAGAATGTGGCGAGCCTTGTACTCGTTGCCGCCCTGGGTCTTTTCGTCATACAGTGCTTTGAGTTCTTCGTCGGTGATCGGGTTGCTCTTCAGCTTTTTCTGGAAAGCGGCCGAGGCGATGACGGCGCGACGTTGCTGTGCGATCTGTGACTGAACTTCAGGTGATTTATCGACACCCTGTGCTTCACCGTCCTGACGGACCAGTTCGAGGCTGATGATTTCCTCGAGTATGGCCTTACGATTCTGGCCCTGGTTACCGGGTGCATGCCCCTGACGCTGTTGCTCGTAAAGTATCACGATGTTTTCGGTGATAGGGGTGCCATTGACGGTGGCCAGCACTTTGCTGTCGTCTGTGGACAGGGCTGGTGTACTGGCGGCCTTGTTGTCGTCTTTGTCAGCAGGCTTGTCACAGGCGGTCAATGTGCCGGCAAGTACCAGTGCAAGCGTTAAGTAACGAAATTTCATGATCTCTTCCTTGTCGTGGTTTTATGTCAGGATAATGTTTCAGAAGGTGTTGTCGCCTTGATGCTGAGGGCGTGTATTTCAGTATGCATAATATCATCGACGGCATCGTAGACCAGGCGGTGGCGCTGGATCAGTGTTTTGCCTTCAAAGGCATCTGCGACAATGTCGACGTCAAAGTGGCCGGCCCCGCCCGCGCTGGCATGGCCGGCGTGTTTGTGACTTTCATCCTGTATAGCCAGGTGCTGTGGCGAGAAGGTGTTCTCCAGCCGTTCTCGGATCAGGGTAATACGTTCGGCAGTCATTCAGGGCAGAACCTTTTTAAAGGGTTTGACGATAATGCTTTCATAGACGCCGGCGCTGGCATAAGGGTCAGCATCGGCCCACTGGCGTGCGTCTTCAAGCGAATCAAATTCGGCAACGACCAGGCTGCCGGTGAAACCGGCTTCACCCGGGTCTTCACTGTCGATAGCCGGGTGAGGGCCGGCGAGGATCAGGCGGCCTTCATCTTTCAGTGCCTGCAGGCGTGCCAGATGTGAGGTACGCACAGTACGCCGATTGCCCAGCGTGTCGGGTTTGTCCTGACTGATGAAGGCGTACAGCATCAGGATTCTCCCTCGGGTTTTTCTTCAATCATGTAACGCCCAAGGTAGAAGCCCTGAGCGATGACGAAGGCGAAGGTGATGCCGAGCATGCCGAACAGTTTGAAGTTGACCCAGGTCTCTTCCGAGTAGGTGTAGGCCACATACAGGTTCAACAGTCCGATGCTGATGAAAAATGTGATCCACATCCAGCTGAGCCGGAGCCAGACAGGCGGTGGTGCCTGGATGGCGTGGCGCATCATGCGTTCCACGATGGGTTTTTCACCAATCCAGTGGCTGCCGAGGAAGACAGCAGCAAACAGCCAGTTGACGACACTGGGTTTCCATTTGATGAAGACCGGGTCACGCAGCAGCAGGGTCAGGCCACCAAAGAACAGTAACAGTCCAAAGGTGATCAGGTGCATTTTTTCGAAACGGCGGTGGCGTATCCAGAATACCAGCGTTTGCGCGGCGGCAGCGGCGATGGCGACAGCCGTGGCTATATAGATATCCCCCAGTTTATAGGCGATAAAGAACAGCAGAATGGGGAAGAAATCGTAAAGAATTTTCATTATAACTTTAGTGCTCTCATGTTCAGGTAAACGTCCCGGCTGTCAATGCAGCGAACGGTCGATGCTCCATTTACGGTAGTAGCGATCCATCACCTCACGGACATGGGGCGGGTAGTTTAGCAAGTCCATCTGTTCCATGCCTTCGGAAAAGAAACGCGATGCATCCTGCGGGAGGTGGGTCACCAGCGCCTGGAAGGCGACGTCCATGGCATCCGGCTGGTGGGTGCGCGTTGCGACGATGGCGCGGTTCATTTGCAGGACACGCCAGGGTCGCCCCGGGTTGGTCTTTTCCAGGTCTTCGAGGATGACATCGGCGGTGTTATCGACGACTTCACCCATCGCCTGGTACAACACCAGCAGTTCAGCGGGATCACGGGTGGTATTGGCCTGCTGTGCAAGGGCGTCAACAACAGGTTCCAGTAGCTGGATTTTGCCACCATGCCGGCCGATCCAGCGGGCCATGCTGATCGTCTGTATTTGCAAGTTCTCGTGTACCTCGGGGAGTTTGAGTCTGCTCGCCCAGTCCAGCGTTTGCTCGAACAGGCCCAGCGCATACTCGCCGAGTTCAGTGACAGCATCTCCGCCGGGTTGGTTCCCGCTGCGCGTGTCATATTCGGTGCGCCGCATGGCGTCGAACAGTTGCTGAAAGGTATCCACCAGCAGCGGTGGCGTGGCATTTTCCTCTTTACCCTGCGGTTCCTCGAGCTGGTAGCGGTCAAGCAGTTCATCAAGGCTGGAAGGCAGCCCTTCGCGCAGGCTGGCTAATGTCGGATCAGGTAAATACATGGCGAGACATCATACCGGATTGGCGGGATTGGCGATATTCCCGCAGGGGGAGCACCGGCAGCGCTGCTCCGGTACAATAGGCGGGATGGACATTTGTTACGATTTACACAGTCATTCAACGGCTTCTGACGGCACCCTGAATCCCGCTGCCCTGCTGGAACGAGCCAGTGCCGCCGGTGTGGACGTGCTGGCGCTGACCGATCACGACACCCTGGCCGGGATCGTCGAGGCAGATGCGGCGGCCTGCGAGGCGGGTTTATTACTGATCCCGGGGGTGGAGATTTCGGTTAGCTGGCGGCATATGACCCTTCATGTGTTGGGGTTGAATATCCGTCCTGCGCATCAGCCCCTGATCGACGGGTTGGCCACGCTGCAGGAATACCGCATCTGGCGTGCCGAGGAGATTGCCCGCAAACTGGAAAAAAACGGTATTGCCGGTGCCTTGAAGGGCGCGCAAAAGCACTGCAAGGGCAATATTCTCAGTCGCACCCACTTCGCCCATTTCCTGGTCGAGGCCGGTTATGCCGACTCGGTACGCGATGTCTTTAGACGTTACCTGGTGCGTGGCAAGCCGGGTTTTGTCGGTGGGCAATGGGCGCCGATGGAAGAGGCCCTGGGCTGGATCATTGATGCCGGTGGTTTGCCGATCATTGCTCACCCGGCCCGTTACGGGCTGACACGAACCAAACTCAACCGGCTGGTCAGTGAATTTCAGGAAGCCGGCGGGGCAGGTATCGAGGTGGTGTCCGGCAGCCACTCGCGTGATGAAACATTGCACATGGCGGCTGTCTCAAGAACACACGGATTGTTTGCCTCCTGCGGTTCTGATTACCACGGTCCGGAAAAGCCCTGGGTGGAGCTGGGTCGATTACGTGAACTACCGGATGGCTGTACGCCGATCTGGCAAGCGGACAGCTGGCCGGTGGCGGCATGAGTCAGTTATTTCATATCCATCCGGACAACCCGCAACCGCGTTTGATCCGGCAGGCTGCACAGATCATTAATGAAGGCGGTGTGGTCGCACTGCCGACTGACTCCTGTTATGCACTGGTCTGTCATCTCGATGACAAGGCGGCGGTGGAACGTATTCAACGCATCCGGCACCTCGACAAGAAACACAACTTCACACTGCTGTGTCGTGACCTGTCGGAGATTGCCACCTATGCACGCGTCAGTAATTATGCGTATCGTTTTCTCAAGTCGCATACGCCGGGGCCTTATACGTTTATCCTGCGTGCCACAGCGGTGGTGCCGAATCGTCTGCAACATAAAAAGCGCAAGACGGTCGGTATCCGTGTACCGGATCACGATGTGGCTATCGCTTTGCTGGCCGAGCACGGACAACCTGTGATGAGTGTCACGTTGATACTGCCCGGCAGTGATTTTCCTGAAACCGATGCCGGGGATATCCGCAAAAAACTCGAACACCAGCTTGATCTGGTGATCGATGGCGGGCATTGTGGTATTGAACCCACCACGGTGGTCGATCTTACCGACGATGTACCCGATGTGACCCGCCACGGCAAAGGGCTGGTTGAGGAATTTTCCTGATATGTTGCGAAGTGTATTTTTATGCAGAGTCTGACGCTGGTTCAGCAGGTCAGTGCCTGGCTGTTGCCTGTGCTGCTGGCCATCACCGTACACGAGGTGGCACACGGCTGGGTCGCGCGCCTGTTTGGTGATCATACGGCCGAAATGTTGGGGCGCCTGTCGCTCAACCCCTTACGTCACATTGATCCGGTCGGTACCATCCTGGTCCCCGGTCTGATGTTGCTGATGCCCGGTGGTTTTGTCTTTGGCTGGGCCAAGCCGGTCCCGGTTGACTGGCGCAACTTGCGGAACCCGAAACAGGACATGGTGTGGGTGGCGGCTGCCGGGCCTGCGGTTAATCTGGTGATGGCGCTCGGCTGGGCGTTGCTGGTACGTTTTTCGCTGGGCCTGACAGCGGATAGCGGCATAGCCCTGCCGCTATTGCTGATGGGAGTGGCCGGCATGTTGATCAACACCATTCTGGCTGTGTTGAACATGCTGCCGTTACCGCCGCTGGATGGCGGGCGTGTGCTGACCGGGTTGCTGCCCACGCGGTATGCCATACCGTTTGCACGCATTGAACCCTATGGATTCTGGATACTGATATTTTTGTTAATGACCGGGTCGCTGGGCTGGCTTATGCGGCCGATGATGAACCTGGTTCTGGATATTCTGATATCGACTTCCGGCCTGCGTGCAATGGACTTCCAACGTCTGCTGAGCGCGTTAATGTCATGAAGACGGAACAACTGAGGAGCTGATCGACCTTGGCAAGTGTAACTGATAACCGGGTACTGTCCGGCATGCGTCCTACCGGCCGCCTGCACCTGGGCCATTACCACGGTGTACTGAAAAACTGGGTGAACCTGCAGCACGAGTACGACTGCTATTTCTTCGTCGCCGACTGGCATGCCCTGACTACTCACTACGAAGATTCACAGATCATCAGCCAGAGCGTGCTGGACATGGTCATCGACTGGCTGGCCGCCGGTGTGAATCCGGCCAGTGCCAAGCTGTTTGTACAGTCCGACGTGCCACAACACGCCGAGCTGCATTTGCTGCTGTCCATGATTACGCCGCTGGGCTGGCTGGAGCGTGTACCCAGCTATAAGGATCAGCAGGAAAAATTGCGCGAGCGCGATCTCGCCACCTACGGATTCCTCGGTTACCCGTTGCTGCAAAGCGCCGATATTCTGGTCTACCGGGCCGGTTTGGTGCCGGTGGGCGAAGACCAGGTGGCACACGTCGAGCTGACGCGTGAAGTGGCGCGCCGCTTCAACCACCTCTACGGTCGTGAGCCGGATTTTGAGAAAAAAGCCGACGCTGCCATCAAGAAAATGGGTAAGAAGAACGCCAAGCTGTATCGTGAACTGCGCAAGCGCTACCAGGAGCAGGGCGATACCGATGCGCTGGAAACCGGGCGTGCATTGCTCGACAGTCAGGGCAACCTGGCCATGGGAGATCGTGAGCGGCTGTTCGGTTATCTGGAGGGCGGTGGTCGCATCATCCTGCCCGAACCCCAGGCGCTGCTGACGGCGGCCTCGAAAATGCCGGGCCTGGACGGGCAGAAAATGTCCAAGTCCTACGGCAATACTATCGCCTTGCGTGATGATCCAAAGGATATCGAAAAGAAACTGCGCACCATGCCCACCGACCCGGCACGGGTGCGTCGCGACGACCCGGGTGATCCGGATAAATGCCCGGTGTTCCAGTTACACCAGGTATATTCGGACGAGAACCGCCTGCAATGGGTGCGCGAAGGCTGCACGTCGGCCGGGATCGGTTGCCTGGATTGCAAGCAGCCCATCATTGATGCGATACGCGGTGAGCTGGCGCCCATCCGCGAACGTGCCCGCGAGTTTGAGGAAGACCCACAGCTGGTGCGCAACATCCTGCGCGAAGGTGGCGAGGCTGCACGCGATGTCGCAGAAGAGACAATGAATGAAGTAAGAGCTGCAATTGGCTTGAATTACTAGGAAAATTCTGTAAAAACTCTAATTGATCACACTGCCGTCATCCCGGCGCAGGCCGGGATCCAGGCTGTTTAATCAGGCCCCACTTCCCGAAGGCGAAATCGCCAGTTTCCAAGCGCTCCCCGGGTGTTTACAATGCACCCACACCATCAGGGCTTTTTGAATGACCGATACGCTGGCGCCACAGGACAAGACTCCCGAACAAGCCGAAATGCCCTTTGCCTTCGTGCAGGGTGAAGCGGTCACGACACTGCCCAAAGACCTCTATATCCCGCCGGACGCGCTGGAAGTTTTCCTTGAAGCCTTCGAGGGACCGCTGGATCTGTTGTTGTACCTGATCCGTCGGCAGAACCTCGATGTGCTCGATATTCCCATCGCCGAAATTACCCGTCAGTACATGGACTACATCGACCTGATGCAGGACATGCGCCTGGAGCTGGCAGCCGAGTACCTGGTGATGGCCGCCATGCTGGCGGAAATCAAGTCGCGCATGCTGTTGCCACGCGTCGTCGAGACCGAAGAAGAAGAAGATGACCCGCGTGCCGAGCTGGTGCGTCGCCTGCAGGAGTACGAACGTTACAAGCAGGCGGCCGAGGACATCGACCATCTGCCGCGCGTAAACCGCGATACCTTTCCGGTAGAACTCGTCGGCCCGGAAAAGCAGACCGTTTCCCGGCCGCCGGAAGTGTCGTTACAGGAATTGCTGATGGCGGCGCGTGAAGCCATGACGCGTGCCGAGATGTTCACCAGCCACCATATCCAGATGGAACCCCTGTCTGTTCGCGAGCGCATGTCAATCGTGCTGGATCGTATTGGTGAAAAAGAGTTTACCTCCTTCACTAACCTGTTCACGGTCGAGGAAGGACGTATGGGTGTGGTGGTGTCGCTGCTGGCGGTGCTGGAACTGATCAAGGAATCACTGATTGAACTGGTGCAGTCTGAACCTTTCGCACCTATTTACCTCAAGGCCGCGGGTTCGCCGGCGGTACTGGAAGACGACGAACTGCCGGTGGCATCCGGTGAATCCTGAACACGGAAACGGGACAGACATGAGCGATAGCGAACCGCGCATCAAAACTATAGTGGAAGCCGTGTTGCTGGCATCCGGCAAGCCACTGACACTGGATAATATCCTCGCCGTATTCGGCGATGGTGAAAAGCCCGAACGTGACCAGATCCGCGATGCCGTCACGGCATTACAGGAAGACTATACGGATCGCGGCATCGAGCTGGTGCAGGTCGGTAGTGGCTATCGCATCCAGGTCGGGCAGGATATGGAACCCTGGGTATCGCGACTGACAGAAGAAAAACCGCAACGCTACACACGTGCGCTGCTCGAGACGCTGGCGCTGGTGGCCTATCGGCAGCCGATCACACGCGGCGAGATTGAAGACATTCGTGGTGTCAGTGTCAGCAGCTCGATTATGAAGACCCTGCAGGATCGCGAGTGGGTGCGTATTGTCGGTCACCGTGACGTACCGGGGCGCCCCGCCATGTACGGTACCACCAAAAAATTCCTCGACTATTTCAACCTCAAGGGCCTGGATGATTTGCCTACGCTGATGGAATTGCGTGATTTCGATTCCATCAATGCAGAACTGGAACTGTCGCTGCCGGGAGAAGGTGCACCGGATCTGGCGGTGGTGGAAACAGAGGCCGTTGTTCCGGAAGAGGAAGAGAGTCATACAGCAACTGTTGTGCAGGTGGCTGTTGATACTCAGGACCCCCCGGGTACCATCCACTAGCGACACGCTACGGGTATTTCCATGGAAGAGCGCTTACAAAAAGTTCTGGCGAAAGCCGGCCTGGGCTCGCGACGCCAGATGGAAGACTGGATACGCGAAGGCCGGGTTGAAGTCGATGGCAAGTGCGCCGAGCTGGGACAGAAGGTAAGCGAGACCCAGCGCATAGTTGTTGACGGTCGCCGGTTACACCTGAAACCGGAAAACACCAGCCCGCCGGAAGTTATTGTCTATCACAAGCCCCTCGGTGAAGTGTGCAGCCGCGACGACCCGGAAGGACGCCCCACGGTATTCCACAAACTGCCAAAACCGCAGCAGGGTCGCTGGATCAGTGTCGGTCGGCTGGATATCAATACTTCCGGGCTGCTGCTGCTCACCACGGATGGTGAACTGGCTCACCGCCTCATGCATCCGTCGCAGGAAATCGAACGCGAGTACGCCGTGCGTTTGCTCGGTGAGGTCAATATGCCCATGCTGGAACGGTTGATCGACGGTGTTGAGCTGGACGATGGTATGGCGCACTTTGCCGCTGTGGAAGAATCTGGTGGTACCGGTGCCAATCGCTGGTTTCACGTTATCCTCAAGGAAGGCCGCAATCGGGAAGTCCGTCGTTTGTGGGAGTCACAGGGGGTCAAGATCAGCAGGCTTACACGGGTGCGTTACGGGCCGGTTATTCTTGAGCGAAAATTGCGCAAGGGTCAGGCGCGGCCACTGCTCGCCAGTGAAATGAAAAAGCTTTATGAGGCTGTTGGACTGGATGTGCCGGTAATTGTGTCAGCCGCCCCGGAGAAAAAACTGCGCCGCCCCGCTCGCAGGCCACAGCAACACGCCAGGCGTAAACACCGCTAACATCGCTTCGGCGTGACAAACACTCTCGCACCGTTCATGCTACGCCTGTTATAAACCAACGGACGGAAAGCATGCCCCGCAAGACCTTTGACAGGAAAGCTGTCGCGCTGCAATG
>CAZVBD010000109.1:5227-9373 GCA_964625255.1 uncultured Thiohalobacter sp. | reverse complement strand
CCACTGGACTGGAAAAATCCTGCGTTCTACGACGAAAGCCTGCTGATGGAAGAGCTGGAGCGGGTATTCGAAATCTGCCACGGTTGCCGTCGTTGCTTCAGCCTGTGCAATGCCTTTCCGACGCTGTTTGATGCTGTCGATGACTCACCAACGCTGGAAGTCGATGGTGTGGACAAGAGGGTCTTCTGGAACGTCGTGGATCATTGTTACCTGTGCGACGTGTGTTACATGACCAAATGTCCGTATGTGCCGCCACACGAATGGAATGTCGATTTCCCGCACCTGATGTTGCGCGCCAAGGCGGTGAAACACGCCCAGGGCAAGACCCGGGTACGCGACAAGATTCTGAGTTCGACCGACATCGTCGGCACGCTGGCCGGTATCCCGGTCGTCAGCGGTGTGGTCAATGCCGTGAACCGCAGCAAAGTGGGTCGGCGCGTGCTGGAGGAGTTGCTGGAAGTTCATCCCGATGCACATCTGCCGGATTATCACAGCGACACCTTGCGTCGCAGCATGGATCTGAAACGTAACCAGGAAGCAAAGGCAGCACCCGAGGCGGGTCCGACACGCGGCAAGGTGGCGTTGTTCGCAACCTGCTATGGCAACTATAACGAGCCGGATCTGGGTAAGGATCTGATTGCTGTTTTTGAACACAATGCTATTCCCGTGAGGCTGGTGGATACCGAACGTTGTTGTGGCATGCCAAAACTTGAGCTGGGTGATTTAGAGGCAGTGGAGAAGGCAAAGAACGTTAATATTCCGCAGCTGGCGGCATTGGTAGACAAGGGCTGGGACATTGTTGCACCTGTCCCTTCCTGTGTGCTGATGTTCAAGCAGGAGCTGCCACTGATGTTCCCCGATGACGAGGATGTGGCAAAGGTACGTGATGCGATCTACGACCCCTTTGAGTACTTGATGTTACGTCATAAGCACGGCTTGCTGAAAACCGATTTCAGTCATAGTCTTGGTGATATTTCCTATCATGTTGCCTGTCACCTGCGTGTGCAGAATATCGGTATGAAAACCCGCGAGCTGTTGCAACTGGTACCGGATACCAAAGTCGATGCCATTGAGCGCTGTTCAGGGCACGACGGAACCTATGCCGTGAAAAAAGAATTCCACGAAATTTCCATGAAGATCGGAAAGCCGGTCGTGAACCGGGTACAGAAGGCGCAGCCTGACCACTATTGCAGCGACTGCCCGATGGCGGGTCACCAGATCGAGAATGGCCTTGAAGGCGACCAGGCACCGGAACACCCGCTTAAACTGCTGCGCATGGCCTATGGCATTTGATGCGCAGGAGTTACTGACATGAATGTAATCGAGGGCGAAAAGGCCATGCAAAAACTCTCACGTTCGGATCTTTACAGTCTGGAAGAATACGCGATACTGCGCACCGAGTTTCGTCAGCAGGTGATGGCGCATAAAAAGAATCGCCGTGTGCCGCTGGGTGATATTGCGGCGCTGTATTTCGAAGACCGTCTGACCATGCAGTACCAGGTTCAGGAAATGCTGCGCATCGAGCGTATTTTTGAAAGCGAAGGCATACAGGAAGAACTGGATGCCTATAATCCACTGATTCCCGATGGCAAAAATCTCAAAGCTACCTTTATGGTCGAGGTGACAGATGAGGATGAACGGCGCCACAAACTGGCCGAATTAAAGGGTGTTGAAGATGAAGTCTGGTTTCGGGTTGAAGGTTTTGACCCGATATTTGCGATTGCTGACGAGGACATGGAGCGTGAGAATGCGGAAAAGACATCGTCGGTGCATTTCATGCGTTTCGAGTTGACAGCGGAAATGGTGGATGCCGCCAAACAGGGTGCGGCATTCGGTGTGGGTATCAGCCACGCCGCTTACACAGTGCAACTGGAACCCCTCCCGGAGAATACCCGCATAGCGCTGGTGGCTGACTTCGACTGAAGTCGGAAAAATATCGGCACAGGGCTTGAAAAAGAGTCGCTGCATTCCCATCTTTCAGTCAACAGCGGATGCCATTCCGGCATCGCGCGACGTGAATACTGAAGAGGAGATGCAACCATGTCTTTAGTGAGATACGAACCCTGGAATCTTCTGAATCAACTACAGAGCGAAGTGGGGCGGATGTTTGATCCCAACGCCCGTTTTGGTGATGATGGAAGTCCACTTGCGACCAGTGACTGGGTACCTGCGGTCGATATCAAGGAAGAAGATGAGCGTTATGTCATCCATGCTGATGTTCCTGGCGTGGAAGCGAAGGATATCGAGGTCAATATGGAGGACGGTGTCCTGTCAATCCGTGGTGAACGCTCGTTCGAGAATGAGGAAGAGCGGGAAGGCTACAAACGTATTGAACGTGTACGGGGCAATTTCTACCGTCGTTTCAGCCTGCCTGATGGCGCCGATGCGGAAGCGATCAGTGCAAAATGCAAGGATGGTGTGCTTGAGATCGTGATCCCCAAGCAGACCAGAGTGCTGCCCAAACGTATCGAAGTACAGAGCTGATTTAACGTGCTCCGACGCCCCGGCCACTGGCCGGGGTTTTTTGTTACACTGCGGCAAGCGAAAATCCGGTGACGATAATGATCAAATATGTATTACGCGCCGGGGTTCTTGTGCTGGTGTTTGCCGTGTTGCGTTTGGCGGTCGCTGCCGAGGATCCCGTTTTTGGCGATTTGTATGGCGAGGGCGGTGATAGTCAGGATTTCATTGAGGGGAAAGCCTGGAAAGAGCGGGGTTTCAGGCTGCCAGCCTATCCCGATGTGGATTCTCGGAAGCTGATTGAAGTCGACCTGTTGCTGAATAATTTCCCTTTCCGGTTGTTTATCGACCCGGCCTCCGTCAGCGTTGGAAAAGACCGGGTTGTCCGTTATACCGTGATCCTCAGGTCCCGTTCCGGTGCGACCAATGTTATTTACGAAGGCATCCGCTGTACAGCGGGCCAGTATCGGCGTTATGCAGTCGGCGGTCAGGACGGGTTTCGTCTGGCGGCCAATCCACGCTGGCAGTATATCCGCAGTGATGGAGGTGGCTCAGATCGTTATCTGGAGGTGTTGAGGGATCATTTTATTTGCCCGGCCCCTCCGCCTGGCAAGCCTGCCGCCATACTCCGGCGCCTGCGCACGCCCAATCCCGACAATTTCCTCTTTAACGAAGAGGAATAGGTTAAATGGTCAGTCGATATGATGCCGCCTCTATTGAGGTTCTGAGCGGCCTGGACCCGGTACGCAAGCGTCCGGGCATGTATACCGATACTGCCCGGCCAAATCATCTTGTTCAGGAAGTGATCGATAATAGCGTTGACGAAGCAACAGCCGGGTTTGCCAGCAAGATCGAAGTGACGGTGTTCAAGGATGGTTCCGTACAGGTGAGGGATAACGGTCGTGGCATGCCGGTAGATATACATCCTGAAGAAGGTGTGTCTGGCGCCGAAGTTATTCTTACCCGCCTGCATGCCGGTGGAAAATTTTCGGATAAAAACTACCGCTTCTCGGGCGGTTTGCACGGTGTTGGTGTATCCGTGGTGAATGCGCTGTCGAAACACCTGGAACTGTGGGTACGCCGTGATGGCAAGGAATACAACCTGGCGTTCAAGCACGGTGAGAAGGTGTCCGGCCTGGACGAGGTGGGCAAGGTCGGCAAACAAAATACCGGTACAACCGTACGTTTCTGGCCTGATACGGTTTTTTTTGATTCCGCAAAAATTTCCCTGCCCAGACTGAAGCATGTACTGCGTGCCAAGGCGGTGTTGTGCCCCGGTCTGGAAGTCATCCTGATCGACGAGAAAAGTGGTGAGAAGGACGTCTGGTTCTACGAAGATGGGTTACGTGATTACCTGGTGGATGCGCTGGATGATGCGCAACGCATTCCTGAGGAACCTTTTACCGGCAGCCTGGAAGGGAACGATGAAGCCGCTGAATGGGCACTGCTGTGGTTGCCGGATGGCGGTGAACTGGTCGCCGAGAGTTATGTCAACCTGATTCCGACAGCGCAGGGCGGCACGCATGTTAACGGTTTGCGCATGGGGCTGACCGAGGCCATTCGTGAATTCTGCGAATTTCGTAATTTATTGCCACGCGGCATCAAGCTGGCGCCGGACGATGTATGGGAACGCTGCGCCTATATTCTTTCCGTGAAAATCCGTGAGCCACAGTTTTCCGGCCAGAC
>CAZVBD010000109.1:0-5127 GCA_964625255.1 uncultured Thiohalobacter sp. | reverse complement strand
GCTGCGCCTATATTCTTTCCGTGAAAATCCGTGAGCCACAGTTTTCCGGCCAGACCAAGGAACGTCTGTCGTCGAGAGAATGCGCACCTTTTGTCTCCGGTGTAGTCAAGGATGCGTTCAGCCTGTGGCTTAACCAGCACACCGAGGCGGGCGAACAGATCGCCCAGCTGGCGATACAGAATGCACAGACCCGTCAACGCGCCGGCAAGAAGGTGGTACGCAAGAAGGTGACCAGCGGTCCGGCCTTGCCCGGTAAACTGGCCGATTGCAGCAACAATGACCTGGCGCGTTCCGAACTGTTTCTGGTCGAAGGTGATTCTGCCGGCGGCTCCGCCAAGCAGGCACGTGATCGTGAATTCCAGGCGGTCATGCCTTTGCGAGGCAAGATACTCAATACCTGGGAAGTGGATTCTGCCGAGGTCATGGCCTCCCAGACTGTACACGATATCGCGTTGGCCATTGGTGTCGAACCAGGCTCTCCTGACCTGAAGAACCTCCGTTATGGAAAGATCTGTATTCTGGCAGATGCGGATTCTGACGGTGCGCACATCGCGACCCTGCTTTGTGCACTGTTCCTCCGCCACTTCCAGCCGCTGGTGGAGGCTGGCCATGTTTTTGTCGCCATGCCACCGTTGTACCGCATTGATGTTGGCAAACAGGTGTTCTACGCGCTCGATGATGCGGAACAACAGGGTGTGCTTGATCGCATTGCAGCTGAAGGTATCAGGGGCAAAATCAATGTTCAGCGCTTCAAGGGGCTGGGGGAAATGAATCCCCTGCAACTGCGTGAAACCACCATCGACCCGGATACCCGCCGTCTCGTACAACTGACCATTCGGCCCGGTGATGACAGCTATCGAACCCTCGATCTGCTCCTTGCCAAGGGCCGTGCCCCCGACCGTCGAAACTGGCTTGAGAAAAACGGCAATCTTGCCGATATATAGTCCACATCAGTCAGCTGGAAGGCTGGCTAGACATAACTGTATGAAATCAAAGCCGGATTAAATGGTGCCCCGGGACTTTTCTGCGGTACGGGGCAGCGGGAGAGACATGGGCGAGATTATCGTCAAGCACTTCAAGTGCACTGACAAGGCATCGGACCAGAAAGAGCTGGTCACCGAGATTGTGGTGGAAGACTCGGATACCGGGCAATTTCTCAAGCGCGTTGAAGAGTCTCGCCTTACCCGTCCCTGTTTCCAGACCATCGATATGCGCGGGAAAGTTGCGGGTGAGTGCCGGCGATATGCCTTCAACGACCGTGTCCACTATCTCGATGATCTCTCCTTCCAGATGTTCGAACGCGGATTGCGGGAAAACAATGGTGTGTATACCGTTGGTACCTTTGAGGCGATTGTCGGGGGGGGGCATACCCTCCAGGCACAGAATAATGCCCGGGATGAAGCGGAACAACGTCGCCAGGACATTGAGCGGCGACGTCTGGAGCGGGCGCGTGATGCCGCACGTGAGCGAGCCAGGGTCGATGGTGTTGAAGAACTGGCAGATGTACAACCATTTGTAGCGGAAAACCCTGATCTGTTACCACTCGGCTACTTTCGCAAGCGTGAACACCCCCGTCTTCAATATGCCTGCAAGGTTGCGTTACAAAACGGCAACATCCGGACTGGGGGTACTACCCGGGATATTTCTGTGTGTGGTATTCAGGTTCGCATTAAAGGCCTGACGACATTCCAGGCAGGCCAGAACATTCGCGTGTCATTTACCGGTCTGCATGACAAGGCGGGTGGGGTACAGGTCGATGAGATTGCCTATAAGGTTATCCGCGTCCAGCCCCGTGAAACGGAAAGTGCATTATTTTTACGACGTGCAGATCTTGACGAGCCAGCCAGGTTTTCAGATTTTGTCACGCGCTTTATCGAGGACAACCAGCGTCGTTACAAACTGGATGTGGATGACGAGTACAAATCAACACTAAGCTGGTACTACGAGCGCAGTCATGCACAAAGTGTCACTCAGTTACCGATATTTATTGAAAGGACCGGTGCCGGCGATTTGCGTGTACAGGCGGTTGCCATGAGCGAGGGGAATACGCACCTGGCACGGTTCTTCTGTACGCAGGTGGATAATTATGATTTCAGCCCGCTGAGTTTACCGGCGCGGCTTGAGCATCTGGCGGCAGAAGGTGAATTTGTCATAGCAATGTACCGTCACAAGGGTGACGGCGATGATCATTTGCGACTTCATTCTGCCGCTGATTTCGAGTTTGACTCGGACGCTGATTTCGCCCGTTTTGTTCGTTATGCCGCCAGTCAGCCTGAATACAGTGTTGTGAAGATTCAGTCGGGTAGTTCACCACTGCTTCAGGTATCGGAGAAAAAGATCGATGAAGTCTCACAGCGCCTGCAATACAAGTCTGAAACACAGATGGAAGTGTTGCGTGAGCTACTGGGACACCTGTCATCTGTTGCCTACCTGGTGGATATGACACACAAGTACACCGATCTGTCAGTGGCCGATGATTCTGTTGACGGGCTTGTCGCCTGGGTTGGCCACGAGTGCCGGAAGCTTTCAGACGGGGCAGTGGAGCAGGTGCTGGATATTCCACCGGAGCACCTCAAAACCGAACTGGTTCGTTTTGGCTATGTCGAACGTCGTCGTGAGGACCGTTATCTTGCCGAGACGCGGGTCGATGTCAAAATCGGGGAGCGCAGTTTTGAAGGGATGTCAAAAGACATATCCACACGCGGTATTCGTATACAACTAACCGGGCAGGTTTCGGTTAAACCGGGTGCACCGGTCAGGGTGGGCCTGGTATCCCTGCAACAAAAAAAATCCGGCGCCAACCTGCTGGACATTCCTTACCTTGTCGTCAACTCGCGGGAGACGGACGAGGGAACGATTCTCATGCTCGAACGTGTGCTGGGTAGCGCGAAGGAGGGACTCAAGGAATTTTTTGTTGAACTCATTACCAAGAATGAGCACAAGCTGGGTGTCGATACCGGGGATATCTGGAGTGCGACGACATCGCGGCTTTATGAAGCCCTGCTGGCGGCCAATACTCCGACCATACCGTTCTTTCTCGGACGTAATACGGAAGGTGGTGCGCACTTGCAGTTCGTCGGTGTACCGGAAGGCGGTAATGCACTGCTGGATTTCTTCATGACAGGAAGTGGCCATGATTTTCGCAGCCTCAATGACCGCCGCGTGGTAACGGCGTTGTACGATGCTGTTCAGATCATGCTGCGTCAGCAGAAAGCCTCGCAAGAACCGCCAGCGCCCTTCGAGCTGGAGCTTTATCTCTACCGGGAGCTGGACGAGGAAACCGGTGAAACCTTTATTCACGCGGCAACCGAGCTTGATTTTGCTACTGATGCCGGACGCGAAGCCTATCTCCAGCAGTTATCTGAAAAGTCTGACTGGCGTTGTTTGAAAATTGTTACTACGTTTGTCTATGCGCTGGATGACAAGACCCTGGACAAGCTGGTTGCCTCGGTGCGCGAACAGTCGAAACATCGTGCCATCAAGCTTTCAGATCTGGCACACTCTGTGGTGGGCTGTGGCGAGGTGATCGATATCACCCGGCAGTGGGCGTTATTGCGCATGGCGCCGCGCATGAGTGGTTAGAGACTGCTCGCAATGAACGTTCAGGCGAATCTTAACAACGGGAGTACGCCTTGTACTGGTTCTTACGCAGGGAAAAGCTATCACCCCCTGTCAATGGCATCATATTGCCAGGTGGCGGTGCGCGTAATGCCTACCAGGCGGGTGTACTCAAGGCTATTGCGGAGATACTGCCGGATGACACCGAAAACCCTTTTCCGGTCATCTGCGGCACATCCTCCGGTGCACTCAATGCCGCCATCCTCGCCAGCAACGCCGCCCATTTTCACGCAGGGATTGCACACCTCGTCGGCATCTGGGAAAACTTCAGCTGCGACAAGGTTTTTTATACCGATACCTGGAGCGCTGTAAAGAGCGGCCTGCATTGGGCCGCAACCTTTGCCACCGCCGGCCTCGGCAGCTCCGGGCCACGCGCGTTGCTGGATAACAGCCCGCAGCGCGTATTAATTGAAAGCCATATTCGTCTGGCGCGCATCCAGCAGGCTATCGACAGCGGCGACCTGCGCGCACTGGCGGTTACCGCCTCCAGCTACGGTAGCGGGCGTTCCATCTGCTATTTTCAGGGGGCCGAGGGCTTGCGGCCCTGGCGCCGAACGCGCCGCCTCGGTGTCAACCAGGAAATCAGCATAGACCACCTGATGGCGTCCTCCGCCATTCCACTGGTATTTCCGGCAGTGTGGCTGAATAACGATTACTATGGTGATGGCTCCATGCGCGAAAGCGCACCGCTGAGTCCGGCGCTGCACCTGGGTGCCAACCGGCTGCTGATTATCGGTGTGCGCAACCCGACACCGGACACCGCGCCAGGCACCAAGGAACACGTACCCTATCCCTCCATCGGACAGATTACCGGCTATATGCTCGACACGCTGTTCATGGACAGCCTGGATTCCGATATCGAGCGCATGAGTCGCATTAACCAGACCATCAGCAAAACACCGGACAAACGTGTCGAATTCGAGGATACCGCGCTGCGCCCCATCGATTTCCTGATGATATCGCCCAGCAAGGACGTACGCGAAATTGCACAGCGGCATGCCAAAAATTTCCCCCGTTCGGTGCGGGTACTGCTCAAGGGGCTGGGCGCGCTGTCGCGCGAGGGTCGGCCATTGGTCAGTTATCTGCTGTTCGAATCCGGCTTTTGTCGGGAACTGATCGAACTGGGTTACCAGGACGGTCTCAATGCGCGTACCGAGATTGAGGAACTGCTGGATATTGAAACGGAAACCAGCTGATGCAGGTGGCGAAAAGCTGCACAATTCGTGTATCCCGCTACGCCCTGTTAAAGAACCTCTGACGCCACGCCGGATTTTCCCTGGTTCACCTTTTGGCGCCTGCATCGTTACAATAGCCCTGTCCCTACACAGATCATGGAACCGGCATGTCCACAGATACCCCCGTCGAAAGCATTGAAACGCTGCCGCTGCACACCTTTACCGAAAAGGCCTACCTGGATTATTCCATGTACGTCATTCTTGATCGTGCCTTGCAGCACATTGGCGACGGGCTGAAACCGGTACTGCGGCGCATCGTTTACGCCATGTCGGA
>CAZVBD010000108.1:0-9471 GCA_964625255.1 uncultured Thiohalobacter sp. | reverse complement strand
ATATTGTGCATGCTCGCTCACGTCTGCCGGCCTGGCTTGCCTGGCTGGCGTGGCGAGGTCTACCGGCGGAGCGACGACCGGCTTTTATCACCACCGTGCATGGACTCTACTCTGTGGGACGTTACAGTCGCATCATGACACGTGGCGAGCGGGTGATTGCCGTGTCCGGGTCTGCACGCCGTTATATTCTCGATCACTATCCGCAAACGGATGCCGCGCATATTCGCGTGATCGAACGCGGTATCGATCCCGACGTATACCCGTTCGGTTTTCGTCCCGGCGATTCGTGGATCAGCCGCTGGTACCAGGATTTCCCTTTTTTGCTCGAACGCCAGGTGCTGACGCTGCCGGGACGTATTACCCGGTTGAAGGGACACGTGGATTTCCTGCACATGCTGGCCGGGCTGGTGGAAGCCGGTCTGCCTGTTTACGGCCTGATTGTGGGTGGCGAAGATCCACGCCACAAAGCCTACGCGGACGAGTTGCAGCGTACGGCGCAAAAGCTGGGTCTGGATGGACGGGTCACCTTTACTGGCCACCGCATGGACTTGCGTGACGTGTTGTCCCTGTCCAACATGGTGTTCTCGTTGTCGAGAAAACCGGAGTCATTCGGTCGTACGGTGTGTGAAGCGCTAAGCCTGGGCGTACCGGTAGTGGGTTATGACCATGGTGGCGTCGGCGAGACTCTGGCGCGGGTTTATCCGCAAGGACGTGTGCCCGCCGGTGATGTCGAGTTGCTGACAGCGACTGCACGACGATTGCTGGAGCAGCCCGAACCGGTTGACCCGGCCGTATTCACCAGTGTGCAGGATATGGTGGACAGCACGCTGGCCGTCTATCGTGAGGTGGTGCCTGAGTGATGCTCATACTGTGGAGCCTGCCAGTGCTGATCGCAGTGTGGTTCTCCTGGCGTTATGCCTGGTGGCGCCCGGAGGTGGACAGGCGCTTCCCGCGAATTCTTATGTATCACATGATTGCTGAACCTGTTGCCGGTGCACATTTTAACGGGTTGCGCGTTGCACCCTTGATGTTTGAACAGCAGTTGCGCTGGCTGAAAGATAACGGGTGGAAAAGTTTTACCGTGAGTGAGCTGGTGGATCAGAGCGGTCATCTGCCTGAAAAGGCATTTGCCATCACCTTTGACGACGGCTATGCCGATAATGCCACACAGGCATTACCCCTGTTGCAGCGGTTCGGGTTCAAGGCGACACTTTACCTGGTCGTGGATCGCCATCACCGTGACTGGTCGCGTTCACGCAAGGCCCATCATGATGGTGATGAACTTAAAGGTATTCCAAAATTGAGTGACGAACAGGTCAGCACATTGCTGGCTTCAGGTTGCTTCGAACTGGGTTCGCACACATTGACGCACCCCAATTTTATCAAGCTGGGTGATGCTGCCTTGCGCCATGAGTTGTCTGAATCAAAACACCGGCTTGAACAGTGCTTTGACATTCCGGTACGCAGCTTCGCCTATCCTTTCGGTCTTTATCGTCCGGAACAGCTTGCCCTGGTTCGCGAGGCGGGTTATGACAGTGCCGTTACCGTGAGAGAAGGAATTGATCATCCGGCAAACTGGAATCCGTTTGAGCTGGCGCGTATCAAAATAAGTGGGCGGGATAACATGCGGGCATTCCGGCAACGCCTGCGTACGGGGCGGCGTGGTGTCTGAATACAGGCGTGTCTGGCTGTTATCCGACGGTCAGCCAGGACACGACAGTCGTTCACAGGGCATAGTGCGTGCACTGCATGAAGTGCTGTCGCTGGATGTTCGTACGATTCATCTCGACTTGCGGATGGGGCTGGCACGCAATGCATTGCGCTTCCTGTTGAACCATGCCGACAAGCCGCGCTCGCTTAATATGCTGAGATTTTTCTATCAACTTGATCACCTGCCGGCATCAGGTTGCGACCTGGTTGTATCCGCAGGAGGAAAAACGTCCTTCGCCAATGCCTGGATTGCAGCGGCAACCGGTGCCCCCAATATTTTTGCCGGTACATTGCGGCGTCTGCAACCCCGACACTTCAGCATAGTGATGACACTGGAGCCAGTCCTGGGTGCAGCGAATAATGGTGCCGCGAATAACCTGGTTGTCCCGTTGTTACCCACCACCATTGATCCGCAACATATTGCTGAACAGGGTGAACGATTACGCCAGCAACTGGGTGATTCAACACAAGGTTACTGGTTAATGTTGCTGGGAGGGAAAGGCGCCGGTTACGGGTACCGGCAGCGTGACTGGATGCGCATGGCGCGCTCGATGAATCTGCTGGCCGGGAAACACGGGATTCGCTGGCTGCTCGTCACCTCGCGACGTACCGGTTCGTCGGGTGAGAGACTGCTCAGACGGACTATCGATGCAAAATATCTCGCACAGGCTTGCTGGAGTGAAGGTGGTGATACCTACCGGGCAGAAGCTTTTCTCGGCGCAGCAGACCAGGTGTTCGTCAGCGAAGACAGCATGACGATGTTGAGCGAGGCTATGTCCGCGCAACGTCCTGTCTACAGTCTGCGCCCTGAACATGCCCTGCCGGACAGTCGCTATGAACAGGCGTTGTTACGCTATGTCGATGCCGGGCGACTGTGCCGGCTGTCGCTGGCAGACCTCGTTGAGCGGCCGGAACTGTTCAGTGAACGCTGTTATACGCCGGTGGCATTACCGGAAAGTGATTTAGGCCAGGTGCTGCTGGATCGACTGCGTGGCACTCAGGTATAAGGGCTGCGTTCACCTTCCGGCCGGGTTTTGAAACGACGGTGTACCCAGAGATATTGTTCAGGCATTTCACGAATCACACTTTCCAGTAATACATTAAGCCGCGTCGCGTCCTGTGCCGCATTTTCCGACGGAAAGTTTTCCAGTGCCGGGCACAGGGTGAGCAGGTAGCCACTGCCATCCGCCAGACGTGTCTGATAAAACGGGACGACAGCTGCCCCGCTGATTTTTGCGATACGTGAAGGTGTGGTGAGTGTCGAGGCCTGTACGCCAAAGAAAGGGGCAAATATTGACTGGCTGCCACCATGGTTCTGGTCAGGGGCATACCATACCGGCATACCGGCTTTCAGGCTGGCCAGCAGGCCGCGCATATCGTCACGGGCAATAGCCTTGTCAAAACGATGCTCGCGCGAGCGTCGCATAACGGATTCAAACAGTGGATTCTTGTGCTGGCGATAGAGCACATGAAACGGTGTATGCAGTGCCAGTAAGCGGCCACCCAGTTCCAGTGTTGTAAAGTGTGCGCTGAGCAGAATGACACCCTTGCCTTTTGATTGTGCCGCCTTGAGATGTTCAAGTCCGACCAGTCGGGTGATGCCGTGGAGTTGCCGGTCACTGCCCCACCAACATAGCGCCGTTTCGACGACGCCGCACCCCAGCGAATCGAAGTGCGCCTTCAGTAGTGTAAGGCGTTGTTGAGGTGTCTTTTCCGGAAAACACAGTGCCAGGTTGACTTCAGCAATATGCCGACGCCGGCGTGTCAGGTGCAGGGCCAGGCGTCCAATCAGGTGTCCGGCACGCATCTGCCAGCGATACGGCAGGCGAATAATGAGTCGCAGTACCCCGAACATCAGCCAGGTCAACCAGAAGCGTGGTGCAAGGTAGTGGGTGGAAATGCTGGGAGAAGGTATAGGCACGTGCATCATTGTAACAAAGCAGCCGGCTGTTATGATCGTAGCGTGAAGCGTCTGTACACTTTTCTGCTATACCTTGCCCTGCCCTGGGTGTTGCTGCGCTTGTGGTGGCGCGGCTTTCGCCAGCCAGCCATTCGCCGGCACTGGCGTGAACGGCTGGGCGTGGTGGGCGCGGCAAAAGATAGGCCGGGGATCTGGGTACATGCTGTATCGGTCGGTGAAGTGCGTGCGGCTGAGCCGCTGGTGAATGCGCTGTTGCAGCGTTACCCGAAGATGCCGTTGTTGATTACGACGACGACGCCAACCGGACGCGACACGGTGACGCGATTGTTCGGTGACCGGGTGCGCTGCCGTTATTTGCCCTGGGATCTGCCATTTGCCGTGCGCCGCTTTCTGTCGTCGGTCAGACCGGGGAAAGTCATTGTGATGGAAACCGAGCTTTGGCCGAATCTTTTCCACGCATTGAAGCAACGTGGTATTCCGTTGTACCTGGTCAATGCGAGACTTTCAGACAGATCACTGCGGGGTTACCGTCGTATACCTTCACTGGTGCGCGACACACTGGCCTGTGTGACAGGGATAGCGGCTCAGAGCGAAATGAACGCACATCGCTTTGTGGCACTCGGCGCACCGGCAGAGCGGGTAATACCGGTCGGTAATCTCAAGTATGAGGTGGAATTGCCCGCCAACTTTGATCAGCGACTGGCCAGTCTGCAAAAAAAGTTTAACCAGCGTGAATCATTGTGGGTGGCAGCCAGTACGCACCCGGGTGAGGAACGCATCGTACTGGCTGCACACCGCCAGCTTTTGTCGCATGACCCGGAGTGCCTGCTGCTGCTCGTGCCGCGTCATCCCGAGCGGGCTGAGGCGGTTGCTCAGCTTTGTCGGCAGAGCGGGATGTCTGTAGCTCTGTACTCCGGGCTTGCGGAAAGCCTGCGGTCTGAAGGGAGTACAGACAATGCACCCGGGACAAGTCAGGTACTGGTCATCGATGTGCTGGGTGAGCTGGCTTGTCTCTATGGTCTGGCACCGGCCGCGTTTATTGGCGGGAGTCTGGTGCCGCACGGCGGGCATAACCCGCTGGAAGCGTTACAGGCGGGCTGTACGGTGATCAGTGGACGGCATACCGGTAACTTTGTGGATATTTACCGTCGGCTGGAGGATGCCGGTGCTGTGACCCGTGTCGAAGATGGCGCGATGCTGGCCGATGCGCTGGAAACGCTCTTCAATGACGGTGAATTACGACACCGCCAGCTGGCTGCCGGCTGGCAGGTGCTGGAGGATAATCGTGGCGCACTGAGGCGCGTACTGACGCTGACCGAAGCGAAGGTTTCGTCGTAGTTTTATCGGTAGGTAACGCCGCGCCGCCTGGCCATGGCGCGTCCGAGATCTTCCAGTTGGTGAGTGCTGAGGCTGTGCTGGGCCATAAACAGCAGTTCGCGGTTTTCCTTGTCGATATGTTCATGGTAAGCGTGGCAGAACTGTGCAACGTGTTCTGCAAAGTCCGGGTTATCTGCCAGTGTTGATGTCTGTTTAAGGTCGGCAGCCAGTTGTTGCCAGCGTTTGTCCAGCTGTTGATGGTCCTGTTTGAGTTTGTAGATGATGTCCGCCAGCTTCAGCGACTGCCCGTTGAGCAGTGGAAACAGATCCTGTTCTTCATCTTCGTGATGGTGCACGGCACTGGTGGTGAAGTATCTTGTGATGCCGGTAATGGCCGAGCGGGCATCCTCGTCCAGGCCGTTTTCGCGTAGATGAGTGACAAGTTTTTCCAGCGTGTCGCAATGACCGAGTATGCGTTCGTGACAGGCACGCAGCAGGCCGATCGGATCATCAAAATTCGGTATATCGGGGGTGAGGCTGTCATTCATCGTGAGCTTGTTACCGGGCAGCAGGCTTCAGTGCACGATTGACCTCAACCATGTCATCGTGTGACAGGATGCCGGCGGCGCGTTTCAGGCGCAGCTGGTCAACGACATACAGCGAGCGTGCCCGTGCATAGTTGAGCCGTGCCAGATAGTGTTCGCGTTGGGCATTGAGCACATCGACAATGGTGCGGGTGCCAACTTCAAAGCCGGCTTCTTCCGCTTCCACGGCGACGCGGGTGGACTCCAGTGATTCGTTGAGAGCGTTGACCTGGGCAATATCGGTACGAATACCGCGCCAGGCGTTGCGTGTTGCCAGTTCGGCTGAGCGTACTGCCTGTTGCAGGCGTTGAGTGGCTTCCTCGAAGCGGCTGCGTGCCTGGCGGGTGAGTGAGCTTGTGGCACCGCCCTGGTAGAGCGGGATATTGAGCTGGATGCCTATCTGGCTGTCCTGGCGTTTGATCGGTGCGATACCGCCAAAGTTAACGTCCTGGTAACGTGCGCTGGCATTGAAGTCGAGCGTTGGCAGATGGCCGGCACGCTGGCGGCGCATTTCCTGGCGTGCCGCTTCACTGGCAGCCTGTGCCGACAGCACTTGCAGGTTCTGTTGCTTTGCCCGGTCTATCCAGTGTTGGGACGAATCAGGTTCAGGACGTGAAAGTTTCAGATCCTCCCGCAGCAGGGCGATGTCATCAAAATACTGCCCGGTCAGTTCGCTCAGGGCATCGCGGGTGCCCTCCAGTTCGCTGACGGCGCGGATTTCCTGGCTGACGGCAATGTCGTAACGGGCTTGTGCGGCCTTGACGTCGGTGATGGCAATCAGGCCCACCTCAAAGCGTTGTTTTGCCTGGTCCAGTTGACGGCCGATAGCGCTTTTTTCCGCCTGTGCAAATTCCAGATTATCCTGGGCATCGAGGACGGCGAAATAGCGTTCGGCAGCATCGATCATCAGTGCCTGTTGTGCGGCGGCGTAGTCGGCTTCGGCAGCGGCGATCGTGCTGTCGGCCTGCTTCAGGGCAATCCACCTGTCGTAGCGGAACAGTGGCTGGACCAGACTGATACTGGCCAGCTTATCGGTGCTGTAGGTGGCATCCTGCGACGGGTCGACGTTTTTGAAGCGTGTGCGACCCAGTGAGGCACCAAAATTAAGGCTGGGCAGCAGGTTGGCGAAGGCCTGGGGCCGGCTTTCCCGGGTTGCCTCCAGGCTTGCCGCTGCAGCCGCCAGTGTGGGGTTATTGCGTGCAGCCGTTTGGTAAACCGTCAGCAGGTCGGCAGCGTTGGTGATGCCGCTGGTTGCCAGTAGCAGGATCGGTATCAGTAGGTGTTTCATGGACTCTCAGCAGATTCGTAATTTGCAACGCATAGTATAGGCTTCAGAACCGGAACGCGTCGGGTTGCGGTGCGTTGATCAGTGGCGGGATGGAAATCTCGAACAGACTTTCTTCACGCCATTCCTGGTCGCCGGTACGGGTAATGAGCAGTGTCTGCATGATCGGTGGTTTGCCGACAATCACAAACAGGCGCCCACCCGGATTGAGCAGTTCGTGGTAACCGTGGTGCAGCATCGGTAGCGAGCCGGTCACCGCTATGGCGTCATAGTGCTGCGGGGTATCCAGTCCGGTTGCCGCATCAATATTTTCAAATGTCACATTGTTGATGCCGTGTTTTTCGAGCTTGCTGCCGGCTTCCTCGATGAAGTCAGCAAAAATGTCGACGGAATGTACACTGCCCGCGAGCTTTGCCAGACAGGCAGTGAGGTAGCCGCTGCCGGTGCCGATTTCCAGCACGCTGTCGGTTGGCTTCAATAGCAGGCTTTGCAGCAAGCGGCCTTCCAGTTTGGGCGGCATCATAACCTGCTCATGCGCCAGCGGCACACTGATGTCCGAAAACGCCAGTGCGCGATAGCGTTCGGCTACAAAATCTTCGCGCGGCGTGTTGGCGAGTGTCTCAAGTATCTGATCGTCAAGCACATCCCAGGTGCGGATCTGCTGTTCGATCATATTGAAACGGGCTTCTTCCAGATTCAGTGCGTTCATCAGGGTTATTTCCTCAGTCTGCAAACAGAGGGTACTGGCGTGCGGGCGAGCTTGCAATACTTCCACCCTTTCGCTACTTTACCTGCGCAGCTAGGGGTGCTCCTGCGGTACGGGGCTGAGAAACACCCTTCGAACCTGAACCGGTTAATACCAGCGCAGGGAAGCTGAAGTCTGCATCAGCCTTTCCCCGCACGAATCACCACCCGATTAGAGGGGAAGTCCATGAGCGCTATTCCGGAAGAATTTGTCCAGAAAACCACAAAGCTTTCCGGGGAAGTCACTCGACCGTTTCCCGGTTCACGTAAAATCTACGTGGAGGGTTCGCGTGCGGATATCCGTGTGGGTATGCGCGAAATCGAACAGGCAGAAACTGCCGCCAGCTTCGGTGTAGAGAAAAATCCTGCCATCACTGTGTATGACACCTCGGGGCCGTATACCGATCCGGATGTGAGTATTAACCTGCTGGAAGGTTTGCCGGCATTGCGTCGTGGCTGGATCGAGGAGCGCGGTGACACAGAATCCCTGGACGGTCCCACCTCTGAATTCGGACGCCAGCGCAATAGTGACCCTGAGTTGGCCAAGTTGCGCTTCGAGCACATCAGCAAGCCGCGTCGCGCCAAAGTCGGTGCCAATGTGTCGCAGATGCATTATGCCCGTAAAGGTATTATCACACCGGAGATGGAGTACGTAGCCATCCGCGAGAACTTGCAACTGGAAGCCCTGAAGGGCAGCGTGCTGTTGCGTCAGCACAAGGGCCAGAACTTTGGTGCCAGTGTGCCGGAGCGGGTGACGCCTGAATTTGTCCGCGACGAAATCGCTCGCGGTCGTGCCATTATCCCCGCCAATATCAATCACCCGGAACTGGAACCGATGATTATCGGTCGCAATTTCCTGGTGAAGGTCAATACCAATATCGGTAATTCTGTTGTGACGTCGTCGATTGCCGAGGAAGTGGAAAAGATGGTCTGGTCGACGCGCTGGGGTGGCGATACAGTCATGGATCTGTCCACCGGCAAAAATATTCACGAAACCCGCGAGTGGATCCTGCGCAACTCGCCGGTGCCGGTTGGCACAGTGCCTATCTACCAGGCGCTTGAAAAAGTTGACGGCAAGGCAGAAGACCTGACCTGGGAACTGTTCCGCGATACGCTTATCGAACAGGCCGAGCAGGGCGTGGATTACTTCACCATCCATGCCGGTGTGCGCCTGAAGTATGTGCCGCTAACCGCCGACCGCGTTACCGGCATCGTTTCCCGGGGTGGCTCTATTATGGCGAAATGGTGCCTGGCGCATCATGAGGAAAGCTTCCTCTACACGCGCTTTGCCGACATTTGTGAAATCATGAAAGCTTACGATGTGGCCTTCTCGCTGGGCGATGGCTTGCGCCCCGGTTCGCTGGCGGATGCCAACGATGCGGCACAGTTTGGTGAACTGGAAACCCTCGGCGAACTCACCAAAGTTGCCTGGGACCACGATGTGCAGGTCATGATCGAAGGACCGGGCCATGTTCCCATGCAACTCATCAAGGAGAACATGGACAAGGAGTTGCACGATTGCTACGAGGCGCCGTTCTACACACTGGGTCCACTGACGACGGATATTGCTCCCGCCTACGACCACATTACTTCGGCCATCGGTGCGGCACAAATTGGCTGGTATGGTACGGCGATGCTGTGTTACGTCACACCCAAGGAGCATTTGGGTCTGCCCAACAAGGAAGACGTGCGCGAAGGGATTATCACCTACAAAATTGCCGCCCATGCAGCGGATCTCGCCAAGGGTCACCCGGGTGCGCAGGTACGTGATAACGCCGTGTCCAAGGCACGTTTTGAATTTCGCTGGGAGGACCAGTTTAACCTTGCACTTGATCCGGAGCGGGCACGTGAATACCACGATGAAACCCTGCCCAAGGATTCCGCCAAGGTGGCGCACTTCTGTTCCATGT
>CAZVBD010000107.1:0-9489 GCA_964625255.1 uncultured Thiohalobacter sp. | reverse complement strand
GCTGAACAGGGCACGGGATGATATATAATGCAACGCTGATATAGATAAAATGAGACGGAACGAACTTGTATGGCATATGAAATCACGGTCGATAATATTAAATGTGACGGCTGCGCCGGAACCATCGTAAAGCGACTTACGGTGCTGGACAGCATTAAAAAGGTTAGCGTCGATGTTAAACGCGGCATTGTACAGGTTGTTGGCGATGAGCTGGCGCGTGCAGAGGTCAGTGTATTGCTTGAAGTACTGGGTTATCCCGAATCCGGCAGTACCAGTGGTATGGCAACGGTGAAGGCCAAAGCCAAATCGTTTGTGAGTTGTGCTGTCGGCCGGTTTGGCGACAAGGACACAGATTAGCGATGGTGGCTACCGGAACAGCCACGCTACCGGGTTAAAGTATTCCCGGTTTCTGCCGATGGTGTGACTACAGGGCCAGTTGTACTCAACGGAGGTGCCTCTCATGTGTAGCACACCCAAAAGAACCGGTACATTGTTTCGCGCAGCACGCATTAAGGAAGATAATGCGGGCTATACCTCTATGCTTCGGCGTGCCTCTGAACGAATGGACAGAATGCAGTGCGAGCGTGAAGCACAGCAAGATCGTGAACAGGCTGACAAACCTCGTCCTGTCCACGAATCAAGCCGTGCTCCTGTGCAGGACAACCCCGAGCTGTCCTGCCTGTCCCGCCTCTGGGATTACCTGAATACACCTCACTACCTGTTTCGTTAAGCGCGTATTACGCGCTCCGTTTCTGTTCCGCCAGTTTTGCCCGCGAGAATACTTCGTACAGCACGGGTAACACGAACAATGTCAGGGCGGTTGACGAGAACAGGCCACCGACCACGACCGTAGCCAGAGGGCGCTGAACCTCTGACCCAACACCGTGTGACAACAACATGGGTATCAGCCCGAGTGCGGCAATCGATGCCGTCATCAACACGGGCCGGAGACGTGACAGGGCACCTTCATAGGCGGCACGTTCTGCATCAGCCCCATCGGTAATACGTTGATTGATGGCATTGACCATTACCACGCCATTGAGCACCGCGACGCCGAAAAGAGCGATAAAACCAATCGAGCCTGGCACAGACAGGTACTGCCCGGAGATGAACAGGGCGGCAATACCACCAATCAACGCCAGCGGTACATTGAGCATAATCAGTGATGCCTGTCCGATCGAGCCAAAGGCAAAGTACAGCAGCAGAAAGATCAGGCCCAGCGATAGCGGGACGACGATCATCAGACGTGCCTGCGCACGCTGCTGGTTTTCGAACTGGCCACCAAATACCACCGTGTAGCCGGTCGGCAGATCGATCTCGCTGTCTATTCGTTGCTGCAGCTCCGCCACCAGTCCCCCCATATCCCGTCCTTCGACATTGGACTGGATGACCACACGGCGCTGTACATCATCGCGGCGTATCTGCGGTGGACCGGATTCAATAGCGACCTTTGCGACATCACTGAGCCGCACCCAGGCGCCACTCGGTGATTGCAGCATCAAGCCGCGAATGCTCTCCACACTGTCACGGTATTCGTTGCCCAGTCGCACATTAATGTCATAGCGCTCGTTGCCATTGATAACCTGGCCGGCAGCGCGCCCACCAATGGCATCAGAAACCAGATCCATGACCTGTGCAACCGGGATCCCGTATCGTGCGAGTGCATCGCGGTCCGGGCGTATCGCCAGCTGTGCTTCACCACCAATCTGTTCCATGGCGACACCGCGTGTGCCATCCACGCGCTTGACCAGTGCTTCGATCTCGCCGCCTTTCTTTGCCAGCATGTCCAGGTCCTGACCGAACAGCTTGATCGCGAGTTGTGCCCGAACACCTGACAGCAGTTCATCAACGCGGGTTGCGATGGGTTGCGAGAAGGAGAACAACAAGCCAGGATGGACTGACATCTTTTGTTCCATCAGTTTTTGTAATGCCTGCCGGTTGTCGGCGCTGGTCCATTCTTCCACGGGTTTAAGGCCGACAAAGATCTCCACATTGGAAACCGGTTCGGGATCACCACCGATCTCCGGACGACCGACGCGGCTGGTGGCGTACTGGACTTCCGGGAAGGTCAGTAGTTGTGCTTCCAGCTTCGATGCAACGCCCAGGGCGGTATCAAGGCTGGAAGAAGGCGCCAGTGTGACACGGATGTTGAGCGTACCTTCTTCCAGTTCCGGTACAAACTCGGTACCGAGGAATGGCACCATCACCAGTGAACCGACAAACAGCAGCAATGCGGCCGAGACAACTGTTTTACGGTTGTGTTGTGCCATGGGCAAGGTACGTTTATAGAGTTTTTCCAGCGGACGCATTACGGGGCTTTCCCGATATTTCACACCGGTCTTGAACAGATAGGTCGCCAGTGCCGGTACCACGATCAGCGCCACCATCAGTGAGGCCAGCATCGCCAGCACGATAGAAATGGCCATAGGCTGGAACAGTTTGCCTTCTACGCCTTCAAGACTGAACAGGGGTGCAAATACAATGATAATAATCAACACGGCGAAGAACACCGGGCGCCCGACTTCACGGGCTGACTCCTGGATACGCAAGGCCATACCATGATCGTCATGAGCGGCGTCATAAGGATGTTCATCGCCAGGTGCCAGCTTCTTTTTCACATACTCACGGTGTTCAGCATCAGGCCGGGTCAGGTGGCTGAAAATATGTTCCATCATGACCACAGAACCATCCACCATCATACCAATCGCGATGGCCAGTCCACCGAGCGACATGAGGTTGGCTGATACGCCCCAGTACGCCATGGCCATCAAGGCCAGCCCGATAGAAATGGGCACTGAAATCAGTACCAGCAGCGTGGCTCGCAGATTGACCAGGAACAGCATCAATACAATGACGATCAGGACAAAAGCTTCCAGCAAGGCTTTTGATACAGTATTAACGGCCTGATTGACGAGACTTGCCTGGTCATAAAAAGGCTCCAGTGTGACCCCGTCCGGCAGCGCGGTTGCGATGGCCGCCATACGCGACTCGATACCGTCAATCGTGGCTTTGGTATTGGCGCCCAGGCGTTTCAGAATAACACCGGCGACGACTTCACCCAGTGCTTCGACGTCGCCATTTTCAGCGCGTCGCGTGATGCTGACCGCACCCTGGCGGATCTCGGGACCAAACTCGACACGAGCTACGTCAGACACCCGAACGGCGACACCATCTTCATCCTTGACCGGAATATTACTGATATCACGCAATCCATTCTCGCCGCTGCGAACCCAGCCGACACCGCGGATAACCAGTTGTTCTTCACCCCGGTTCATATACCAGCCACCGGCGTTACGGTTGTTGGCTTCGATCGCTTCAGCGATATCATCGCTACTCAATCCATAGGCCAGCAGGCGTTGTGGATCGAGCTGCACTTGGTACTGGCGCACATCACCACCAAAAGACAGCACCTCTGTGACACCGGGTACCGGCATCAGCAACAGCTTTACGATCCAGTCATTCAGGCTGCGTAATGCCATGGTGTCGTATTTTTCAGGATCGTCGGCGCGCAGAATGTACTGGTACACCTGGCCCAGTCCCGACGTGTTAGGGCCAATACCGGGTGTTCCGATACCTTCCGGAATTTGTTCCCGTGCCGTCTGCAGGCGTTCAAACACCAGTTGGCGGGCAAAGTAAATATCGGTACCTTCCTTGAATACCACCGTGATCACAGACAGGCCGGTCTTCGAGATCGAGCGCACTTCCTCCACGTCGGGCAGTGCATACATGACCGCCTCGATAGGGAAGGTGATGAGCTGTTCCACTTCCTCGGCAGCCAGTCCCCGGGCCTCGGTATTAATCTGTACCTGTACATTGGTTACATCGGGAAAGGCATCCAGGTTAAGCTTTGGCAGAATCAGGGCGCCACCAACCATGGTTGCAATCAATGCCAGCACAACCAGCAGACGGTTCTCGATCCCAAGGTCAATCAGTTTGTTTAACATGACTTGCCCCCCCTAATGGTTGTGAACTTCAAAACCGCTTTTGGCGATTTCGGACTGGATAAAGAAGGCACCCTTGCTGACGATGCGTTCCCCTTCCTTCAGTCCATCCACAACCAGGTGCTTGCCGACAGTTCGTTGAACCTCGACTTCACGTGGCTCGTAACGCCCGGGGGCCTCTTCGATAAACACCTGCCAGTCACCATCCGGGCTGCGCAGTACTGCTGCTACGGGTACAGTGATACGGGTTTCATTGTCGGCGCTCTGGATTTCGGTCGTTACAAACTGACCGGGGTGTAGCTGGTCATCCGGGTTGGCAACTTCGAGCCGTACCGACAGAGTGCGTGTAGTTTCATCCAGTGCATGGCGGGTCTGGATGACCTTGCCATCCAGCCATTGATTGTCGATATGAATACGGGCAGCAGCACCAACACGCACGCGGTTTGCATCGCTGGCATTCAGGCGCGCATCGACCCATAACGTGGATTCATCGGTGACAGTGAACAAAATACGACCTGGCGCAGCCAGTTCACCAACAACAAAATCATCCTCGATCACCGTCCCGGCCTGCGTACTGAGCAGTTCCAGTTCTCCGTTGGCGTGTGAAGCATTGCCTTTTTTGAGCAGCGTTTTAATCTGTTCACCGGTCATACCGTAGGCCTGTACTTTCGCCAGGGCCTGTTGGCGGGCGACCTGGGCTTCGATATAACGGCGTTCCGAGACAACCTTGCGACCCAGTTTCTGCACCCGTTTCCATTCGCGATCACTGACCAGTAACCGGCCCTGTGCTTCAGCGACATCAACGCTGGACAGTGTTACCAGTGGCGTACCGGCTTTAACATGGTCACCAAGCCGTGCATGACGCTTGACGATCTGGGCTTCGATACGTGGTGTTACCCGGATGGTTCGATAGGCATTGAGCATGACTTCACCCGGTGCAATCAGGATATCTGCAATCCGGTTGCGTTTTATGGTGACAGTCTCGATGCCTGCCGTACGGATTTGTTCAGGGCTTAATTCAGCAACGACTTCTTCTTCGTGACCACCTTCTTTCTCGTGGCCCCCTTCTTCTTCGTGGCCCGGTGCTTCACTGGCTTCATGGCCGGCTTCATTTTCGTCATGGCCATGATTGTCCGCAGCCAGAACATTGCCGGACGCTAGCGCCAGCAACAGAATAAACAGGTTTAAAATACGCATGAGGTTATGTCTCCGTAATCAGTTCGACGCGGGCGCTTTGGTCAGGCCCAGCCATTGTTCGATGGTGCCGGATGCCTGCAGCCAGGCGAGCCAGGCATCCCAGGTTGCACGCCGGAGTTCAACCGCCGATATTCGTGTATCGATGGTCTGCTGTAGCTGCACCAGGTAATCCGTGGTATCGATTTCACCGCTCTGCCACAGGCGCTTGAGTGTTTCGATACGCCCCTGCAGACTTGAAAGGCCGGTTCGCTCCCAGTAGCCCAGTGCCGAGCGTGTCACCTGGTAGCGTTGCACGGCGGCCTGCATGGCGCTGCGGGCGCGGCGCAGGGTATTCTGGTAGCGTTGTTCGGCGCTGATCGCCTCGGCATTGGCTGCGTCCAGTTCGGCGCGGAAGGTATTGCGCAAATACAGTGGAATGGAAACGGTAACGCCGATCAGTCCATCACTGGCTTCCTTGCCACCACGCACGGACACGGTCGGGTCCGGCCGGCGTTCACGGTTGGCAATGCTGATGGAAGCGTATGCGGCAGCGGCTTCAGCCCGTAGTTGTTGCAGGACGGGGTGCTGTTTTAACAGGGCCGCAGTATCATGCTTTTTCAGGCTTCCCGGCAGGGCAGGTAACACGGGCCAACCCGTAGCCGGGTGATCGACCAGGGCATTCAGGCGTGCTTCGGTCGCCGTGGCATCGGCACTGGCGGCCGCTGACTGCATCTGTGCTTCCGACAGCGCCAGTCGGGCAAGATCCACATCCGTCTGACCGACGTCACCGGCGGCAAAGCGCTGTTCGGCAAGCCGAAGAAATTCCTCCAGCAGTGTGACACGCCGGGCGGCGAGGCGTGCGCCATCGGTCGTGGTCAGTATCTGGCTGAGTTCACCCAGTAATTCACCCAGCATCTGTTGCCGGGTCGCAGACAGTGTGGCGTATGCAGCGCGTATATTGTCTTGTGCGGCACTGTTGCGGGCACGGCGTTTACCGTTCCAGTCAAAGGTTTGGGCAACGCCAACTGTTTTGGTGATATCGCTGGCGTCCTCGTAGTCAAATTCGACCTCCGGGTTATACAGGGGTTGCCCCGCTGCACGGGCTTGTGCTTCAGCACGTTCCAGATCGGCGCGTGCGGACTGCGCGGCAGGATGCTGGATGAGAAAATTCTGCATCAATTGCTGCAGGGCGGGGGAGATGTCACTTGCACTGGCGCTGGCAGTGATGCCAAGCAGTACGCAGCCAAGCAAATGGCGGCCCCATACGGTCAGTTTTTGCATTGCTCTGTTTCCTGAAAAATACAACTGCATTGCTGCATAACACGAGGTTACACAGCGCATTACTTATCAGAAATCAGGCGATCGGGGGCTGGTACAGGGGAGAAAGCGGGTGAGAAAGAGGTTGCTGATCGGGTGCCAGATAAACCCCGGATGAAGGCGAAATGCTCCATAGCGAGGGTGAGCCAAGAAGCCCGAGAAAATGAGCACAGGCGTGGCAGCGGTGGTCGTCACAGTCAGTGGATTCCCCGTTTTTGAGATCATGCTTATCGCCGGACCCCGGGGTTGCCGCAGTGGCATTATCGGCTTCTGCATGGAAATCAGCACTGGCCCAGGCGATATTGCCTGCCAGCGTGAATAACAGAAAACAGATTGTAAGAAAACGTTTCGGGGACATGGGGTGATTAACGGCTGTATTGCGGATCAGTTTAAAGGCAGGGACGCTGTTTGCCAAGGGTATGAGGTTTTTTACCCGGAATGGTTCCCGGCTCAGCTGGATGGTTGCTGATCGATACCTTCTATAATCGGGCAGCCACCGGCGTCAGAGCAGCACAGGTTGACCAGTGACCTGAGCTCGTTGCGCAGTGTTTTCAGTTCCTTCAACTGTTCTTCAATTTCAGTCAGTTTGTTGCGGGTCAGCTGGCGAATATCATTACGGGCATGCTGCGGGTCTTCCCGCATTTCCAGCAGGTTGGCGATTTCAGCCAGAGAGAAGTTCATGGATTGTGCGCGCCGGATAAAGCGAAGCCGGGAAAGGTCCCTGTCGGTGTAGAGGCGTGCGCCCCCCGCACTGCGTGAAACATTTTTCAATAAGCCGATTTTTTCGTAGTAACGCAGGGTGTCAACCGACAGGTCGAGCTGTGCACTGATTTCACTGATACGGTAGCTTGTGGTCTTTTGGGCCATGATTTTTCACGATTTCCCCGTTTCATCATCGAATAAATCCCATATTACAGGACTCTGGTAACAGAACGGTATTTCAGGGTTTTTCCAGGGTGCCGATAACAGGATATGCGAAACTGGGAGTAATGGTGATGATTTTAAAGCTGCGAGGTTTACATCTTAATCTACTGATTGCATTTGTGTTTTCATCAGTTTTTTATACACAGCACAGCACCGCCCAGGTCTGGGATCAGCTATTTGAAGAGCAGCTGGAAAGCGCAGAAAGTGGCGATGCGGATGCCCAGTACGAAGTCGCGATTATGTACCTTAAAGGTCGTGGGGTTGAACAGGACTTTGACGAGACGTTGCGCTGGCTGAATATGGCCGCAGAAAACGGTAACGAAAAGGCCTCCAGCAAGCTGAGGCGAATACAGGGGCAGAAAAAGAAATTTGCCGCTGCCCTGAAGCGTGCCGAATCCGGTGACAGCAAGGCACAGTACGATACCGGCATGATGTATCTGAAAGGCCGGGGTGTGAAGCTGGATGCTGCCAGGGGAAGGCAGTGGCTGGAGAAAGCGGCAGCACAGCTCCATGAAAAGGCCGTAACACGGCTTGCCATCCTGCTGCTTAAAGGCGAGGGCGGCAAGTCGGATTATGACCGGGCGCACAACTTGCTCGACAGCATCAGTGACAGCAGTGCGCTGGCACAGTATTACCTGGGTGAACTCTATGCCTCCGGAAAAGGTGTGCCTCCTGATTATGAAGCGGCGGTAGGCTGGTATCGCAAGGCGGCCGCTAATGGTTTTAACATGGCAGGTGGCAAGGTCATCAATATGGAGGAAGAAATCCGTATGCAGGCCCGTCGCAAAGCCAATGCTGAAAAAGCGGCCGCTGCTGCGCAACAGCAGCGTGCAAAGCTGGAACAGGCACGCCAGCAGCGCAAAGCCGCCCTGGCAGAGGTGGCCAGAAATGCCAGCAGTGCCGCGAAGGCAAAGGCTGTGGCCGAGGCTAAAGCCAGGGCAACACAAGAGAAGCGGGTAGCGAAGGCAAAACCAGAGCCAGCGCCAGCGCCGAAAGTAAAACCCGTGGCCAAAGCGAAACCTGTTACCAAAGCGAAGCCCGTTACCGTCGTTACCCTGCTTTCACCACTGGACAAACTGGCTACCACACAGTGGTCAGCACGTAACAAACCCATGGAATATCTGCCATCAACTATTACGCAATGTGGAGTGGAAAATAGCGTGCTGATCTGTTTCAGTGAAGAACTGAAACGCGAGAGTGGCAATCACACCGTACTCTACAAGGTCAAATCAGAAGTGCGCAAAAAGAAAGGTGGGCTTGTGATTGCCTACCGCAACCTGGTGCTGGGTGTTGAAGACATGGAAGTACCGGATGATGCGGAAGATGCACTGGGATACGATGAGGAAGTCGACCAGGGCTTTGTAGTCCAGACCGGCTGGACACGGGCACACCAGGTAGACTGCCAGCAGGATGGTGACAGGGCAATGAACTGCCTCAAGGACAAAACACACCGCGTCCATGTGGTCGAGGATGTCCAGGTTGCAGTGACACTAAAGAAATAAACTCTGACCGGGACCGCTTAATCCCAGCTCAATGCGCCGCCGGTCTGGTACTCGGTAACACGCGTTTCAAAGAAATTTTTCTCCTTGCGCAGGTTGGCCTGTTCGTCCAGCCAGGGCAGGGCACACTTTGCTCCCGGGAAGGGTTCCTCGATTCCCAGCTGGTGTGCGCGCCGGTTGGCGATAAAGCGGAACTGTTCAATGTGGTCATCAGCGTTGTAGCCCAGAATGGTATCTCTCAAAATGTAGCGTGCGTAGTCAGCCTCGGCTGCTTCAGATTCATCCCACATGTCACGTATGGCCTTCGGGTCCGGCATAACATGGTTTTCAATGATGATCTGTTTCACGGTACGTATGCCAAAGCTGCAATGCATGACTTCATCGCGCATGATGTATTGCAGTTGTTCGGCAGTCCCTTTCATCAGACCGCGGCGCTGTAGTGCGAAGATGGGGCTGAAGCCATTGTAGAACCAGCAACCCTCGAACACGGCCCCGAAGAACATATAGGCCATGACAAAGTTTTCCAGTTCATCGCGGTCATGGAGGTCAATGTCAGGGCGTAACACCGAACTCAGACGGCGGTTGGTCACCTGGATCTTGTGGTTGATTTCCGGTACTACACGGTAGCGGTT
>CAZVBD010000106.1:0-9492 GCA_964625255.1 uncultured Thiohalobacter sp. | reverse complement strand
GAGCTGTGTGGCGTCAAGCCGCACGTGCTGCGCTACTGGGAGCAGGAATTCCCCCAACTCAAGCCGGTAAAGCGTCGCGGTAATCGCCGTTATTACCAGCGCCATGATGTGATCATGATCCGTCAGATTCGCAGCCTGCTGTACGAGCAGGGCTTCACGATCGGCGGTGCGCGTCAGCAGTTATCCGGTGATGAAGCAAAAGAAGACGTCAGTCAGCGTCAGCAGATCGTGCGCCAGATGCGCATGGAGCTGGAAGAGCTGTTACAGATACTCAAACGCTAGCAGATACTGTATCATGCAGCGCTCTTTCGGGGCGTAGCGCAGCCTGGTAGCGCACCAGTCTGGGGGACTGGTGGTCGGAGGTTCGAATCCTCTCGCCCCGACCAATTTAACACTCAAGTAAAGAACAGGAATGGTGCACATCCGTGTGCATAGCGACAGGGCGCTATTTCAGTATAACCTGCTTGAGAGAAAATACATTTTCAGTAGACGGGTCTACCGTCAGTTCAACCCAGTTATTGTCCTTGCTTCCAAACACCTCAACACGTGTGAAATTACCGGTTAAGCGGCCGTCGGCATTGAACATTGGCTTGTCGATTTTGTAATAGTGCGAATCACCATGGACCAAAAGCACTTTCCCGTTGAATGACTGCGTTTCTTTCACCAGCGTGAGGAAAAAATCCGTGTAACCATTGTTGGCATCCAGCTGTGGAAGGAAATCATCCCGGTATCCACCGTCGCTTAACTCGAAAGGAAAGAAAACATCCGCCTGGATCGTAATGACGATACCCGCATAGTGCTCGCGCCTGGCTTCGGAGAAGGACTCTTCAAGCCATGCAATATCTTTTACATTACGCGCACGGAATTCCGCTGTGGCGGCATCACAATCTGCCTGAGTGCGGTTTGATTTTTTTGTGCACTGCTTTTTTGTAACAACCAGATTGTTATTGCTTCCTGGTATATGCAGCGCGACAAATCCAACGTTACTGGCAACGAACCGACTGTTCTCGCTGTAGGCCTGCCCCAACTCGCCTTGACGTTCTACTTCGACAGGGTGTACGCCCTGCGTTGTGTTTTTATTGAAGAATACACTTCGAAGATAGTCAAGACGCTCAAGAGGATCATAGCTTCCATTGCTGACACGATGGCAATCTGTCCATTCATTGTCACCCAGTGAGTACAGTGTAGGGACATTCAGGCGGTTGAAAATATCAATTGCATCCTGTCCTATGGCCGCATCTGTACACACGGTATGACCATTTTTAGTATCACCCGCAAAAATCGTGAAATCCAGGTTATGGGTATTCATGGAGCGGATGGTTTGATCAATATCCTTTGACTTTATGGCAGGATCATCATTGTAGAAACTGTCTCCCCAGAGAGCCACTTTCAAACGTGAATGCCTGTTGGAATGCGATGACTGCCTGTCTTCACGATAGGCTTTCACTTCATGCCCACGTGAGCGCTCTTTACTGTTCTCCCGACCATGATCTTCGAACGCACTCTGTGCCTGTAACGGCAATGCACTGGCGGCAATGATCATACCGGCAACCACTCTCAATCTGGATAATTCCAGCATGCCTTATCTCCTCGTATATTTAATGGGGTGTATACCCTGCGGGACAAGCTGATCTACAGGGTATGCGTGCGGAATATGCCCCAGACAAGTTACGTTCCTGTTACGTTGCGCAAATTGCGCACGGCATTAGAAACCCGGCATGGAGTAGCCCCGGGCGGGAACAGAGATGGCAACTGTACTGCTTGCAAGTGTTGGCTGGCCGGGATTGCCGGCCGGGTTATCAGGCCGGTTTTTTCCGCCCCGACAGTTGCCGGGCAGCATCAACGATATCACTGATGCCGGGGATACTGGCTGCTTCGAGTTCGCCATTAAACGGCGTCGGCATATCCAGCCCGGCGAGACGTGCAGGGGCTGCATCCAGGTCAAAAAAACAACGTTCATTCAGCGTTGCGATAATCTCGGCACCAACCCCGGCAAAGCGGCAGTCTTCTTCCACAACCAGCAGGCGATGGGTCTTGCGCAGGGAAGTCGCACAGGTATCCCAGTCAACCGGACTCAGGCTGCGCAGGTCGATGACTTCAACGTGGATATTTTCTTTGGCGAGCAGGGCTGCTGCCTCTACGGCCAGGTTGGCCATCCTGGAATAGCTCACCAGTGTCAGGTCTGTCCCTGCACAACGGACGATGGCCTGGTGTATGGGGGGTGGTTCGGCCGCAAAATCGACATCACCCTTATTGAAATACAACAGCTCGTGTTCCAGCAGGATAACCGGTTCATCACTGGCGATAGCCTGTCGCAGTTGCCAATAGGCATCCTGTGCGGTTGCCGGTACGGCAATGCGCAGGCCGGGAACATTCATCAGGGTGTGCTCCAGGCGCTGTGAGTGCTGGGCGGCCAGTTGTTTTGCAACACCGCCCGGCATGCGCACCACCAGCGGCATGGGGAACTGCCCGCCAGACATAAAAGGGATCTTGGCGGCCATGTTGATGATGGCATCCAGCGCCAGCAGGGCAAAGTTGATGGTCATGATTTCGATAACCGGTCGCATGCCGGTCAGCGCTGCCCCGACACCCAGCCCGGTAAAACCGCCTTCCGAAATGGGTGTGTCGCGAACCCGCCATTCCCCGTATTTGGCATAGAGTCCCTGGGTTACCCGGTAGGAGCCACCATACAGGCCAACATCTTCGCCCAGCGTAAACACGGATTCATCACTCGACATTTCAATGTCCAGCGCCCGGTTCAGGGCTTGCCACAGTTGCAGGTTCTCAGTCATGTTGTGTGCCCTCCGTCAGGGTTTCATGCTGGCGGTTGCAGTATAGGCTGGACCAGGCATCATCAAGTGTCGGTGGTGAGCTGGACAGCGCAAACTGCACGGCATCTTCGACAATACCCTTGACCTCCTGGCGAACGGATTCAATATGCTGCTCGTCAAAATGGTCGACTGCAGCCGTGTGGTAAATCAGCTGGTCGACAAGGTCCGGTCCGGCCGCTGCGATCTCGGCCTGGCTTGGGTAGCCTGTTCTGGCTTCATTAATAACGGCTTTAACCGGGTCGCGGTCGGCCTGTGAATTGACTTCGGCACGCGGTCGGTAGCTGCCGGCATCCGCCATGGAGTGACCGCGGAAACGGTAGGTTTCAAACTCCAGCAACTGCGGCCCGTTGCCGGCACGAATCTGTGCCAGTGCACGCCGGGTGCCCTGGTAGACATTGATAACATCCATGCCATCAAGCTTCTCCGCCGGGACATTGTAAGCACAGGCGCGCTTATAGACATCGACAATGGCTGAATGACGGTGAATTTCCGTGCCGATCTGGTAGTGGTTGTTCTCGCAGACAAACAACACCGGCAATTTCCACAGTGCGGCCATATTGAGTGCTTCGTGGAAGGTGCCCTGGTTAACCGCACCGTCACCGAAGAAACAGATCACCGCTTCCGGCAACTGCCGCAACGCAATGCTGTAACCGATACCGGTTGCGACCGGGAAAGTTTCGCCGACAATGGCGTACCCCCCCATGAAACGCCGTTCCCGGTCAAACAGGTGCATGGACCCACCCATGCCCTTGCAGATCCCATCGCGGCGGCCGAACAGTTCTGCCATCACCTGGCGTGCTGGTACCCCGCGCACCAGTGCGTGTACATGTTCGCGATAGGTGGTGACAAGGTAGTCGCTGGGTTCTGTGGCATGAATCACACCCACGGCAACGGCTTCCTCACCCGGATACAGGTGCAGAAAGCCGGCGATGTTCCCTTCACTGTATTCCTGCGCCGCACGTTCTTCGAAGGCGCGTGCCAGCAGCATGTCGTGTAAAAAACGGTGTAGTGTTTCTCTGTCCATATCAGTCCTGGTACTCAGCCAGCATGGCCCGGTGGTTGAGTTGTGCACGTTTGAGCAAAGCCTGCTGCGCCGCCGGTACGTTATCAGTTTTCCCCTTCCATGCCTGAAGTGCGGTTTGCTGCAGGGCGCGACCATAGGAAATACTCAACCGCCAGGGCGCATCCTGGCCTCGTTGGTTGATGGCATTGAGATTGGCAGTCGCTTCTTCGGGACTCTGGCCACCGGACAGAAAGTTGATGCTCGGTACAGCGGCAGGTACAGTGCGCCGCAGGATTTCAAGCGTTGCTATAGCGACTTCATCCGGTTCGGCACGACGACAGCCCTTGCCGGGCAGCACCATGTTGGGTTTCAGGATCATCAGTTCCAGTGCGACGTGGTGGCGGTGCAGGGCATGGAAAACAGCGTGTTGTACGGCTTCAGTAACCTGTGCGTGGCGGTCAATGTCATGTTCTCCATCCATCAGCACCTCGGGTTCCACAATCGGCACCAGCCCTTCGGCCTGGCAGACCGCCGCGTAGCGGGCCAGCATTTCGGCATTGGCTTCGATACCGTGCGGGGTAGGCGCCTGTGTGTCGATGCTGTAGACCTCCCGCCATTTCGCAAAACGGGCACCCTGTTGTTTATAGCTGCGCAAGCGTTCCGCAAGTCCGTCGAGACCCTGGGTGATCAGGTCACCGAGTGACAATGCCAGCGGGATTTTGCCTTTATCGACCTTGATGCCCGGGACGATCTTCTGTGCCCAGGCGGCTTCGGGAATGGTTTTTCCTTCATCGGTTTTCTGCCCGAGTGTTTCCTCGAACAGAATAATGCCACTGATATATTCACCCAGGCCTTCGGTCGTCACCAGCAGGCTGCGCCAGGCACGCCGGGTTTCTTCAGTGGATTCAACATCGATAGCCTTGAAACGTTTTGCGATGGTCGGTGAACTTTCATCGGCCGCCAGTATGCCGCGACCTTTCTGCACCATGTCCCTGATCGTAGCTTCAAGTTCAGTTGAATATTGCATGGCCCTTCTCCTGTTCCTGTTTTATTCCCAACTCCATTGACGAATCTCCGGCATGTCTTCGCCGTGTTCAGTAATGTACTGCTGGTGTTCAATCAGTTTGTCGCTCATTTGTTGTTTCAGGTAGGCCGCTTTTGATCCCAGGTTGCCGACGCGATCTATGACATCGCAAACCAGATGAAAACGATCCAGGTCATTGAGCACCGTCATGTCAAACGGCGTCGTGGTGGTGCCTTCTTCCTTGTAACCGCGTACATGCAGACCGGCGTGGTTGTGGCGCCGATAGGTGAGACGATGAATCAGCCAGGGATAACCGTGGAAGGCGAAAACGATAGGCTTGTCGGTGGTAAACAGCGTGTCAAAATCACTGTCGGTCAGACCATTCGGGTGTTCTTCTCTGGGTTGCAGTGTCATCAGGTCGACGACATTGACCACGCGGATTTTCAGATCTGGCAGATGTTCACGCAGAATTTTGACGGCGGCAAGAGTTTCAATAGTGGGCACATCGCCGGCACAGGCCATCACGATATCCGCTTCAGTCTCACGGTCATTGCTGGCCCAGCCCCAGATACCGATGCCTTCATGACAGTGTTTGATGGCAGCATCCATATCCAGCCACTGCGGTTCGGGCTGTTTGCCGGCGACGATAACGTTCACCAGGTTACGACTGTTCAGGCAGCGTTCAGTGACACACAGGGCGGTGTTGGCATCTGGTGGCAGGTAAACGCGGACAATGTCGGCTTTTTTGTTAATGACATGATCGATAAAGCCGGGGTCCTGGTGTGAGAAACCGTTATGATCCTGGCGCCAGACGTGTGAAGTCAGCAGGATATTCAGCGAGGCAATCGGCCGTCTCCAGGGGATTTCATTGCAGACCTTGAGCCATTTGGCGTGTTGGTTGAACATGGAATCGACAATGTGGATGAAGGCCTCGTAACAGGAAAACCAGCCATGCCGTCCTGTCAGCAGGTAACCTTCCAGCCAGCCCTGGCAGGTGTGTTCTGAAAGGATTTCCATCACCCGCCCGTCCGGTGCCAGGTGGTCGTCATAGTCGTAGGTTTCCGCTTCCCAGGCCCGGTTGGTGACTTCCAGCAGGGCGCCCAGGCGATTGGAAACCGTTTCATCCGGCCCCATGACGCGGAAGTTCTGTCGTTCGGCATTCAGGGTCATGATGTCACGCAGGTAATCCCCCATGCGACGCGTGGCTTCGCCGGTTACACTGCCGGGGGTGGGGATATCCACGGCATAGTCACGGTAGTCGGGCAGTTTCAGATCACGCAACAGCAAACCGCCATTGGCGTGGGGGTTACTGCCCATGCGCCGGTCACCCTGTGGTGAAAGTTCGGCGATATCGGCTGTCAACCGACCTTCATCGCCAAACAGTCTGTCGGGCTGGTAACTTTTCATCCAGTGTTCCAGCACACGAATGTGTTCCGGTCTCTCCGCCAATTGGGCGAAGGGCACTTGATGTGCACGCCAGTAATCTTCAAGTTTAAGGCCGTCAATTTCCTTCGGGCAGGTCCAGCCCTTGGGCGTACGCAGGATAATCATCGGCCAGCGCGGTCGTTCGTGATTTCCGTTACGTCGTGCGGCAGTCTGAATGGCCTTAATGTCGTCTATCGCCTGGTCCAGTGTTGCGGCCATGGCCTGATGGACGCTGGCCGGGTCGGCACCTTCTATCAGATACGGGGTATAGCCATAGCCCTTGAACAGTGCGACCAGTTCCTCCCGGCTGATGCGTGCCAGTACGGTCGGGTTGGCAATTTTGTACCCGTTCAGGTGCAGGATGGGCAACACCGCGCCGTCGCGTTGCGGGTCGAGAAATTTATTGGAGTGCCAGGCAGTGGCCGCAGGGCCGGTCTCTGCTTCACCATCACCGACCACGCAGGTGACAATCAGATCCGGGTTATCGAAGGCTGCGCCATAGGCGTGGCTGAGTGAATAACCCAGTTCCCCCCCTTCATGGATGGAGCCGGGCGTTTCCGGTGCGGTATGGCTGGGAATACCGCCGGGGAAAGAGAACTGGCGAAACAGTTTGCGCATGCCTTCTTCATCCCGGGTGATGTTGGGATAGAGATCGGTATAACTGCCCTCCAGCCAGGTATTGGCGACGATGCCCGGTGCACCATGTCCGGGGCCGGTGACATAAATCATGTTCAGGTCACGTGCCTTGATTACCCGGTTCAGGTGCGTGTAAATCATATTCAGGCCCGGCGTTGTGCCCCAGTGGCCGAGTAGCCGGGGTTTGATATGTTCGAGCGCCAGCGGTTGTTTGAGCAGGGGGTTGTCGAGCAGGTAGATTTGCCCGATTGACAGGTAGTTTGCGGCTCGCCACCAGGCATCGATGCGTTGCAGTTCATTGTCAGACAACGGTGTTCCGGTAACGGAAAAGTATGATGCAATCATGCCGTACTCCTTTGTTCATGATGATTGAGAACACGCAAACTGTGTTCGGCAATCATGGATTCCTCGTCTGTGGCAATGACCCAGCCCTGTACAGGGCTGTCCGCCCGAGTAATGCAGGCCCGACCGAGCTGGTTGGCAACACGGTCCAGATGCAGACCGAGCCATTCGCAACCTTCACTGATGGCGGCACGTATCGGGGTGGCGTGTTCACCGATGCCGGCGGTGAATACCAGCGCATCCAGTCCACCGAGTGCAGCGGCCAGTGAACCGATACTCCGCACGGTGTAATGGACAAACTGTTCAATGGCCTGTTGTGCCGGGGCAGTGTTGCACTCAAGCAGTGCCGCCATGTCACCCGTCTCACCGGACACACCCAGCAACCCGGACTGGAAATACAGCAGGTCGGAAATATCCGCTGCCGACATCCCCTGTTGCAACAGGTACAACACAACCGCCGGGTCTATAGAGCCACTGCGCGTGCCCATGGGCAGACCATCCAGTGGTGTGAAGGTCATGGTTGTTGCGATGCTGCGGCGCTTGTGCAATGCGCACAGGCTGGCGCCATGACCCAGGTGAGCAACAATCACTTTTCCGTCCGCCCGTGTGCCCAGGTAATCCGGCAGGACACTTGCCACGTACTCGTAAGACAGGCCGTGGAAACCGTAACGGCGAACCTCATCCAGTTCGGGGCGTGAGGGCAGTGCAAAATGTTGTTCCACCTCAGGACGATTGTGATGAAACGCCGTATCGAAACAGGCCACCTGGGGCAAGCGGGGCAGAAGCTGTTGCAGTGTTGTGATCCCCAGCAGACAGGGCGGTTGATGGTTGGGTGCCAGCGCCGTCAGCGTTTGTAAATAGTCGAGTACTTCACCGGTTACACGAATGGGGTTATGAAAACGTCGACCGCCGTGCACGATACGGTGACCCGCCGCGAGCAATTCCAGAGAATCATCTTGTTCCGACAACCATTCCAGCAGAATCTGCAGGGCATGCTGGTGATCGTGGAGTGTTACCTCCCGGGTCTGTGACAGGTCACCGTTGCTGTTGTGAATATGAAACTGACCGGCACCGCCAATCGTGGTGAATGCACCCCGGTACAGCGGTTGGGGTATACCTGTTTCACGGATGACGAACAACGCAAACTTGAGGCTCGATGAACCACTGTTAATGGTCAACAGGGATCGGAGGGGCCTGGAGGACATGGCTCTTCAGATTCCAAAACCCATGTGCCCGGGTCCTGGTTGCATCCAGAACACAGCGTCAAACATAAACCATTGCAGGAAGATAAATCCGGCAATGGCCAGTAGCGCCATCACAACCGCAGCCAGCAGGGCGTCGCTGAAACGATCCACTTCAAACCCGGACACCATGGCAGCGGTTATTTTTATCATCAGGGCGTTGATCAACAGGGCAAACAGCCCAAAGGTAAATACCGTCAGCGGTAGTGTCAGTATCCACAGCAGTGGACGGATGAAGGCGTTGATGGTGCCAAGTACCAGGGCGGCAATCAGCAGGTCACCGACTGAGCGGGTGCGCACGCCGGATAACAGCAGGGTAACCAGCCATAGTCCGAACGCTGTGACCAGCCAGATAACAAGTAACCCGATCAGCATGGCGGCATTTCTTTATTCATGACGGGATTGTGCCCGTGTCCCGCGCTATCGTCTGCAACCTGGGTGACAGCATCACCTAGACCCTGACACTTCTATGGAAGCTTGTGGCATGACACTTTGGACAGGGCGGAATTTTCCCGGCCTTATGGAAATGTAGTTTTTCTTCGCATTGATCGCAGACCAGAGTGCCGGGACCGGTGATTTCACCGGTATGGTAGGCCGACGCCTGTTGAGCCTCTTCCTTAATCTTCAGGAGTTGCAGCGTGGTTTTATCCGCCGCTTTTAACATCAGGTCAAGGATGCCGCTTTCGACCAGAATCGTTTCGAAGCCAAGCCAGTCCTTGAGATCATGGCCTGTTTCTGACAGATAATCCGCTGCATCACTCAGGTCTCGCTTGAGATAAGCAGAGAGTTTTTCGGCATCTTCCTTTGAAAGCTCCTTGAGTTCGATGGCTTTCTCTTTTGCTTCATCAATCATTTTGTGAAGCAGGGGACCGGTTTTTTTCTCCGCATTATGGAAATGTTCGGAGGCGCGTTCGAACATTTTCTCATAGGCCTGGGCAAGTAAATCCATCGGGTCATTGTGTGGTGAGTTTTTCATGCTGCTCTCCAGTT
>CAZVBD010000105.1:0-9518 GCA_964625255.1 uncultured Thiohalobacter sp. | reverse complement strand
TACTCGTCATAGCTACCGGGGTAGACGCGCAACTCGCCGTAGTCGAGATCGGCCATGTGTGTGCAGACGCTGTTGAGGAAATGGCGATCATGCGAAATGATAACCATAGTGCTGTTGCGCTCATTGAGTATATCTTCCAGCCAGCGAATGGTATTAATGTCGAGGTTATTGGTCGGCTCATCGAGCAGCATAATGTCCGGATCGGCAAACAGCGCCTGTGCCAGCAGTACGCGCAGTTTCCAGCCCGGCGCCACCGCACTCATCGGCCCGCTGTGCTGTTCAATGGGAATTTCCAGCCCGAGCAGTAGTTCACCGGCACGCGCTTCAGCGCTATAACCGTCCATCTCGGCGAACTGCACTTCCAGCTCGGCGACCTTCATGCCGTCTTCCTCGCTCATCTCCGCCATTGAGTAAATACGATCACGTTCCTGCTTGACGGCCCACAGATCGGTATGCCCCATGATGACGGTATCCATCACCGTGTGTTCCTCAAAGGCAAACTGATCCTGGCGCAGTTTGCCGACCCGGATATTGGGTTCGACCATGACGGTGCCGGCCGTTGACTCAAGGTCGTCGCCGAGGATTTTCATCAAGGTGGATTTGCCGCAGCCGTTGGCGCCGATAAGGCCGTAGCGGTTACCGTTGCTGAACTTGACGGAGATGTTTTCAAACAGGGGTTTAGCCCCGAATTGCATGGTGATATTGGCTGTAGAGATCAAGGTAATGTACCGAAGGTGCTGATTTTGAAAGGCACGAGGCCGAAGCGGGGCATTATCGCATATTTTCGGCGCGCTGGCCTCACAATTGGTGAATTCAGGACGACGACGTACGGCAGATCTAGCCCGTGTGGCTGGCAGAAACCACTGTCCAGCGCATCGGGATGTGGCAGTCACGTTCACCGAATGCTGCACCCAACCCTGATCCCACACTTTCTACCACGTCATCGAGTGCGGTATCACCTCGTTGCTCGATCTCGACCCGCAACGGTGAGCCCGTCACTATCCCCAGCGCTGCATTCTGAGGCTCGTCGAAGACACACTCACCGTCCAGCGTCGTGAAGGTCACATCACCGAAACCGGCATCAGTCATATCCTCGCAGATCTGTGCCTGGTCGTGATAGGCAAACGGTGCTTGCAAAAATGCAGGCGCTTCTCCATCAAAGAATTCGCCAAGAATATCATTGGTCGTCCGTGGCAACGGATTGTCCGCCAACGCATTCCAGACACTAAACAGCAAGCGACCACCCGGTGCAAGCACACGATGCGCTTCGCGAAAAGTCTGTACCTTGTCCGGGCAAAACATAATACCGAACTGGCAAGTCACCACATCAAACTGCGCGTCATCAAAGGGCAGCTGCATGGCATCTGCCACCTGGAAGTCAACGTTTTCTCCGGATGAAAACTTCTGCTCGGCATGCCTGAGCATATCGCCGTTCAGGTCACTGGCTGTAATATGAGCGTCTACAGGCAGGCGATCACGGATAAATCGTGTTGCAATACCGGTTCCTGCTGCAATTTCCAGCACCCGATTGGCAGGCCCGTCGGCAATGCGTGCAGCAAGATCCTGCGCGCAGCTATGGAAGAATATCGGCCCAAGATAACGGTCGTAGTTTTCCGGAATATTACCGGTGAATGCACTGTTAAGATCGGTCATACCCTGTTCCTTTTCGCGGCCGGCGGACCAGCATACTGTGGCAGGTGAACAAACACATCGGGAGGTCACTGAACGCCCGGAGGGGCCGATAAACGGTATTCCGTAATAGCATCGAGAAAATCACGTCCATACTTCTCCAGCTTGGCCTGTCCGACACCGGAAACGGATAATAGTTGCTCATCATCCAGCGGACAAAGTGCTGCCATCTGGATCAGGGTGGCGTCACCGAAGACGATGTAGGGTGGCACGCCTTCTTCATCGGCCAGCCGTTTACGTAATACACGCAAATGATCGAACAACGCTTCGTCATAAGGCCCGGCATCGCGTGCTGCCTTCGGTTTTTTCTTCGCTTTTGTCTTGATACGCGGCAGGGCAAGTTCAAGCTCCCGCTCGCCACGTAACAGTGGCCGCGCGGCATCCGTCAACTTGAGTACTGAATAGGCGGCAATATCCTGTATCAAATAACCGTGATGAATCAGCTGACGAATGATGGACATCCATTCCTGTTCACTGTGGTGAGCGCCGATGCCCCAGGTTGAAAGTTGCTTGTGGCCAAGGCTGCGAAGGCGTTCTGTATCCGCACCGCGCAACACATCAACAACATGCTTGACACCGAAACGCTGGCCGACACGGTACACGCAGGAGAGTGCCTTGCGAGCATCTTCAGTGGCATCGAAACACTCTGGCGGGCTGAGACAAACATCGCAGTTGTTGCATCCCTGTTCCTGACGTTCACCGAAATACCCGAGCAGTACACGCCGCCTGCAGGTCAGACTTTCTGCAAAACCGGTCATGGCATTGAGCTTGTGTATTTCGATACGTCGCTGATCGGGGTTGGCATTACCCTCCACCAGGCGACGTGCTGTCATCACATCCTGTGCACCATAGAGCAGTATGGCTTCTGACGGCAGGCCATCGCGACCGGCGCGGCCGGTCTCCTGATAATAACCCTCAATGTGCTTTGGCATATCGTAGTGTGCAACAAAGCGTACGTTGGGCTTGTCTATACCCATACCGAAGGCAACGGTTGCCACCACCACCTGCAAATCATCGCGCAGAAACCGTTCCTGTACATCGGCCCGGTGTGCGGCCGGCAGACCTGCATGATAGGCATCGGCATTGATGCCGGCTTCAAACAGTTTCCCCGCCACCTCCTCGACACGCTTGCGTGACAGCGCATAAACAATGCCGGATTCGTCACGACGGCTATCAAGAAACTGCATCAACTGGTCAAAAGGCTTGTGCTTGTCCAGCACGGTGTAGCGAATATTGGGCCGGTCAAAGCTGGCCACATAGCGCCGCGCACGCGTCAGACCAAGCTGGTGAACGATATCCTCACGCGTCTGTGGATCTGCGGTCGCGGTCAACGCCACCATCGGGGTATCCGGGAAAGTGTGTCGCAGCTGCCCCAGTTGCACATACTCGGGCCGAAAGTCGTGACCCCACTGGGAAACACAGTGCGCCTCATCCACCGCAAACAGCGCGATGTCGATGTCAGACAGGCGCTGCATAAAGTCCTCGGACACCAGCCGCTCCGGCGCAATATAGAGCAGGTCGAGTTCACCGGCGTGCAGCTTTGCCAGCACCTGACGGGCATCTGTCGAAACCAGCGACGAGTTATAGTAGGCAGCCGCCACACCGTTTGCGCACAGTGCGTCTACCTGGTCCTTCATGAGTGAAATCAGTGGAGATACGACAATACCAACGCCATTCCGATGCAGTGCAGGTAATTGATAGCACAGCGACTTGCCACCACCGGTGGGCATCAGTACAAAAGCGTCTTCACCGTGTATCAGCGCCTCAATAATCGTCTGCTGATCAGCGCGAAAGCTGTCGTAGCCAAACACCCGTTGCAAGGTTTCCTGTGGTGTTTCGGTTAAACCCCCCTGCCTTTCTACTGCCATCTCCGGGCTCCCTGCCTGTGGCTTGATTGATAGTCGTTACGCAATACTGCGTGATAAAGCCGCACGATTATAGCGACTGGCACAGAAATCGCGAACCGTTGCCCGATATTAATATCTCTTCCGGTAGTCATATAATTATCTTTTGCAATCAACATGTTGTTGGTTTACAATGGCCGATGTGGAGCACACCGATCTGAAAATCCAGGTGGGCGAACTGTTGCAACTTCAGCCGCGTGACGGCGATAACTCGCGGCGACTGCACGTCAATCTGATTGGTTACCTGCCCGGCGTCAGCCTGCTGGTAACGACACCCATGGTCGCTGACAAGGTAATGATTATCCGCGAAGGCCAGCCGTTTGTGGCCCGTATGATGGCGGGCAACCGCATTGTGGGCTTCACCACCACGGTACTACGCACTTGTTCACGGCCTTTCCCCTATTTACACCTGTCCTATCCTGAAGAAATGGAGCAGATTACCGTTCGCAAAGCGCAACGCGTGCGCGTCAAGCTGTTTTCTGCGCTGAAAAATACCAACCCTGATTTTCAACTCGACAAGCCGCAATCCGCGACCATTGTTGATATCAGTACCTCGGGCGCACTGCTGGTATCGAGCGATCAACTGGGTGAGATCGACGACAAGGTAAACGTTAACTGTGCCATTAAACTCGCGGGGACTGAAAAGCTGTTGTCACTGCCTGCCGTGATCCGCAATGTGCATATTGAACCCAGTGAAGAGCACGGCGAACACAGCTATTACCATGGGCTGGAACTCAACCTGAAGTCGCAGCAGGATATTTTCGCACTGCACGGCTATGTGTATGAACAGATTGTAAAGGCACAGTCGGAATAAACGTCGGACAGCACGTTATTCGGTTTCACGGACCGGTTGCTGCACGATGCGGATATAGGGTTTCACCATCAGTGTCCAGCCACCGGGAAATTTTTGTTTTGCATGCGCATCACTGAGCGTAGGAACAATGATGACATCATCACCCGGTTGCCAGTTAGCCGGCGTCGCCACTTCAAACTCTTCCGTCAACTGCAGTGAATCGATAAGGCGCAACAGCTCGTCGAAATTACGTCCTGTATTGACGGGGTAAGTCAGCGTTGCCTTGATACGCTTGTCTGGCCCGACAATAAAAACACTACGCACTGACAGTGTATTATCGGCATCGGGGTGGAGCATGTCGTAAAGCCGGGCGATTTCCGCGTCAGGATCAGCGATTAATGGATAGTTAAGCGGGAAACCGTGTGTTTTCTCAATATCCCGCGTCCACTGATCGTGTGCCTCCAGTGAATCCACACTGAGGCTGATAACCTTGACGCTACGCTGGTCAAATTCTGAACGAATGCTCGCCAGATAACCAAGCTCGGTGGTACAGACGGGTGTAAAGTCAGCAGGATGCGACAAAAGCATGACCCAGCCATCGCCGATCCAGTCGTGAAAATGGATTGTTCCCTGCGTAGTTGGTGCTGTAAAATCCGGCGCAATATCGCCCAGTCTGATTGACAAGCCTGCTTCCTCCTGACCTATACCCTGATAACGTACTGTCCCGTAATGGGATCATGCGTATAGACGCTTGTCCGGCACCAGACATTCCATGTTGCACGCACTAACGCGTACACCTGATACAAGCGTAGAACAAAACCTGTGAGTTTCCATAGGCTACGGGCGAGTTTTCAAATACCACGCGATATCGCCGTCTGGTATCATGCGCATCAGCCCTGCCCGATGAGGAACAGGTCAACGAATTCAGCCTTATCACGACCTGAGTCCAATCATGAGAATTTTTATCCGGATGTTTTTCAAACTGGTACGCGCCATTATTGGCCCGTTTTTACTGCTGTGGGAATGGATCTCAACACCCAAAGGTATGCAGCGTCCGGACGCAGAACAGCAACGCGTGGATGAAATAACCCGTAATCTGGTGCTTTATCAGTTTCGCACCTGCCCGTTCTGCATCAAAACGCGGCAAGCCCTGAGGCGGCTTTCACTGAATATCGAACTGCGTGATGCGCAGCATGACCCGCATGACCGTCAGGCGTTGCTGGAAGGAGGGGGTAAAATCAAGGTTCCCTGCCTGAAAATGACCGGTGATGAAGGTCAGGTCACCTGGCTGTATGAGTCCGACCAGATTATCACCTGGCTGAATCAGCGTTTCGGCCAGGAAATCACTGATTAGGGGATGCCCTGACAAGTTTGACTCCCGTCACTCTGGCGCCTGCCAGAATCCAGTAATTTCAACGCGATAGATGTCTGTATGACGGAGGAACCAATAGGAGTCCTCCGGGTTACTTCGACCGCGTTGTCAGCGTAACAATCGTCATGACAACACCCAGCGCCAGCAACCCGATGGAGAACACCACCAGGGCTTCCGCCATGGTGACACCAAAAAGCAGCTCCGGGGTGTAGCCACACGGTTCCATGACCTGAAACACGGACGGGAACCATTTATCCAGTGCAAACCAGGCTGGCAGACCCGATTCCATGGCGCAACTGCCCTCGATGGTCCCGCGTTCAGTACCCAGCAGTTTCAGCGAACGCTCCAGCATACCCGCACCCACCACCGCGACCAGCATCTGTGCCAGCACCCGTGGTCCCCGCAGATACCGCGCCAGTAACCCCATGACACCAACCACGATAAGCCCCAGCAGCCATACGCGGACATGGATACACAGTACACAGGGCCAGTAATCCAGCCGGTACTGGTAAAACAGCGCCACACCTTCCATGGACAACGCCAGCAGAATAAGTGCTATCCAGTAAAAAGAGCCATTAGCTATTTGTTTCAGTCTGTCGCGCATACGTTCTGCTCTACTTGATGATCCGGTAACAGGGGACATATTCCTTGCCGGGCAGTTTCATCCGGTGCTGCTCGACAAATGAGGTCAGCAGTTCATCCATCGGTTCCAGGATTTCCGCATCACCACGGATCTCGAAATGGCCATGCTCTTCGATAGAGCGAATCCCTTCATCCTTGACGTTACCCGCCACTACACCGGAAAACACACGCCGCAGATTAGCCGCCAGTTCGTGCCGGTCCTGGTTTTTGTGCAATGCCAGTGAACGCATGTTTTCGTGGGTGGGTAAAAACGGCTTCTGGAATTCGGCGTCAATCTTTAACATCCAGTTGAAGTAATAGGCATCGCCGTGTTGTTTACGAAACTCACGCACCTGGCGAATACCTTCAGCCATCTCCCGCGCCACGCGCTCCGGGTCATTGACAATGATCTTGTAACGCTGCTGCGCTTCAATGCCCAGTGTGTCGAGAATAAACCGGTTAACGCGTTTGAAATATTCCTCGGTGTGGTGTGGTCCGGTCAATATCAGTGGAAATGGCATTTCGGCATTATCCGGGTGCAACAGGATACCCAGCAGGTAGAGAATCTCCTCGGCAGTACCCGCGCCACCAGGGAAAACCACAATGCCGTGCCCGACGCGCACAAAGGCTTCCAGGCGTTTCTCGATATCCGGCATGATGACCAGATTATTGACGATAGGATTCGGTGATTCCGCCGCGATAATACCCGGCTCGGTAATCCCCAGATACACGCCGGGACTGGTGCGTTGTTTGGCGTGGCCGATATTGGCGCCCTTCATCGGGCCTTTCATCGCACCCGGACCGCAACCGGTACAGATATCCAGCCCACGCAGCCCCATCTGGTAACCAACCTCCTTGGAATAGTCGTACTCCTCCCGTCCGATAGAGTGCCCGCCCCAGCACACCACCAGATTTGGCTCCGAGCGGGGCATTAAAATACGGGCATTGCGCAATATGTGGAACACCGCGCTGGTCACCCCATCCGGGGTGTCGAGATTGATTTTCGGGTTGTCCTCGATTTCATCATTGACGTAGATCACGTCACGCAGCACGGCGAACAGGTGTTCGTTAATCCCCTTGATCATCACGCCATCAACAAAGGCGTGCGCCGGCGCACCGGTGACCTCCAGCTTGATACCTCGCTCTTGCTGGATGATGCGGATGGCAAAGGTCGGATAACGCTCCAGCAGTTCTTTTCCATCATCCAGTGAACTGCCGCAATTGAGTACGGCCAGTGAACAGTTGCGGAACAGGTTGTATAAACCTCCCTGGCTGGTATCGAGCAGACGGTTAACTTCCGTCCTGGACAATACGTCCAGTCGTCCTTCCGGACTGATGCGGGCATCAACGACTTCGTAATCCATGATTTCTGACTTTATCCTGTTAATCCAGAGGCATGGAGTATAGCGGCAATTGATGGCGGGAATGTTGCCCGCCGCGATAGTCTGCGGCGTAAAAATATCTATCCTGCCTCTTGACAACGACTCCCTGCCCCTTCCACTCACCGGTTCTTATGCACAGGCGTCATCAAACGGTAAGAAAATCCTCGTGTGAACCTGCATACGCTTGATTCTTAGTTTATAAATTGACTGTTACAGATTGATTTATATAGATAATTAATAATTGATCAAAAAATGTACGATTTAACGTTGAAGGCGTATTTTCAGGCATTCGCTGAGCTTTGCTCAACTTAGTCCACAAACTTATCCACAGATTCTGTGGATAACCTGTCAGACGAAACATCTTCCTCCCAGCGCTTGATTTATGCCTGCACGCACTCCATCTCTATAGTCCGAGAAACCTGACAAGAAAACTGACCATGGACAACCCGGAAAAAACCGAATACATCAGCGAAAACAGTGCTGGCGCCAGTGAACTGATTCGGGCGCAGGATGCCTTGCCCACGACCATCCCCATCCTGCCGCAAACAGAACGTCCGTTTTTCCCCGGCCAGGTCATTCCTTTACTGATTGATCCAGACACCTGGGAAGCCACGATTCGTCTGGCACAGGAAAACTCGAACGGCGTCATCGGGCTGTTGCTGGCCGATGCCGATCAACCGGAGCAGGCTTCGGTGAAAGATTTCTGCAAAATGGGAACCGCCGCCCGTATCCACCGGGTTGGTCGTGTTGATGGTCGCCTGCAAGTGTTGCTGGAAGGCGTACAACGTTTCCGCGTTACCGAATGGATCGGCAAACAACCCCCCTTCACCGCGCAAGTTCGCTACTTCCCTGAACCAAACTACGATGAGAACCCGGAAACCAAGGCCTATGCCATCGCCGTGATCAATACCATCAAGGAACTGGTGCCGCTGAATCCGTTATATGGTGAAGAGTTCAAACTGTTCCTCGACAACTTTCATCCCAATGACCCGTCGCACCTCGCCGACTTTGCCGCCAGCCTGACCACCTCGGCCAAACACGAGCAACAGGAAATCCTGGAGGCCATTGACCTGCAGAAACGGCTGGAACGCGTACACGCACTGTTGATCAAGGAACTGGAAGTCGCCAAGACCCAGGCACACATCCGCAAGCAGGTCGAGCAGGACATGCAGGAACACCAGCGCGAACATATCCTGCGCGAACAAATGAAGGTTATCCAGAAAGAACTGGGGATTTCCAAGGATGACCGCACGGCGGAACTGGACAAATTCAGGGAACGATTGAAAACACTGACGCTGTCAGAAGCCGCAGAAAAACGCATCAAGGAAGAGATGGACAAGTTTGCCGTGCTGGAAACCGGCTCCCCGGAATATGCCACCACCCGCAACTACCTCGACTGGTTGACCGGCCTGCCCTGGGGCAAGCACAGCGAAGACCAGCTGGATCTTGTCGAATCGCGTCGCATTCTCGACGAAGATCACGATGGCCTGGAAGACATCAAACAGCGCATCATGGAATTCATCGGCGTTGGTATCATGAAAGGTGAAGTATCCGGCTCGATCATTCTGTTTGTCGGCCCGCCCGGGGTTGGTAAAACCTCGCTGGGGCGTTCCATTGCCCGCGCACTGGGGCGCAAGTTCTTCCGCTTCTCGCTGGGCGGCATGCGTGATGAGGCGGAGATCAAGGGACATCGCCGTACTTACGTGGGTGCCATGCCGGGCAAGTTTATCCAGGCGATCAAGGATACCCAGTCCGCC
>CAZVBD010000104.1:0-9540 GCA_964625255.1 uncultured Thiohalobacter sp. | reverse complement strand
AAAACTACTCAAACGGATGCCGCTTGATCAACGTCTCCTCACGATCCGGCCCGGTAGAAATAATATCAATTGGCACCCCGCACAAGGACTCAACCTTATCCAGGTAATCACACGCCGCCTGCGGTAACTGATCCAGTGATTTGGTACCCACGGTTGATTCCTTCCAGCCCGGCATTTCAATCAACACCGGTTCGCACTTCTCCATCAGATCGGCGCCCACGGGTGGAATCGTGATTTCCTTTCCATCCAGCTTGTACGCCACACAGATCTTCACCGTATCCATCCCATCCAGCACATCCAGCTTGGTGATGCAGATACCGGTCACACTGTTCACGTCCAGAGAACGCCGCAGTGACACTACATCCAGCCAGCCACAACGGCGCTGACGCCCGGTGGTTGCACCGAACTCATGCCCCTTCTCTCCCAGGTATTGACCATCATCATCAAACAACTCGGTCGGGAACGGCCCTGCACCGACGCGTGTGGTGTAGGCCTTGACGATACCCAGAATATAATCGAGCGCACGTGGACCGACGCCACTACCGCTGGCGGCACCGCCAGAGGTGGTCGTCGATGACGTCACGTAGGGGTAAGTCCCGTGGTCGATATCCAGCAAGGCACCCTGTGCACCTTCAAACATGATGCTTTTGCCTTCGGCACGCAACTTGTGCAGGGTACCGGGCACATCTTCAACCATCGGCGCAATCTGTTCACCCTGTGCCAGTGCTTCGTCGAGGACTTTCTGGTAATCAACGGTATCCGTTTTGAAATAGTGCTTCAGCGCAAAGTTGTGATATTCCATCACCTCACGCAGGCGTTCCCTGAAATGATCTTCATCGAGCAGTTCGCCGAGACGAATACCGCGTCGTGATACCTTGTCTTCATAGGCCGGACCGATACCGCGTCCGGTGGTACCGATGGCTTTTTTGCCACGCGCCACTTCGCGAGCCTGATCAAGCGCAATGTGATACGGCAGTATCAAGGGACAGGATTCGCTGATACCGAGGCGTTCACGAGCCGGTACACCATTGGCCTCCAGCGTTTCGATTTCTTCCAGTAACGCAGTCGGTGATAACACCACACCATTACCGATCAGGCAACGTACACCGACGCGCAGAATACCGGAGGGGATCAGGTGCAGCACGGTCTGCTTGCCTTCGATGACCAGTGTATGGCCGGCGTTATGACCACCCTGAAAACGCACGACGGCCGATGCACGGTCCGTCAGCAGGTCAACAATCTTGCCCTTGCCTTCGTCACCCCACTGGGTGCCAATGATGACTACGTTCTTGCCCATGGAACTCTCAATCCTGTTTCTGAAAACTGTTGAAAAACGGGGCCTGGCTCAGGTGCCAGACGACTGCACAATCCATTGCGAACCATCCCGGTGCAACACCCGGTCGCACCCTGTTTCCGCCACATTGCCAGCCTGGCCGGGTAGCTGCCGGATGACGATCTCTCCGGCTTCACGCAGTACGGCAATAGCCTCTTCCAGCGCGGCATCATTTTCCGCAGGCGCCAGAATGCCTCCAGGTGGCGGCAACCACTCACGATTACCCAATTCCATCAATGTCCGCAGATCGGTGCTGAAACCAGTGGCCGGGCGCGCCACACCAAACACCTTGCCAATATCGTCATAACGACCACCACGCGCAATCTCCTGGCCACGATCTGCCACGAAGACGGCAAACACTACACCGGTCTGATATTGGTAGCCCCGTAACTCAGCAAGATCAAAGTGCAGGGTAACCTCCGGCAACCGCTGCGAAGCCAGATCGGCAATATGCTGCAGATTATCCAGGGCAGCCATCACATTGTCGCTGCTGCCCGTCAGCAACTCCCGGGCACGTGACAAGACGTCCCCGTCACCATTCAGTGTAGCCAGACCCGCCAGGCGCTCGCGTTGTGCCGTAGACAAATCCAGGGTGCCCAGGAACTCGTTAATCTCCGGAATCGCCTTACGCTGCAGTGCGTCGAACAAAAACGCTTCCTGCTCGATATTCAGGTTGGCGTCACGCGCCAGTCCACGATAAATACCGACATGGCCAAGATCAATATACAGGTCGTCGATACCGGTCAGACCCAGTGTCGCCACCATCAGCTGGAGAATCTCCACATCGCTCTCGGCACCGGCATGCCCGAACAGCTCTGCACCAACCTGCAAGGGACTGCGTGAACCGGCAAACCCGTCCGGGCGTGTGTGCAGCACAGTTCCGAGGTAACACAAACGGCTGGGCGCCTCACGCTGTAAACTGTGCGCATCAATACGTGCAGCCTGCGGTGTCATATCCGCACGCAGACCCAGCAGACGCCCGGACATCTGGTCAATCAGCTTGAAGGTCTGCAGGTCGAGGTCGTGCCCGGTGCCTGTCAGCAGCGAATCGAGATAGTCGACAAATGGCGGGATGATCAGCTGATAACCCCAGCCCCGATACAGGTCGAGAATTTCCCGACGCAACTGTTCCAGCCGCGCAGCCGGTTCCGGCAACAGCTCTTCAATACCCTCGGGGAGCAACCAGCAATTTTTTTTGCCTTTCATCACGTCAGTATCGTCCTAGCGAACCCAGTACAGTAAAGCCAGACCAGCCAGCATACTGACCAGTCCGGCCATGCGCAGACTGCGATCATCCCTCTGTGCCAGTGTGGCCATCATACGCCTTACAGAACCCGGGCTGACGAATGGCGCGATCCCTTCGATTACCATCAGCAACGCCAGCGCTGCCCACAGATCACTCCACATCGCGCACTCCAAAAAAAAGCCGGACGACATAACATCGTCCGGACTCTCCGTTATAAGTCATTCACCAGCTGGCGTGGTTACTTTGACTTGTCAAAATAGCGGAAGAAATCGCTATCCGGACTGAGCAACATCACATCGCCGCTGCCACCAAGGCTCTGACGATAGGCCTCCAGACTGCGGTAGAAGCTGTAGAACTCCTTGTCCTTACCGTAAGCCTTCGCATAAATATCGGCGGCGGTCGCATCACCTTCGCCTCGTACCTGCTCGGCATCACGGTAGGCTTCAGCGATAATAACCTGACGCTCACGATCCGCATCAGCACGAATTTTCTCTGCCGCCTCAAAGCCGCGCGAACGGAATTCCTTGGCAACACGTGCGCGTTCCGCCTGCATGCGTCGGTATACCGAGTTGCTGACTTCGGCCGGCAGGTCGATACGCTTGATGCGCACATCCTCGATCGCAATACCGATCTCCTGCGACTGAGCATTCGACTCTTCTGTCAGTGCGCGCATGATTTCGTCACGCTCACCGGATACCACCTCATTGATGGTGCGCTTGCTGAACTGTCCACGCATGCCATCCTTGATGATCTGTTCCAGCCGCAACCTCGCATGACGCTCATCACCGGACACTGCCGTGTAGTAGCGCGTTACATCCGCCACACGCCACATCACAAAGGAGTCGACAATCACGTTTTTCTTTTCCGCTGTCAGGAAACGTTCCGGCTCGACGTCCAGTGTCAGAAGACGTGCATCGAAGTTGCGAACATTGTTGATAAACGGAATCTTGAAGTGAAGACCAGGCTTGAAATCCGCCTCACGGATTTCACCCAGACGAAACATGATGGCCTTCTGCCATTGGCTGACCGTGAACATGGAGAAACTGCCAACAACCAGCGCGACCAATGCCAACACCAGGACAAACCCTTTGCCATTAATCATTAGCGTGTCTCCCTCGTGCGCCGTGGCGATCGTGACGGCTGCGGTGTCGGTGTCGGTGTCTCCGTGAGCGTACCGGTGAAGGCATCACTGACATTTGTTCCACCGCTGCGCTTGGTGGTATTTTGTTTCATCAGCTGATCCAGCGGAAGGTACATAAGATTATTGGCATTATCACTGTCAATGATTACCTTGTTGGTTCGCCTCAACACCGTCTCCATTGTCTCCAGGTACAAACGATCACGCGTCACTTCCGGCGCCTTCTTGTATTCCTTGAGCAGTGCGTTGAAGCGACTGGCCTCACCCTGTGACTTGGCGATCAGAGATTCCTTGTAGGCCTGAGCTTCCTGTGTCTGACGAGCCGCTCGACCACGTGCCTTTGGAATAACTTCATTGGCATAGGTTTCAGCTTCGTTCTTCAGGCGTTCCTTGTCCTCACGCGCCTTGATGGCGTCGGAAAAGGCCGCCTGCACTTCTTCCGGCGGTTGGGCATCCTGCAGGTTGACATCGGATACCAGTATGCCGATTTCGTATCGGTCGAGGGTTGATTGCATCGACTTCTTGACGCGACTGACGACATCGGCACGGCCTTCTTTCAGGACAAAGTCCATCTGGCTCTTGCCGATCACTTCGCGCACGGCGCTTTCTGCCACCTGTTTCAGCACGGCCTCCGGCTGACGGACCTCAAACAGATATTTAACCGGATCGCTAATCTGATACTGAACCGCCAGCTTGACGTTGACGATATTTTCGTCCTTGGTCAGCATCAGGGCTTCACGCTCAACCGTCAGTCCAGCCTGACCGCCGGTCCCGGAGCGATAACCGATTTCCACAAAACGACGCTGCTCGACGTTGACGTTTTCAACTTGCTCGATGGGATAGGGGAAATGCCAGTGCGGACCGGGCATGGTTGTCTCGGTATAGGCACCGAAACGCATGACCACACCGCGTGTGCCGGCATCTACAATATAGATACCGGAAAACAGCCACACGATGAAGGCAATACCGGCGATCAGACCAAGTCCTCCCGCAAATCCTTTACCCGAAGCACTGCCACCTCCTGAACCACCAGCACGCCGGCCACCACCGCCAAACAAGCCACTAAGCTTGTCCTGCATCTTCTTTACGATCTCGTCGAGATCCGGCGGGCCCTGGTCATTACGACCACCCCACGGATCCTTGTTGTTACCGCCTCCCGGCTCGTTCCAGGCCATGTATGACTCCGCTACGCAAAAATACTGGTTTATCGTACTCGAAACGGGGGATTCTAGGGAGCTTGCGCCGCGCCCGCAACATTGAAAGCATTCCGTTCGGTATGCAGGGTATATTCCAGACCCTCACGACGGTACAAATCACCCAACTCCCGCCCACTAATTGTCACTTCAATCCACCATCCTCCCGCAGGATCCGGCTCATCAGTCAAAACTTCGCCGGTCCGGTAAAGGGTGGCGCGCAAACGGCCGGCACTGGCAGGCAAATGCAACCAGCCACGCACCTGATCCGGCATAAAATACTCGCACAGGGCGTTCTCCAGCAGGTCCAGTCCTTCGCCACTAACGGCAGAACACCAGACACGGGTCACCTTGCCATCCGTGTCACGCCGCAATCGCGCCGGCTCACCGCTCAGGTCAATTTTGTTGTAGACCATCAGCTGTGGCACCTCGCTGGCACCAATATCCGCCAGTACTTCATTGACCTGCTCAACGCGTGTCTGGCGCTCGGGATCGTGCGCGTCGACCACGTGCATCAGCAAATCCGCTTCCAGCGTCTCTTCCAGCGTGGAGCGGAACGCCGCCACCAGGTCGTGTGGCAGTTTGCGCACAAAACCCACGGTGTCGGCCAGCACCACCGGACCGAAACCTGGCAGGTCAAAGCGTCGCAGGGTCGGATCAAGGGTCGCAAACAGCTGGTCCGCCGCATAGACATCCGCTGCACACAGGCGATTAAACAGTGTGGACTTTCCGGCATTGGTGTAGCCAACCAGCGACACCGTCGGTACCGCCGCCCGGTCACGCGCACGACGACCCTGGGCGCGCTGGCTGCGTACCTTTTCAAGGCGCTTGTTAATCTGTTTGATCCGGTTATTCAGCAATCGACGGTCAGTTTCGAGCTGCGTCTCACCCGGACCACGCAGACCGATACCACCCTTCTGGCGCTCAAGGTGAGTCCAGCCACGGATCAACCGGGTGGAAAGATGGCGCAACTGTGCCAGTTCAACCTGTAATTTACCTTCGAAAGAGCGGGCGCGCTGGGCAAAAATATCCAGGATCAGTCCGGTTCGATCCAGTACGCGTGCACAGAACAGCTTTTCCAGATTGCGTTCCTGGCTCGGTGACAGTTCGTGGTTGAAGATGACCAACTCGGCCTCTTCTGCGAGCAGCAGCTCACGGATTTCCTCAGCCTTGCCCGAGCCGACGTAATATTTTGAATCGGGTGCGTTACGGCTGGCTGTTATTGTAGCCACCGGCTCGGCACCTGCGGAGCGCGCCAGATCGGTAAACTCCAGCAAGTCTTCAGGCTCGGACTCGCCCGGAAAATTGACGTGAACAAGTATTGCCCGTTCACCACTGTGGGGACGTTCAAACATGGGAGTATTCGAAACCGGGCCTCATTACGGCAAAGCCCGGTACCGTGAGCATACAACAGGAATCAGCTATTACCTGTCTCTGGAACCGAATTTTCATCACCACTCGCCAGGCGTACATTACGCGCCGGCACGACGGTTGAAATGGCATGCTTGTACACCATCTGACTCACGCTGTTTTTCAACAGCACAACAAACTGGTCAAATGATTCGATCTGCCCTTGTAATTTGATGCCATTTACCAGGTAAATGGCAACCGGAATGCGCTCCTTGCGAAGTGCATTCAGAAAGGGTTCTTGCAGTGACTGCCCTCGGGCCATGTCATTTCTCCTTCTTCTCGTAACGTGCAACCTGCGCGATCTCCTGCCGGGCCATAAACGGCCCACGGTATGCACGGAGTTATTGTGCCACATCCCGTGTGGTTAAAAATTTTCCCTACGGGCAAAACTATAGCACGTTCAATTGCCTGCTGCGTCAGCACGCCCGATGAGCATGCGGACATAGTTGGCTGCATCCACAATGGACGGGTCAACAGGGTTTGTATTCCCTTCGCTGCGCAACCAGGTCAGCTGCCGTTTGGCATACTGACGAGTCGCAACAATGGCCCGTTCGACCCATTCCTGTGCCGATAGTTTCCCATCCAGGTGCGCCCAGGCCTGACGATACCCCACAGCACGCATCGACGGCATGTCCGGATCGAGGTCTCCCCTGGCGCGCAGGGCGCTCACTTCATCAAGAAAACCTTGTTCCAGCATGATGTTGAAGCGTCGCTGGATACGCTCGTGCAGCACGGCGCGGTCCTCCGGCACCAGAGCAATTTTCAGGAAACGCAAGGGCGGAACCGTGTCGGGGGAACGTTCGAACTGCTCGGTCATGGACACGCCAGTGATGTCGTAGACCTCCAGCGCCCGCTGAATACGCTGTGGATCATTGGGGTGAATACGTGCGGCTGCCACCGGGTCGATACGAGCCAGACGCTCGTGCATGGCGGCCCAGCCACGGGTTTTCGCTTCTGCTTCGAGCCTGGCCCGCACATCCGGGTCGGCAGCCGGCAGCTCGGACAAACCTTGCTCCAGCGCCCGGAAATACAACATTGTGCCGCCCACCAGCAACGGGATACGGCCGGCCGCATGAATGGATGCAATTTCCTGCAATGCATCATCACGAAACCCGGCTGCGGAATAAGGCTGTACAGGATCACGGATGTCGATCAACCGATGTGGCGCCAGGCGCAGGGTCTCGGCATCCGGTTTGGCAGTGCCTATATCCATGCCACGGTAAACCAGCGCTGAATCGACACTGACAATATCCAGCGGTAATTGCTGAACCAGCTCGACCGCCACACCGGTTTTGCCGGAGGCAGTCGGCCCCATCAGACAGATAACCAGAGGGTGTGCCACAGGTTGACCTACTGACCGCGCATAAACAAGGCGTCCAGCTCTGCAAGACTGAAACGAACCCAGGTCGGCCGGCCGTGATTACACTGGCCGGCACGTTCGGTGCGTTCCATGTCGCGCAACAGGGCATTCATCTCCTCGAGGGTCAGGCGTCGGTTGGCGCGCACGGAACCGTGGCAGGCCATGGTGGATAACAGTTCATTAACCGCTTCTTCGATACGCTGACTGCTGCCATGGGCATTGAGATCTGACAGGACGTCTCGCACCAGCGCCTCGACATCACTGTTGGCCAGCAGTGCGGGCACCTGACGAACCACCAGCTGCTCAGGGCCCTGCCGATCAATCTCGAAACCCAGTGCGGAGAACCAGTCGTGGCGTGTTTCAGCCAGCCCGGCTTCGGCCTGACTGACAGCCAGACTCAGCGGCACCAGCAGTGGCTGGGAACGAATACCGTCCGCCGTAAAACCGGATTTGAGATGTTCGTAGGTAATGCGCTCGTGGGCGGCATGCATGTCCACCAGCACCAGACCCTGTGTGTTTTCCGCGAGAATATAGATCCCTTTCAGCTGCGCCAGCGCAAAACCCAGCGGGGGGATTTCTGCGCTATCCACATTCTGTTCCGTGACAGGTTGATGCTGTGTACCTCCTTCTATTGCCGTCACGGATGTCAGAGCGGCACGCTCGGCACCGTGCAAGCGATTGTACTGCTCGACCTGTTCCGCCACGTGCAGGGACAAACCACCCTGCCGGGACACGGCCGCACCACCATAGCCTTGCCCCGATCCGGGCAGCGGCCGCACCGGCTGCGGCGCAAGCTGGTCGTCAGCCGGTCGCAAATCGGCCAGTACATCGTGCAGGGTACGGAACAGGAAATCATGGACCAGCCGCGATTCACGGAACCGTACCTCGAACTTGGCCGGGTGTGCATTCACGTCAACGGCTTTGGGATCAAGCTCCAGAAACAGCACAAAAGCCGGGTGCCGACCATGGAACAACACGTCCTGGTAGGACTGCCGCACTGCATGTGCCAGCAGCTTGTCACGTACCGCACGGCCGTTGACAAAAAAGAACTGCAAATCAGCCTGGCTGCGGGAAAAGGTTGGCTGCGCCACCCAGCCGGACAGGCGCAGGCCAGCGGCTTCATGCTCAATGCGTAGCACCTGGTCTGCAAAAGCACTGCCGAGCAAGGTGCGAAGACGTTCCAGTTGTGCCGCTTCACCGGTGCCGGCACGCAGGTGATATTGCGGTTTGTGATTTCTGTGTACTGTGAGTTCGACATCCGGCCGACTCAGCGCAATGCGCTGTACGACTGCATCCAGGTATTTCTGTTCGGTGTTGTCGGTGCGCAGGAACTTGCGTCGCGCCGGCACATTGAAAAACAGGTCGCGAACTTCGATGGTGGTGCCGGGTGGATGCGCAACCGGCTTCGGCACCAGTGTCGCCTCGCGGCCATCACCGCGTACCTGGCAACCGCTGTCACTGTCCGCCGTACGGGACTGCACCATCAACCGTGATACCGAGGCAATGCTGGGCAGGGCTTCACCACGAAACCCGAGACTCATCACCTGCTCCAGGTCTTCCAGCGAGGTAATTTTGCTGGTGGCATGGCGCGACAGGGCCAGCGCCAGGTCATCGGGATGAATACCGTGTCCGTCATCACGCACCCGGATCAGGCGTTTGCCGCCTTCCTCGATATCCACTTCGATACGCGTAGCGCCTGCATCGAGGCTGTTTTCCAGTAATTCCTTAAGCACCGAGGCCGGACGTTCGATGACCTCGCCGGCGGCGATCTGGTTAATCAGCTGGGGTTCAAGGGCATGGATGCGCATGCCGGAATGGTACCGTGAAATATGCGTTCGGCGCGAACTGAAACCGAACGAC
>CAZVBD010000103.1:0-9577 GCA_964625255.1 uncultured Thiohalobacter sp. | reverse complement strand
ATGAGCTTTTAACCCATACTCCCTTAGCAGGGGAGCGCCTTCAGCCGCTCGGCCACCTCTCCAGTCTGATGATCGTTATCGGTACGATTTCAGAGGCGGCTAGGATACCGGCGTCGATCGATGAGGTAAAGTTAAAACTCGTTGTTATCGATTGACTCCTTCGGGGCAACATCAGCGTCCTGTTGTTCACGCTTGATGCGCTCGTAAATCTCTTCGCGATGTACAGCGACTTCCTTCGGCGCGTTAACGCCGATACGGACCTGGTTGCCCTTCACACCCAGTACGGTGACGGTGACTTCGTCGCCGATCATGAGGGTTTCACCAACCCGTCGTGTAAGTATTAACATTCCTAGTGTCTCCTTGACCTGCTTTTTTTCGCCAGCCCTCAACAACGCAGCCGGCACATATTCATAAGGTAACCAACGTACAGCTAGTGTCGGCCACCCCCATTAAAACTAAAACACAACTTCAGCTTTCTGTTTTTATTGGATATTTTTATTTTACTCAAACGGTTATCCGGAGACTCAATTTACTGCTTCCTGCTCAAGCTCAAATGCCTCATGCAGGGCGCGAACGCCCAGCTCGAGGTATTTCTCATCCACGACCACCGAAACCTTGATCTCGGAGGTCGAAATCATCCTTATGTTAATCCCCTCTTTCGCCAGTGTCTCAAACATTGTTGAAGCGATACCCGCATGCGAGCGCATACCAACACCGACCAGCGAAATCTTGACGATTTTCTCATCGCCCGACACTTCACTGGCACCAAGTTCCTTCGCTGTTGTCTGGAGAATCTCCACGGCACGCGAATAATCATTACGATGGATGGTGAAGGTAAAATCCGTGGTCTTGCCATCAGCCGCCATGTTCTGGACGATCATGTCGACCTCGATGTTGGCATCGGCAATCGGCCCGACAATCAGATGGGCAATACCCGGCTGATCCGGCACACCGAGTACGGTGAGCTTGGCCTCGTCGCGATTGAACGCGATGCCGGAGATCAGTGCCTGTTCCATTCCTTCTTCCTCGTAGGTAATCAGCGTCCCGTTACCTGATTCAAAACTGGACAATACCCGCAGGGGGACATTGTACTTCCCCGCAAACTCAACAGCACGTATTTGCAGCACCTTTGAGCCAAGACTGGCCATTTCCAGCATTTCCTCAAAGGTTATTCGATCCAGCCGTCGCGCATCGGGTTCAACCCGCGGATCCGTCGTGTACACACCGTCGACGTCAGTAAATATCTGGCATTCATCAGCTTTCAGCGCCGCAGCCAGCGCGACGGCGGTTGTATCGGAACCACCACGCCCTAGCGTTGTGATGTTTCCATCTTCATCAACGCCCTGAAATCCTGCCACTACCACCACCCGGCCCATGGAGAGGTCAGCACCGACCTGCTCGGCATCAATGTCCTGAATACGCGCCTTGTTATGCGCATTATCAGTCAGAATATGTACCTGGGCGCCGGTGTAAGAACGCGCCGGACAACCGCGCTTTTCCAGCGCCATCGATAACAGGGCAATCGTCACCTGTTCACCGGTAGAGAGTAATACGTCCAGCTCACGGGGAACAGGGCGATGACTGATCTGATCTGCAAGCTCCACCAGCCGATTGGTTTCACCGCTCATTGCAGAGACCACCACCACCAGTTGATGTCCCTGGTCGCGATACGCGATAACCTTCTTCGCCACAGCCTCGATTCGCTCGGGCGTACCGACGGAAGTACCACCGTATTTTTGAACGATTAACGCCATTCCAGCCTGTCAATCAAGATGTATAGTCTGCATGAAAACGGCGCATTAAACTACAATTCATAATGCGATAAAACCGTTTATTTGAAGCACTCTGTCAGTCATTGAGTTGCTGTGCAACCCAGGAAACCACGGACGCGAGTGCGAGGTCCAGATTCTCCGGTTGATTGCCGCCTGCCTGTGCCATATCCGGCCTGCCACCACCGCGCCCACCAACCTGTGTCGCGACCTGATTAACCAGCTCGCCAGCCTTGATACGTTGGCTCTCAGCTTTGGTGACACCTGCGGCTAATGAAATCTTGTCACCCTCTACCGTAGCAAGAACGACGGCTGCTGCACCAAGTTTATTTTTAAGTTGGTCAACTGTCTCACGCAGTGTTTTGGCATCAGCGCCATCGAGTCGCGCTGCCAGTACCTTTATGCCGTTAACGTCCTGCGCTTGCGCGGCCAGGTCACCGCCCTGGGCACTGGCCAGTCTGGCCTTCAGCGCGTCCCGTTCTTTTTCCAGTTTGCGGCTGCGCTCAAGTATCTGGCTGACACGCGTGGTCACATCTTCGCGGTTACCCTTGACCAGTTCGGAAATTCTGCCGAGGTTTTTCTCGGTTTCACCAATGTAGTGCAGTGCCTCTTCGCCGGTCACCGCTTCAATACGGCGTACGCCTGAAGCAATACCTGTTTCGGAAAGAATCTTGAACACACCGATGTCACCGGCACGTCGCGCATGGGTGCCGCCACACAACTCAACGGAAAAATCACCTATTGATAACACCCGGACTTCATCACCGTATTTTTCACCAAACAACGCCATGGCGCCGGCTTCCATCGCCTGGTCAACCGGCATAATCCGGGTTTTAATCTCTGCATTGGCACGGATCTGGCTGTTGACCAGTGTCTCAATCTGCTCCAGCTCTTCCGGTGTAACGGGCTGAAAGTGTGAGAAGTCGAAACGCAGCCGTTCCGGATCAACCAGCGAACCTTTCTGCTGTACGTGATCGCCCAGCACCTGGCGTAATGCGGCGTGCATCAAATGGGTGGCGGAGTGATTCAGCCGCGTGGCATCGCGGCGCTGCTGATCGACCAGCGCTTCGACCTCGTCACCAACACACAGCTCACCCTGTGTCAGCATGCCGAGGTGAGCAATAATGTCCTTGCCCTGCTTCTGTGTATCCGTCACCCGGAAAACACCACCGTCGAGCCGGATCACACCACGATCACCCACCTGTCCACCGGACTCGGCGTAGAACGGCGTATGGTCGAGCACCACGATACCCTCCTCGCCACCCTTCAGGATATCGACGCGTTCACCATCGTGGAAAAGACCGGTAACGCTGGCCGTGTCGTTCAGGCGGTCATAGCCGGTAAATTCCGTGCTGCCATCGATCTGAATGCCACCGGTATCGACCACGGCAAAATTGCTGGCCGCGCGAGCACGGTCACGCTGTGCTTCCATCCTGGTTTCAAACCCGGCCATATCCAGTGTCAGGCCGCGTTCACGGGCAATGTCAGCCGTCAGGTCGACCGGGAAGCCGTAAGTATCATATAATTTGAAAACGGTGCTGCCGGGAATAACCTTGCCCTCCAGCCCGGCAATCGCTTCTTCGAGGATCTTCATCCCATTGTCGAGCGTTTCTGCAAAACGCTCCTCTTCCTGTGTGAGCACCTTTTCGACCTGTGACTGCGCCTTGACCAGCTCCGGATAGGCTTCGCCCATTTCCTTTGCCAGCGGTGCGACCAGCTTGTGAAAAAATGCCTCACGCTGTCCCAGCTGATGGCCGTGACGGATAGCGCGACGAATAATCCGCCGCAGCACATAACCCCGTCCCTCGTTGGACGGGATCACACCATCAACCACCAGGAACGAACAGGCACGAATGTGATCGGCGATGACACGCAGTGATTTGTTTTCCAGATCCTTGCAACCAATCAGCTCCGCGGCGGCCTTGATCAGGTTCTGGAATAAATCGATTTCATAATTGCTGTGTACGCCCTGCAGGATTGCCGCCAGGCGCTCCAGACCCATGCCGGTATCCACCGAGGGTTTGGGTAGCGGGTTCAGCGTACCGCTGGCGTCGCGGTCATACTGCATGAAGACCAGGTTCCAGATTTCAATGTAGCGGTCACCGTCTTCTTCGGGTGTCCCCGGCGGACCACCGGGAACATCGGCGCCGTGGTCGTAAAATATTTCAGTACAGGGTCCACACGGGCCGGTATCACCCATCGACCAGAAATTATCTTTTGCCCCAATACGGGATAAACGGCTGGCATCAACCCCGATGTCCTTCAGCCAGAGTTCTGCCGCTTCATCGTCTTCCTCAAACACGGTCACCCACAGGCGTTCGGGCGGCAATTTGAGCACCTCTGTCAGGAATTCCCAGGCATATTGAATGGCTTCGCGCTTGAAGTAGTCGCCAAAACTGAAGTTGCCGAGCATTTCAAAGAACGTGTGGTGACGCGCGGTATAACCCACATTTTCCAGATCATTGTGCTTGCCGCCGGCACGCACACAGCGTTGCGAGCTGGTCGCACGGGCATAACTGCGCGTTTCCAGCCCCTGGAACACGTCCTTGAACTGCACCATTCCGGCGTTGGTGAACAGCAGGGTGGGGTCATTTCCGGGCACCAACGAGCTGGACGGCACGATTTCGTGGCCCTTGTCGTGGAAGAATTCCAGGAACAGTTTACGTATATCGGTAGTGCGGGTCATGACGCGGAAAGGTACAGGATATCGGCGCTAATTGCATCCATATCGCGGAGTTAGCCCCTGTAAAACATGGGAAATTCAGCTATCAGACAACCCTGGCCAACCGCTACGGCAGTGCATCGAGTGCGGTCCGGGTCTGCTCGCCGCTGAACCCCCGCTGCTGGAGGAAACGCATCTGCCGGGCACGTTCCCTGACGTCCTGCGGCAACGACGCACCGAAGCGCTTGTATCGCTGCTGGCGGGCTGCCTCGAACCAGTCGGCCGCCAGCTCGCGAAATGCCGTCTCAACCAGCACGTCATCGACGCCCCGCTCTCGCAGTTCGGCACGAATACGTAACGGGCCTGCCCCACGCTCATAACGACTGCGGACGAACACTTCGGCAAAGCGCGCATTGCTCAAATAGCCTTCATCAACCAGCTGCGCCAGTACCGTCTCAATCACGGCAGCATCGGTACCGCGAATCTCCAGCTTGGAACGCATTTCCCGTTCACTGTGCTCGCGCCGCACCAGCAGCCTCAGCGCACAGGCTGTTGCCTGCCGCAGGGCTTCGCTTTCGCTGAAGGGGCTGTCCGGCTCAGTGTTTGGTGTCAGCGGCGTCTGCCTCTTCATCAACCGGCATCTCATCGACTTCTGCTGTTTCCAGCAGTTTGGCACGTAGCTGGCGGTCAATTTCCTCCGCCATCTTCGGGTTTTCTTTCATGTAATTACGCACATTATCCTTGCCCTGACCGATACGATCACCGTTGTAGCTGTACCAGGCTCCCGCCTTGTCGACCAGGTCATGCTTGACACCGAGGTCAATCAGCTCGCCTTCACGTGAAATACCTTCTCCGTAGCGAATTTCAAACTCGGCCTGGCGGAAGGGTGGCGCCATCTTGTTTTTCACGACCTTGACGCGGGTTTCATTACCGACGATCTCGTCGCCCTTCTTGATGGCACCGATGCGACGGATATCCAGACGCACTGAGGCATAGAATTTAAGCGCGTTACCGCCGGTCGTGGTTTCCGGGCTACCGAACATGACGCCGATCTTCATGCGAATCTGGTTGATGAAAATCACCAGTGTATTGGAACGCTTGATGTTGCCCGCCAGTTTGCGCAACGCCTGAGACATCAGCCGTGCATGCAGGCCCATGTGTGAATCACCCATGTCGCCCTCGATCTCGGCCTTGGGCGTCAGTGCCGCCACTGAGTCGATGACCACGATATCCACCGCACTGGAACGTACCAGCATGTCGGTGATTTCCAGTGCCTGCTCACCGGTATCCGGCTGTGAGACCAGCAGGTCGTCGATCTGCACTCCCAGCTTCTCGGCATATATCGGGTCCAGCGCGTGCTCGGCATCGACAAAGGCCGCCGTGCCACCCGCCTTCTGGCATTCGGCAATAGCCTGCAGGGTGAGCGTGGTTTTGCCGGACGACTCCGGACCATAAATCTCGACGACGCGACCACGCGGCAGGCCGCCAATGCCCAGCGCCACGTCCAGTGCCAGCGAACCGGTGGAGATCACATCTACACCACGCATCGCGCCCACGTCGCCCATGCGCATGACCGAACCCTTGCCAAACTGCTTTTCAATCTGACCAAGCGCTGCGCTGAGTGCCTTGCGTTTGTTTTCATCCATCGTCTAGTCTCCCGACAAATTTACCTTCAGTTCACGGACCCCGGAGCGGGCTTCCCGCGGCAACCGGGCACTTCCCGGTTGAATGACAGGCAGTATGCCGCATACCACTGTAAAAATAAACAGTAGTATTTCCGACCCCCTGTCAGCCCATTCTGACAGACTATCAAGCCATTCGACTACAGCGCCCAGCGTTCAAGAACGGCATAACGCACCCCGTCGGGCGATGGCACAGACTCGGCCAGGACAAAATCCTTCACTGACCAGCAAATGCTCTCCGGCAGCGGGCCTGTAAACGGGTTTTTCGCCTTGCGGGAGAGTGTTACGTGTGGAATAAAAGGTCGCTTCTCAACTTCCATACCACAGGCTGCCAATGCGTTATTTAACGCGTCGACCAGCTGGCCAAGCGCCTGCGGTGGTGCCGATGCACCCAACCACTGAATGCGTTTGCGCAGCCAGCCACCATAGCGATCCAGCAGCAGAGTAAAGGACTCACATTGCAACTGCCCGGCAGCCGCACAGAAACACTGCTGTGCTTCCTCATCCTGCCTGCCGAGAAAGCGCAGTGTCAGGTGAAGATTACCCTCTGGCACCGGGTGTTTGCACACCTGTCGCGACAACGCCGCAATCCGCTGGCGCACAGCATCATCCGGCCACAACGCAAAAAACAGCCGTCTGTGTTGTTCAGGCGGTATCGGCATCCAGTTGTTCCAGCAGCCTCTGCAGGGCCGCTCCTACCGCCTGACGACGTACATTTTCCCTGTTGCCGGAAAAATGGCAGCAATCTGCCCGGCACCAGCCGCCGGGGCCGGCCCAGGCTATCCATACCGTGCCAACCGGCTTGTCAGCACTGCCACCACCCGGCCCGGCAACGCCACTGATAGCCAGCGCCCAGTGGGCGGCACTGTGCGCCAGCACACCAGCAGCCATTTCTCTGACAACTGCCTCGCTGACCGCACCATGTTCCTCCAGCGTTGCGCCGGAAACACCGAGCATGTCCTGCTTTGCCAGGTTGCTGTAGGTCACAAATCCACGCTCAAACCAGCCCGAGCTGCCGGGTAGATCGGTACACACCTTGGCCACCCAGCCACCGGTACAGGATTCCGCACAGGCCAGGGACTCGCCCCGCGTCAACAGATGCTCTGCCAACGCAGCCACGCACACCGCTACCCCGTCCGGCATAGTCTAGCCGTCGCTAGTGATCGCGCAAATGGCGCTACCCACCGCGTAGCGCGACTCATCGGCCAGTGCCTCGACGCGCACCACCTCGATGGTTGCATCCAGCACCGACATCAACACCTGGGTCGCCTCAATGTGCAGATTCAGCCGGTCACCCGGCTGCAGAGGCTCCTCGGTAAGGAATAACACGCCATTCCCGCTCAGATTCCGGCCCTCGGCCACGAATTGCCTGCCACTGTCGATCGTTTCCAGGGTGACCTCACACTGTACCGGCACCCGGATGAAATCCCGTTTTTCTTCGTAAGACCGTTGGTCCAGACTCATATTTTGTACCTCCAGTTGTTATACCCCATCAGTATCAAAGGCGGGCACGATGTGCAAGCTGTAGTGGATGCTTTAATTGGGCTAGACTGGCGCCCCATGTCAGCCGCTCCCGACACCCGCAAGCACACGCCGATGATGCAGCAGTACCTGGGCATCAAGGCCGAACACCCGGATATCCTGGTGCTGTACCGGATGGGCGACTTCTACGAGCTGTTTTACGACGATGCCCGGCGCGCCTCGGAATTGCTGGATATCACCCTCACCGCACGCGGCCAGTCAGCGGGGGGGTCCATCCCCATGGCCGGTGTACCGGTACATTCCATCGAGCAATACCTGGCTAAACTGGTGCGGCTGGGGGAATCGGTAGCCATCTGTGAGCAGATCGGTGACCCGGCCACCAGTAAAGGCCCGGTAGAACGCAAGGTGGTACGAATTGTTACCCCGGGCACACTCACTGAAGACGCCCTGCTCGACGACCGCCGCGACAACCTGCTTGTCGCTCTGCACCGCGACGAGGAGGGTTATTTCGGACTGGCATCGCTGGATCTGTCGGCAGCCCGTTTCATCGTGCAGGAATTCAATGGCGAAGACGCCCTGCTTGGTGAGATCGCAAGACTGCAACCGGCCGAACTGCTGGTGAGCGAAGACCTCAGCCTGCCCCCGGCGCTGGCACAGCGTGCCGGTCTGCGTCGCCTGCCACCCTGGCATTTCGATACCGACAGCGCCGCCCGCCAGCTCAACCAGCAGTTCGGTACTCACGACCTCAGCGGCTTTGGCTGCCAGGACATGCCGGTTGCCGTGGGTGCTGCGGGTGCTTTGTTGCAATATGTCAAAGATACCCAGCGTGCCGCCCTGCCGCACCTGCGCGGCATGCACACCGAGCTGCACGAAGACAGCGTTATTCTGGATGCCGCCACACGCCGCAACCTTGAGCTCGACCAGGCACAGTCCGGTGAGAAAAAGCACAGCCTGATCGCCGTGCTGGATAAAAGCGTCACCGCCATGGGCGGACGTATGCTGCGACGCTGGCTGCACCGGCCCCTGCGTGACCGCAACACGCTGGCAAACCGTCACCAGTGTATTGAATCAATGTTGCAGGCGCGGCTGTTTGAATCTTTGCGTGAAGCCCTGCGTGGCAGCTGCGATCTGGAACGCATTCTTTCGCGCATCGCCCTCAAGTCTGCACGCCCGCGCGATCTCAGCGCCCTGCGCGATACGCTGGCGCGTCTGCCGGAACTCCAGCAATTGCTGCGCAGCGACAGTGACCCGCTGCTGGGCAGACTGTCCAACCAGATTGGCGAACACCCGAAAACACTTAAACTGCTGCGCAAAGCTATTCCGGATATCCCGCCGGCACTGGTACGCGATGGCGGCGTCATCGCCACCGGCTACGACGCCGAACTCGACGAACTGCGTTACCTCAGCGAACAAAGTGACCAGGTCCTGCTGGATATGGAAATCCGTGAACGTGAACGTTCCGGCATCAACGCCTTAAAGATTCGTTACAACCGCGTACACGGCTATTACATTGAAGTCAGCCGACTGCAGGCAGACAAGGTGCCCGACAACTACCAGCGCCGTCAGACGCTGAAAGGTGTGGAACGCTACATCACACCGGAACTGAAAGAACACGAAGACAAGGTGCTGAGTGCGCGCAGCAAATCGCTGGAACGCGAGAAACTGCTCTATGACCAATTGCTCGACCAACTGCTGGAACGCCTGCGGCCATTGACCGCCTGTGCCGAAGGACTTGCCACGCTGGACGTACTGGCTACCCTCGCCGACCGTGCCGACCGCCTTAACTGGTCCCGCCCGATACTCGGCGACGAACCCGGTATTGTGATTGGCGGTGGCCGCCACCCGGTGATCGAACAGTGCAGCGATGAACCCTTTGTACCCAACGATGCCAGGCTCGACGACAATCAACACATGCTGGTTATCACCGGCCCCAACATGGGCGGCAAATCCACCTATATGCGCCAGACCGCACTGATCGTGCT
>CAZVBD010000102.1:1906-9665 GCA_964625255.1 uncultured Thiohalobacter sp. | reverse complement strand
TTGCCCGGCGAAACGCTGGTTATGACAGTGAATGATGATGCAGTGGCACGCGCAACGCTGGAACAGGCCGGAGCCAGTGTTTGTGTCGTTGAAGCACAGGATGGGCAGCCCTCACCGCAGGCCGTGTTGCAGGAACTCGCCGCACGTGAAATAAATGAAGTGCTGCTGGAATGTGGCCCGACGCTGGCCGGTGCCTTCATGGTGGCCGGGCTGATTGATGAACTGGTGCTGTACCTGGCACCGCACCTGATGGGTGATTCGGCGCGCGGGTTATTTCATCTGCCGGGGCTGGAAAAGATGCAGGACCGTATTCCACTCCAGTGGCAGGATATACGCCAGGTTGGCGACACGCTGCGTCTGACGTTGCGACCGGCACAGGATTAACAGGACAAACGAAACAGCTATGTTTACCGGTATTATACAATCCATAGGGGAAGTCGCTGCCCTGCAGCCGAAGGGTGATGATCTGCGTCTGCATATTCGCACCGGCAAGCTTGCGCTTGCAGATGTTGTAATTGGTGACAGTATTGCCACCAGCGGTGTGTGTCTGACAGTGGTGGAATTACCCGGTGATGGTTTCTGGGCCGATGTTTCCGGTGAAACCCTGGCCTGTACGCGTACCGGTGAGCTGAAAACAGGTGACCGGGTCAACCTGGAAAAGGCGCTGACACTGTCCACCCCGCTTGGCGGGCATCTGGTCAGCGGTCACGTGGACGGTCTCGGTGAAGTCGTATCGCGCCACGAAGACGGGCGCTCGGTACGTTTCCGTATGCGCGCACCGGACAGCCTGGCGCACTACATTGCGGCCAAGGGCTCGGTCTGTGTGGATGGCATCAGCCTGACGGTGAATGCCGTTGACGGGGCTGAGTTTGAACTGAATATTGTCCCGCACACACTGGTTGAAACCACGATGGGCGAATTCCAGCCCGGTCGAACATTCAATCTGGAAGTGGATATTATTGCCCGTTATCTGGAACGCCTGTTGCTGGGTCAACGCGCCGCGCAACCGGGTAGCGAAGGGGTAACAGAAGAACTTTTACAACGTTGCGGTTTTATGGGCGCAGCAGACAGGTCAACCGGCTTATGAAACTGAACAGCATTGAAGAGATCATCGAAGACATTCGTGCGGGCAAGATGGTCGTTATTATGGATGATGAGGACCGTGAGAACGAAGGCGACCTGTTAATGGCCGCCAGCCTGGCCAGGGCGGAAGACATCAACTTTATGGCGACTCACGGGCGCGGCCTGATCTGTCTGACCCTCACTCGCGAACGTTGCCGCCAGTTATCGTTGCCATTAATGGTGGCCGATAACCAGGCGCAGCTGGCGACCAACTTTACCGTCTCCATCGAAGCAGCCGAAGGCGTGACCACCGGCATCTCCGCACATGACCGGGCGCGTACGGTTGAAGCGGCGGTAAAACCGGATGCCAAACCACAGGATATCGTACAGCCGGGGCATATTTTCCCGCTGATGGCCCAGCCCGGTGGTGTGCTGACCCGTGCCGGTCACACCGAAGCGGGTTGCGACCTGGCACGCCTGGCAGAACAGGAGCCGGCGGCAGTCATCGTCGAGATTCTTAATGAAGATGGCACCATGGCACGCCGCCCCGACCTGGAAAAGTTTGCTGAAGTCCATGGTTTGAAGGTAGGGACCATTGCCGACCTGATTCACTACCGTATTGCTAATGAAAAGAGCGTCGAGCGGGTGGCGGTATGCCGGCTGCCGACGGAGTGCGGGGAGTTTCAGTTGTACGCCTACCAGGATATCGTCAACGACGGGCTGCATCTGGCACTGGTTAAAGGTGTGATCAGTAATGAGGAACCCACGCTGGTACGCGTCCATGTACAGAATGCATTAGGTGATTTATTCGGTGCGCAGATGCTGGATACCGGTTGGCCATTGCGTGATGCCATGCGCCGTATCAATGATAACGGTCAGGGTGTGGTCGTTGTCCTGGGGCAGCATGAAACACCGCGCGACCTGGTACGACGCGTCCAGAACTACAATGAGCACGAAAAGACTGGCGAGGCACTGAAACACGAAGAACAGCACGAACTTCGTACCCACGGTATCGGCGCACAGATTCTGGCGGATCTTGGTGTACAGAAAATGCGTGTATTGAGCGCACCCAAGGTTGAGCACGGCCTGTCCGGTTTCGGGCTGGAAATCGTCGAATATGTCGACGACCGGAAATAGATTCAAACATTAAAAGGCGGAGTGACTGTCATGAGCGGCATCCAGGAAATTGAAGGTAAACTGAATATTCACAATGCGCGTATTGTTCTTCTGGTCGCGCGGTTTAACAGCTTTGTGGTGGAGAGCCTGTTGAGTGGTGCCATTGATACCCTGAAGCGCCATGGGGCAGAAGAAAAAGATCTGACCATTGTTCGCGTGCCCGGTGCGTTTGAAATGCCGCTGGCCGCCAGCCGCCTGGCTGCCAGTAAACGTTACGATGCCATTATTGCGCTGGGCGCGGTGATTCGTGGCGGCACACCCCATTTCGAGTACGTGGCGGGTGAGTGCACCAAGGGCCTGTCCAGTGTGTCCATGAATCATGATATTCCGGTGACATTTGGTGTGCTTACAGTAGACAGTATCGAGCAGGCGATTGAACGTGCCGGCACCAAGGCGGGCAACAAGGGTGACGAAGCCGCCATGTCTGCGATTGAAATGATTAATGTGCTGCGCGAGATCGGTCAGTAAAGCGCATGACACAACCCGCCAAACCTCAGGCTGCACAACGCACCCGGGCACGACGCCTGGCCATGCAGGCGCTCTATCAATGGGATATGTCCGGCAATAATTTATCAGATATCGAAACGCAGTTTGTCGAGGAAGAAGGTTTTGATAAAGCCGATGCTGACTACTTCAGTGAGTTGTTGCACAAGGTGCCGGCGAGGCTCGACGAGGTCGAGGAAGCTTTCACCGCGTATCTTGATCGCCCGGTAAAGGAGATTGACCCGGTCGAACGTGCTGTGCTGCGCATGGCGAGCTATGAACTTCTGATTCGCGTCGATGTCCCTTACAAGGTCATTATCAATGAAGCAGTTAATCTGACAAAAAAATTTGGCGCTGAGCAGGCGCACAAATATATTAATGGTGTACTTGACCAGACAGCCCGCAAAGTACGTGCTGTCGAGCATCCACAGGGTAAAGGCGGGAGTGGTTTGCTGAAAAAGTAGCACCTGTGACGGTAAACGGGAACAGGAGGGCACATGGACAGAGCCGAAGCCGCTATTCGCGGTCTTGTTGGGCTTGCCAACATTGAAATCAACGGCGATCAGCCACACGACATTCAGGTTAACGATTCACGGTTTTACCAGCAAATGTTGAGTGGTGGTGCGTTGGGTTTCGGAGAAACCTACATGCACGGCCTGTGGGATTGCGAGGCGCTGGATGCCTTGATTTACCGCTTGCTGCGGGCAGACCTTGAACACCGCATTTCACCGTTAAAATTGTTGTGGCCGGTACTCTGGTCCAAACTCGTTAACCTGCAAAGCCGTAACCGGGCATTTCGCATCGGTGAACACCACTACGACCTCGGTAATACGCTGTACCAGCACATGCTGGACCCACGCATGACCTACACCTGTGGCTACTGGAAAGAGGCCGACAACCTGAACGATGCACAGGATGCCAAGCTTGACCTGATCTGTCGCAAGATCGGGCTGGAGCCAGGTATGCGGGTGCTGGATATCGGTTGCGGGTGGGGTAGTTTCGCCGGCTATGCCGCTGAACATTATGGTGTCAAAGTGGTGGGTGTGACCGTTTCGAAGGAACAGATTGCATTGGGGCAGGAGCGTTACAGTGATCTTGATGTTGAGCTGCGTTTCCAGGACTACCGCGATGTGAAAGAACGCTTTGACCGTATTGTATCAGTGGGTATGTTCGAGCATGTCGGCAGCAAGAATTACCGGACCTACATGAACGTGGTAGAGAGCTGCCTAGAAGATGACGGCCTGTTCCTGTTGCACACGATTGGGACCAATACCAAAGCCACGGCCGTTGATCCCTGGACCAACAAGTACATTTTCCCCGGTGGTATGCTTCCTGTGCCGGAGCAGATTGATGCAGCGGCAAAGGGTGTTTTCATCATGGAAGACCTGCATAACATAGGCACCCATTACGACCCGACGTTAATGGCCTGGATGGAAAATATTGATACCCATCGTGAGACACTGGAAGGCCTGGGTTACGATCAGCGCTTCTATCGCATGTGGCGCTACTTCCTGCTGTCTTCAGCCGGTTCGGCGCGTGCGCGCCGTAACCAGCTGTGGCAGATTGTTTACAGCAAGAAAGGGCTGGATGGAGGTTATGACTCGATCCGTTGATTAAGCGGGTCTTCCTAACCTCGACCGGAACGTGATTGCCGTGCCTGGTTGCCACCAGAAGCACGACGACCGCCGCCACCTGGCCGCTTGGCTGGTGTATTACCCCGGTTACGCGCGTCACCCTGTTTGCGCGGCTGGGAACGTCCCTTGCCATTGCCATTGCTATTGCGCCCGTTCTGGATAGGCTCGGCCTTGATGCGGGGGTCCGGCTCATAACCTTCCAGCGTTTCTTTGGGAATCTCGCGTTTCAATAGCCGTTCGATATCACGCAACAGTTTGAGTTCATCGATGCATACCAGGGAAATCGCTTCCCCTTCGTTGCCGGCACGTCCGGTACGACCAATGCGGTGTACATAGTCTTCCGGTACGTTGGGTAACTCGTAATTCACAACATGTGGCAGTTGATCGATATCCAGGCCACGAGCGGCAATATCGGTAGCGACCAGTACACGGATATCACCGCTTTTGAATCCGGCTAATGCACGGGTACGGGCGCCCTGACTTTTGTTGCCATGAATGGCGGAAGCCGTCAGGCCGTCTTTTTCCAGCTGCTGGGCCAGGCGATTGGCACCGTGTTTGGTGCGAGTAAAGACTAATACCTGGCGCCAGTTGCCCGAACCAATCATATAACTCAGCAGCTCACGCTTGCGGCATTTATCGACCGGGTGAACACGCTGCTCGATGCGCTCAGCCGTAGCATTACAGCGTGCTACCTCGATCAGTTCCGGGCTGTTGAGCAAGCGATTGGCGAGTTGCTTGATCTCGTTGGAGAAGGTGGCGGAGAACAGCAGTGTCTGGCGTTTACTCTTGTCCGGTAGCAGTGCCATCACTTTACGGATGTCATGGATGAAACCCATATCCAGCATCCGGTCAGCTTCATCCAGCACCAGAATTTCGACCTGTGACAGATCTACAGTTTTCTGGTTGGCATGATCCAGCAGCCTGCCGGGTGTGGCCACCAGGATATCAACACCACGACGCAGCTTTTCGATTTGCGGGTTAATTTTGACCCCGCCAAAAATGACGGTCGATTGCAGTGGCAGGTGACGGCCATAGGTTTTTATGCTGTCGCCGACCTGGGCGGCCAGTTCGCGGGTCGGGGTGAGCACCAGTGTCCGAATCGGACGTCGGCCTTTGCTTGCGGGTTTATCACTCAAACGCTGCAATAGCGGTAACGTGAAACCGGCGGTCTTGCCGGTACCGGTCTGGGCACCGGCCAATACATCCTTGCCTTCGAGAACGACAGGGATTGCCTTGCGTTGGATCGGGGTAGGTTCGTTGTAGCCCTGCTCGCTGATCGCACGCAGGAGTTCGGCCGACAGGCCGAGGGTATCAAATGACATCGGGGTAATGACTCCAGTCTTGCCCTTCCTGCAACAGCATAGGCTGGCGGGAGCCGGTTCGGGCTGGATAAGGGGATTCTTGCTTGCGGGAGGCCCTGATATAAAGGGCAAACGGCTCAAGATTTTTTCCGGCGACATCAATCTGTCGCAAAGGGTGCTAACCGGTCAGGCACCCGGAATGGGCACAGTATAACAGAAATCAAACGTGTCTTGTGCCTGTAATGTCAAATACCGGTCTGGTTTTCGATATAATGAACCCGTTATGTCAAAAACACTGTGTGTTCTGCGTGATAGGTTATGAGCTTAAAACAGATCTGGGTTGATGCCGACGCCTGCCCGAAAGTGATCAAGGATATCCTGTTTCGCGCAGCGGACCGGGTGAGTGTATCGGTGGCGCTGGTGGCCAACCAACCCTTGCAGATTCCCAAATCCCGGTACATCCGTTCAGTCCAGGTTGCTGCCGGGTTTGATGTGGCGGATAACTACATCGTGCAGCACGCAGAAGCGGGAGACCTGGTGATAACTGCAGACATCCCGTTGGCCGCCGAGGTCGTTGCCATGGACTGCCTGGCCCTGAATCCCCGTGGTGCCCTTTATACGGAAGAGAACATTCGTCAGCGCCTGAACATGCGGGATTTTATGGATACCCTGCGTAGTAGCGGGGTAAATACCGGCGGGCCTGCATCGCTGAGCCAGGCTGATCGCCAGACGTTTGCCAACCAGCTGGACCGGTTACTGGCCAGGTAAGTCATGTTTGCTATCTTTTTAACTTAAGGCTATTTTGTTGCCCAAGGATATATAGAACCCACAAAGGATATGTAGAACCCATAAATGTTAACGAGACGTGAAGTCTTGTATATCTGACTGTCAGGGCAGGCCAACGCATGATTCGATCTTTCTTTGGAAAAATGAAAGGTGGTGATATTTGCCCACCAAGAAAACCCTTTAGTAAAATTCTCTGGTCCTGGCTTGGTGCCTTTATCGGGATCTATCTTGTTGCCACCCTGAGCCGGTTAACGCACTCCAATTTACTGGACAGCCTGTTTCTGGTGGGATCATTTGGCGCGTCTGCCGTTCTCCTTTACGGAACCCCACAGGTGGAACTTGCACAGCCGCGAAATTTGATTGGCGGGCATATTATTTCTGCCGCTATTGGTGTAACGGTCTACAAATATCTGGCCCTGGACGTTGCGGTACTGGGAGCGCTGGCCGTTTCATTGTCTATCGTAGCCATGCATTTTACCCGTACGTTACACCCGCCCGGCGGGGCTACTGCACTTATCGCTGTTATTGGCAGTGCCCAGGTACACAGTACCGGCTATCAGTTTGTGCTGACGCCGATAGCTTCTGGCGCTTTTATCATGCTGGCTGTTGCCCTGGTGGTCAATAACTTGTCCAGTAACCCAAAGCGACATTATCCCAAGTACTGGTTATAACCGGCGCACTAGTCAGAGAAGGCGATGCGATCCTCCAGCGCATCGAGTGCAGCACGTGCACAGGCTTCATCCAGGTCACCACCGGGCGCGCCGCTGACACCGACGGCACCTATGCGGTAACCACCGACGATAATCGGCAGTCCGCCTTTCAGCATAATCAGTCCATCAATGTGGTTGAGTTCATTGCGGATGTCTGCACGGTTCTCTACGACGGTGCCGCTGGCGGTTCCACCCATAATGACCATGTTGGCTTTGCGCCGTGAGATGTCGGCGGTAAAACGCGGTGCTGCATCATCACGCAGGACGGCACGAACCGACGCATTCCTGTCAACGACAACAGCACTGACCTGGTAACCCGCCTTGCGACAGGCGAGCACCGCTTCATTGGCGACATCACGCGCCAGTTCCATACCGATGGATCGTTGTACCAGGACATCGGCTGCCTGGCTTGTCGTGGCGAGCAATAGACCGGTTGCGACGAGGCTGTTTCGTAATAGCTGTGAGATAGGTGACATTGCCAGATACTCCTGGTTGGTTGAGAGCAGGACAGGTGCTCATGCTGCCTCGCGGTTACGTGGCTGTCCAGTGTTCCCGTCTACGAACATGTCATGACCGGGTGCGAATGCTAGACTTTGTGTTTTGCAGG
>CAZVBD010000102.1:0-1806 GCA_964625255.1 uncultured Thiohalobacter sp. | reverse complement strand
GCCGAAGGTTTTTTTCAACTGGCGGACCGTTTCAATGTTGCCCTGGTCGGTGGTGATACGACGCGTGGTCCCTTATCGATCACCGTACAGCTGCTGGGGCAGGTTGATGCAGCGCATGCCCTGCGACGCGATGCGGCGAAACCGGGGCAGCATATTTTTGTTACCGGTACGCCCGGTGATGCGGCCTGTGCCTTGCAGCGATTACAGGCAGGTGAGCCAGTCATGGAAGCGTTACTGACACGCCTGAACCGGCCGGAACCCAGAGTGGCGTTTGGACAGGCGCTGGCGGGTGTTGCCGCGGCAGCTATTGATGTCTCTGACGGGCTGCTGGCCGATATTCAACACATACTGGATGCCAGTCATTGTGGCGCACAGGTGAATGTCGATGCCATTACCCGTTCTCGCGGTTTACAGACACTCGATGATGAGGTGGCACTGGCCTGTCAGTTGAATGGTGGTGATGACTACGAGCTATGTTTTACGGCAGATGCTGATTGTGTCGAACAGGTTTATCGTGCCGCGGAAGCCTGTGCATTACCCCTTGCAGAAATTGGCATTATCGAACCTCAGCCGGGTATCCGTTGTGTGCGTGACGACGGCTCGCCCTATACACCGGCAATCGAAGGTTTTGATCACTTCCGTGTGCGCAATGACTGAGCGCGTCGAGGCTCGTCGGGTATTTTCCGACCCGGTGGTGTGGCTGGCATTTGGCTTCGGGTCCGGGCTTGCGCCGCGCGCGCCGGGAACGGCGGGGACATTGATGGCGATACCCTTGTTCCTGTTGCTGGATCAGCTGACGTTTACCGGGTACGTGTTGGCAACGATACTCATCACGCTGGTCGGTGTAGGGATCTGTGGGTATGCGTCGCGGGTGCTGGGTGTTCACGATCACCCCGGTATTGTCTGGGATGAATTTGCCGGTTTCCTGATTGCGATGGCTGCAGCGCCAGAAGGTTGGGCAGGCATCGCAGCCGGGTTTGTCCTGTTCCGGTTATTTGATATCTGGAAACCCTGGCCGGTTAGCTGGGCAGACCAGAAGGTTCACGGCGGGACAGGCATTATGCTGGACGATGTGCTGGCCGGGTTGATGGCGGCCGTAGTGCTGTGGAGCGCAGGGTGGCTACTCGCCATCGACTAGCAGATCTGTTTCCTTGTCACGTTCGATCAGGGCATAGGCCGAGTGGTTATGGATGGACTCAAAATTTTCTGATTCCACGACATAGGCACTGATGCGGTCGTCAACGTTCAGGGCCGCCGCGATGTCGCGCACCATGTCTTCCACAAACTTGGGGTTGTCATAGGCTTTTTCGGTGACGTGTTTCTCGTCCGGGCGTTTGAGCAGGCCGTAGAGTTCACAGGAAGCCTGGCCTTCAACCAGATCAATCAGTTCCTCGATCCATACGAAATCGCGGGTTGTTGCGGTAACGGTAACGTGTGAGCGCTGGTTATGTGCGCCGCGGTCGGAGATTTTCTTGGAGCAGGGGCACAGGCTGGTGACGGGTACGATAACTTTGATTTTCATCTTCGGTGTGCCGTCGCGGATTTCACCGATGAAGGAAACCTCGTAGTCGAGCAGGCTTTGAACACCGGAGACCGGCGCCGTCTTGTTGATGAAATAGGGGAAGGTCATTTCAATGTGCCCGGCTGCTGCTTCCAGGCGTTCGGCCATTTCACCGAGCATTTCCTTGAACGACTCAACACCGATTTCACGTTCGTGCAGGTTGAGGATTTCCACAAAACGTGACATGTGTGTGCCCTTGAAATTGTGCGGCAGGTTCACATACATGTTGAAGTTGGCGATGGTGT
>CAZVBD010000101.1:0-9690 GCA_964625255.1 uncultured Thiohalobacter sp. | reverse complement strand
ACATCGTCGAGGGTGACGCCATGCAGGTGGTATTGTCGCAGCGGCTGTCGATTCCGTTCCATGCGCCTCCCCTTGACCTGTACCGTGCACTGCGTGGTCTTAACCCGTCGCCGTATATGTTTTTTCTTGATCTGGAAGACTTTTATATCGTCGGATCCTCTCCTGAGATCCTGGTGCGGCTCGAAGATGATGTAGTGACCGTACGTCCTATTGCCGGCACCCGTCCACGTGGCAGCACTGAAGCGGAAGACAAGGCGCTTGAAGAAGAGTTGCTGGCGGACCCCAAGGAACTGGCCGAACATTTGATGCTGATCGATCTGGGTCGAAACGATGCCGGCCGCGTCAGTGAAATCGGTAGTGTCGAACTGACCGACAAAATGATTGTCGAACGTTACTCCCATGTGATGCATATCGTATCCAATGTCACCGGCCGGATTCTCCCTGGCCTTTCTGCGATTGATGTCCTGCGTGCCACCTTCCCGGCCGGTACGGTGAGCGGAGCACCAAAAATTCGTGCCATGGAAATTATTGACGAACTGGAACCGGTCAAGCGCGGTGTCTATGCCGGTGCAGTGGGCTACCTGTCATGGTCCGGCAATATGGATACCGCGATTGCGATTCGCACTGCGGTCATCAAGGATGATGTCCTGCATATTCAGGCAGGTGCCGGTATTGTTGCGGACTCTGTGCCGGCCAATGAATGGGCAGAGACCATGAACAAGGGCCGCGCGATTTTCCGTGCCGTGGCGCTGGCGCTGGCCGGGCTGGATGGGAGCCACTGCAAGGGGGGGCAGGACTGATGCTGCATGCCGTTGAATAGCAAAACAACAAGATAAGGACTGCATAAGACCCATGGCCGCCAAAGAAGCCAAAGCCCGCATCAAAATCAACAAGCTGTTGGAGGAATCCGGCTGGCGCTTTTTTGATGAAAAGGGTGGCAAGGCCAATATCGTACTGGAACCCAACATCAAACTGACCAGGGCATCTGGGAGGGGCCAAGGGCGATTTACCATTACCATATCCGGAAAGTTGTAACGTCAGACAGGATTGATAAAAAGTTCTTGTTCTATTTGCTTCAGGAAGATTCTGAAAAAATCAAATCTGAAGGTAACGGAATAGCGATGGTTTATGCAACTAAGCGTGGCATGGAAAGGCGAAAATCCCCCCCCCCTCTCCTGGAAGTCCAGAAGGAAATCGTGGCAGAGATCGAGGGATATCAGAAGAACATTGAAGAATACAGGTGCAAGATTGAGGAGGAAGAGCAGAAGATTGAGCAGGCCATCAACTGCGTCTGGGGTTAGGCGGAATAGACCGTTTGAACCGGGCCAGTGTCTGCCGGATTCCTGCCAGAGGTGACGGGGCAGGAGTACATCGAATTTCTGGGGGACGATTCCGACATTAGCACCTTCGACGGATTTGCAGATACCGAACCTGTATCTATAAAAACTATCAGTCAGAAGAAGCGTGATTTATTTTGGCTTCGGACCGAATACTTTCCTGAAGTCCGTATGCTTTACCTCTACCCATGAGCGCGGGAGATCACCGTTAATCTCAAGGGCGTGATAGATTTCAATCACCATGCCCTTTTCGATGATCTTGGCCGTCAGCATCTTTTTCAAAACATCGTGGCAGTGAAAAACGGGTAATTCAAAATCATCCGCCAGTTTGTGCATACCCAGATCATCAGTGGCAACAACAGCAGGGCGAACCTGGCCAAAGGCCAGGCAAAAGCAATCTGTGGGTGACGGAGGCGAGCGACCGAGACGGGTGTAGCCCGAGGTGTTTTCCAGCACATGCGCCCGAAGCACGCTGGTCATGGCATGGATCTGTGCTTTTTCAGCCTGGCTCAGGCGGACACGTTTTGCCAGGCGTTCCTGTTTCAGTGGCGGGTTATCAAACCACGGAAAGCGTTCTTGCAGGCGCGCGCTGTTGTGTACTTCGTTTTCTACATCTTTCAATATCGTGAGTACATAGCCTTTCTGTCCGAAAGGGATGCCCAGCAGGGGCTTGATACGTTTTGCCAATCGCAGATAGGCATTGGTATCGAGCAGTACCAGGGTCAATGACGAAGTTCCTCATACAGGGACTTCGCATCGTGAATCGACATATCAAGGATCTGTTGCAGATAGGCAGGACCGGTTTCCCGCTCCTGCAGCATTTTCCTGAGCGCGCGAAAAAAATCCGACTGAAAGGCGTGTTCGCAGGATGCGATATAAACATCCGGCATGGGCGGAGCCGGATCGTACAGTGCTTCACTGATCAGCGGCCCTGTAAGGCTATTACGCGTTGCGTGCATATTATTTTCATCGATGACAAGCGCAGGCATGCCGTTGGCCCTGGCGTATTGCCTGACCTGCTGGTAGACCGTGTTCAATGAGATCATGTGTTGGGTTGCACATTTTAGTAAAGCGCGCATGACGCCATCGTTGCTGGTCTTTTTGCGGGCTGTCTTGTAGCACGCTTCAGCACAGGGTTCTGGAAACAGCAGGGCGCCGGCAAAAGCATCGGCATAGTCTTCACCTGCTTCGCTACCCGCAAGGTTTGGGGTATAGACATGCGCCAGTTCATGCGCCATCCAGAATTTGAAATCCTCAATCCGTGTATCCAGGTTGAGCAGAATGAAGGTAACGTCTTCCCGGGGCAGGCGAATATGGATCGCGTTTTCATGGCGCTGTTTTGCGCCCCACATGACAGGTACAAGAACAGCGCCACTATTCTTGAACTCCCCAATCAGTGACTCGTAACCCAATGCGGCTTGCTCTCCAATGCCCAGACGACTGCGGGTCTGTAATACGGCGGCCTGGAGTTTGTTGTATTCGGTTGATGGAGTGGTGATCAAGGTGCGCAGAGCTTGCTGCTCGGGCAAATAGGGTACTAGTGGCTTGAGCAAAATACCCATTTCTTCCGCCTTGTTAATATGGGCATTTGTCGTCTTTGCGCCGCCCTTTTTGCGGAAAGCGACGATAGGCCGATTCACATCGTCGGCTTGTACCATTTGTTCAAATGTCAGCTGGAGGGTGGAGGCAAGTTTTAGAAGCGTGGCCGGGCGAGGAAAATCTTTGCCTTTCAGCCAATTGGTTATTGCCTGGGCAGAAACGCCTAGCTCGTTGGCAAGGTCTTTCTGCGTTAACCCGCGCTCAGCGAGAGCTTTGCGGAGCACTTCTGTTTTCATGGTCTTCTGCATGTGTGGCGAATTATAGTTACAATTTACTACAAATCAAGTTTATTCAAGTTATAAAATTGATTTGTCGTTTCCAATGAATTTGTGTGGAAAGCTACAAGGGCGGAGGATTCGGCTATTCGAGTTCTTAAACATACAAAAAAGAACTGAGGGTGGGCTGGTTATTTGTGCCGGCGTGCTAGGATATGCGCCCGACTTGGCCAGCGGCGGTGACGTAAAATGCATGTGGCTATGCGTGTATATCGGGCATACCAAGAAAAATTGATGATGATAGTTAATAGGATATGTCAAACATGATCCTGATGATCGACAACTACGATTCTTTCACCTACAACCTGGTGCAGTACTTTGGTGAGCTGGGTGCAGACGTGCACGTGTATCGCAATGACCAGATCAGTGTGGCGGAGATTGAAACGCTTGCCCCGGAGAAAATAGTGATTTCTCCCGGACCCTGTACACCGAATGAGGCGGGGGTATCCGTCGAAACGATCAAGGTTTTTGCCGGGCGCGTACCGATTCTCGGTGTGTGCCTGGGGCACCAGAGTATTGGCCAGGCGTTTGGTGGGAAAATTGTGCATACCGGTGAAATCATGCACGGCAAGACGTCAATGATTTATCACCGCGGTGAAGGGGTATTCCGTGGCTTGTCGAATCCGCTGGAAGCCACCCGTTACCACTCCCTGGTGATCGAAAAGGATAGTCTCCCGGATTGCCTTGAGGTCACGGCGTGGACCCGCAATGCGGAGGGTGAAATCGATGAAATCATGGGTGTTAAACACCGTGAGCTGCCCATTGAAGGGGTTCAGTTTCATCCCGAGTCGATTCTGACCGAGCATGGCCATGACATGTTAAAGAACTTTCTGGAGACCTGAACCATGGATATGCAGGCAGCGATTCGCCGCGTTACCGAGCGACAGGATTTAGACGCGGAAGAAATGCACGATGTTATGCAGTTGATTATGACCGGCCAGGCAACACCGTCACAGATCGGTGGGTTTTTAATCGGTCTGCGTATGAAAGGTGAAAGCGTCGATGAAATTGCGGCGGCGGCAAAAGTGATGCGAGAACTGGCAACGCCGGTCCCCGTGGCAGGCGATCATCTGGTGGATACCTGCGGTACCGGCGGTGATGGCGCATCGACGTTTAATATTTCTACTGCCAGCGCCATGGTGACGGCTGCCGCCGGTGCACAGGTTGCCAAGCACGGTAACCGTTCCGTGTCGTCGAGCTGCGGCAGTGCCGATGTGCTGGAAGCAGCCGGTGTCAATCTTGATCTGACCGCTGAGCAGGTTGCTGCCTGCGTGGACAAGGTTGGCATCGGATTTCTGTTCGCCCCCAAGCACCATAGTGCCATGAAGCACGCTATCGGCCCGCGCAAGGAAATGGGTGTGCGTACCCTGTTTAACCTGCTGGGTCCACTGACCAATCCGGCCGGTGCACCCAACCAGGTGCTCGGTGTGTTCAGTGCCGACTGGCTGGAACCACTGGCACAGGTGCTCGGCAAACTCGGCAGCCACCATGTGCTGGTCGTACATGCTGATGACGGACTGGATGAAATCAGTATTGGCTCGGCCACGCAGGTTGCTGAACTCAAGGATGGGAAGGTACGTTGTTATCGTATTGAACCATCACAGTTTGGACTGCAAACAGCCCATATTGCAGACCTTGCCGTTAAAGATGCACAGGAAAGCCTGGCATTGATCACCCGGGTATTCGATGATGACCCTGGGCCGGCCCGCGATATTGTTGCATTGAATGCCGGTGCCGCCATTTATGTGGCCGGCCTTGCCGACAGTCTTGCTGAGGGTATCAACAAGGCACTTGAAGTGATTGCCTCGGGTTCAGCAAAACAGACCTTTGCCCGACTTGTCGAAGTCAGTAACAGCTTCTAGTCAGATTATTTATCCCATGTCAGATACCCCTGATATCCTCAAAAAAATTCTCCGGCGCAAGGCAGAAGAAGTCGCTGAGCGTCGCGAACGCACTTCACCGGAGATCCTGCGTGAACGCGTTAAAAGCGCCGATGCACCGCGTGGTTTTCTGAACGCCCTGCGTCGACGCGCGGTTGATGGCGATGCAGCTGTAATCGCTGAAATCAAGAAAGCTTCACCGAGCAAGGGTGTCTTGAGAGAACACTTTGTACCGGCAGAGATTGCCGCCAGTTACGAAAAGGGTGGTGCCACCTGTCTGTCGGTATTGACGGATGTGGATTTTTTTCAGGGAGCTGATACCTATATGCAGCAGGCCCGTGCTGCTTGCCAGCTACCCGTCCTGCGCAAGGATTTTGTCATAGACACCTACCAGGTCTGGGAAGCACGGGCACTGGGCGCCGATTGTATTTTGTTAATCGTTGCAGCGCTTGATGACATGACCCTGCGCGACCTGTTGGCACTGGCTGGAGAAATCGGCATGGATGCCTTGGTAGAAGTCCATGATGCGCAAGAGATGGCGCGTGCACTGACAACACCGGCACCGTTGATCGGCGTGAATAACCGTAATCTCCGTACTTTTGAGACCCGCCTGGATACGACCCTGATGTTAAAGCAGGATTTTCCGGAGGACCGGTTGCTGGTGACCGAGAGCGGTATTCATACCGTTGATGATGTACAGCGTATGCATGCGGCTGACGTACATGCTTTTCTGGTTGGTGAAGCGTTTATGAAGGCCGAAGATCCCGGAGTTAAATTGCGAGAGCTATTCTTCTGACGAAAATCAACCACCAAAACCAAAACACCCCCGACAAAAGCCGAGGGCATTGAGTTTTCTGGATTCCGGCCTTCGCCAGAATGACGGAAGATGAAGTATTCAGACTTTCTCTAACGCGCGCCAAACACCACCATGGTTTTACCCTTGGCCGTAATCAACCCCTGTTCCTCAAGCGATTTCAGCACGCGCCCGACCATCTCTCGCGAGCAGCCCACAATACGCCCGATTTCCTGACGCGTAATCTTGATCTGCATCCCGTCCGGGTGGGTCATGGCATCCGGTTGTTTGCACAAATCCAGCAACGTACGTGCTACGCGGCCGGTGACATCCAGGAATGCCAGGTCACTGACCTTGCGGCTGGTGTGGCGCAGGCGACTGGCCATCTGACCGGCCAGCATGTACAGGATACCGGGGTCATTTTCAGTCAATTGGCGGTAGCGTCCGTAGCTGATTTCGGCCAGTTCACACTGGCTTTTGGTACGTACCCAGGCACTGCGGTCGCTGTCTTCGCCGAAAAGACCCATTTCCCCGAAAAAATCACCGGGATTCAGGTAGGCGAGCACAATTTCGTGGCCATCTTCATCCTCAATCAGCACGCTGACAGAACCTTCTACAATGTAATAGAGCACATCCGGCTGATCACCCGCGTAGATGATAACGCTCTTGGCCGGGTAGCGGCGTCGGTGGCAGTTTTCCAGAAACCGGTCAACGGTGGAGGTTTCAGCGGGTTTCAGCAGTGTCTGGACCATAGGGTTACCTTTCATTGGCAAGTAGATTCCGCCGTCCTGTTCGGGACCGGGCCGGATACCACCTGTTTCGGCAGGAGAGGTGCTGGTCTTGAACAGGATACGGCTGGTGAAGGCAGTCCATTCGTTGAACTGTGATAACCTTCACGTTTTGAACGTTTTCTGAGGATTTTTGCCATGCAGGCACGCATCAAATGGGTTCAGGACGCGACATTTATCGGTGAATCCGGCAGTGGACACGCCGTGGTTATGGACGGCCCACCGGATCACGGCGGGCGTAATCTGGGTGTACGTCCGATGGAAATGTTGCTGCTCGGCCTGGGCGGTTGTACGGCCTTTGATGTGGTGCATATTCTCAAAAAGTCGCGCCAGCCCGTGACCGACTGTGTGGCAGAGCTGGAAGCCGAGCGCACGGATGAAGACCCGAAGGTATTTCACACCATCCACGTACATTTTATCGTGACCGGCAAGGGGCTGGACGAAAAGCGTGTCGCGCGTGCCGTATCGTTGTCGGCGGATAAATACTGCTCGGCATCCATCATGCTGGGCAAGACAGCGACCATCACTCACGACTACGAAATCCAGGAGGCCTGAATGGAACGGCCAAACCCGACCGCCGGGATGCGGCATATTGCGTTGTATGCCCGTGATCTTGAGGCGGCAGAGCAGTTTTATGTCGATCTGCTGGGCATGCAGGTGGAATGGCGGCCTGATCCGGATAACGTATACCTGACGTCCGGCAACGACAATCTCGCATTACACCGTAGCGATATCGCCCCCGCAGAACAGGGCCAGCTACTGGATCATATCGGTTTTATTCTGAAGACGCCGGAAGATGTCGATGACTGGTACCGCTTCCTGCTGGATAACACTGTCGAAATGAAATCAGAGCCGCGTACACACCGTGATGGTGCGCGCAGTTTTTACTGCGTGGGTCCGGAACAGGTCATAGTACAAATGATTTATCACCCACCCATTGCGAACGCCGGGTGAACATCTGTGCCCGGCCGCGCCATGAAAAAAATCAAGCTGGAAGGTTTCAATAACCTTACCAAGACACTCAGCTTTAATATTTACGATATCTGCTATACCAGCTCCTCTGCCGACCGGTGTGAATATATTGAGTATATCGATGACGCCTACAATGCTGAACGGTTGACACATATCCTGACGGATGTATGCAATATTATTGATGCGAACATCCTGAATATCGCACGCCAGGATTATCAGCCACAGGGTGCGAGTGTGACCATGCTGATTGCCGAGGAACTGACCAGGACGCCGGATGTTCCCAATACCGAGTCGCCGGGTCCACTCCCTGAAGCCGTAGTGGGGCACCTGGACAAGAGTCATGTCACCGTACATACCTACCCGGAGAGCCATCCGGATAACGGTATCAGCACCTTCCGTGTGGATATTGATGTATCAACCTGTGGGCAAATATCACCCCTCAAGGCGCTGAATTACCTGATACACAGTTTTGAGTCAGATATCGTCATCCTGGACTACCGTGTGCGGGGTTTTACCCGCGACATACGTGGCCGCAAGCACTTTATTGATCACAAGATCAACTCCATCCAGAATTTCCTGTCACGCGATACCCGCGAGCGTTACGAGATGGTCGACGTCAACGTGTACCAGGAGAATATATTTCATACCAAGATGCGTCTTAAAAACCTGTCACTTGACGACTATCTGTTCGGTGCCGGTCTGGAAGCCATGGCAGCAGCGGAAAAACGCCGCATCAGTCGTCAGGTGGAACATGAAATTATGGAAATCTTCTACGGGCGTAACCTGCCACGGCGTTAAAAACCGGGTATCTGCGGGGTGGACCCACATCTGTTGAAACTACCGGGTAAATCATCGACACTGTTGATATGAGAAAGCGAGACTACACTCCCTTTGACCATCTGGTGATGAACTTCGACCAGGCTATCCGTACGTTGGTGGGCCGCCCACTGGTCACTGAACGCCCCGATCCGACTGACAATATTGAGGAAGCAGAACTCAGCGAGACGGAAAAAACCGAATCGATACGCCTGATGCGGGTGAATCATGCCGGTGAGGTCGCCGCACAGGCGCTCTACCAGGGCCAGGCGTTGACCGCAAAGTTACCTGAGGTACGTGAGCGTATGGAGCGTGCCGCTGCCGAGGAGAATGATCACCTCGACTGGTGTGAGAAACGTGTTCATGCACTGGAAGGGCATCTGAGTTACCTCAATCCACTCTGGTATGCCGGGTCATTTGCCCTGGGCGCCACGGCCGGGCTGGCGGGCGACAAGTGGAGCCTCGGGTTTGTGGCGGAAACCGAGCGTCAGGTTGTTCAGCACCTCGATGAACACCTGAAGAAAATATCGCCTAAAGATGCTAAAAGTCGCACGGTGCTGGAGCAGATGAAGCTCGACGAGGCACGCCACGGTGAGATGGCAAAAGCCGCCGGCGGTGTTGAGTTGCCCGGGCCGGTCAAGACGCTGATGGGGCTGACGTCCGGAATCATGACCCGTCTGGCCTACCGGTTGTAGCGGAAACGGTTGTGTCTGTCCGAATCTTTGATGGCCATGCCCCGATACTTGGGTCTGGTGCCTATGTTGACGAGCAGGCCATGGTGGCGGGGCAAGTCGAGATTGGTGCGGACAGTTCAATCTGGCCCATGAGTGTGGTGCGTGGTGACGTGAACTTTATTCGCATCGGTGCGCGTACCAATATCCAGGATGGTTCTGTCCTGCATGTTACCCATGACAGTGAATATGCACCGGGTGGTCAGCCGCTGATTATCGGTGATGAGGTGACGATCGGGCACAAGGTCGTATTACATGCGTGTACGGTGGAGGATCGTTGTCTGATTGGTATGGGGGCGGTGGTGCTGGATGGTGCGCGGGTGGGAACAGGCGCGATGGTGGGTGCCGGTGCGCTGGTCACGCCGGGCAAGGAGCTGGAGGGCGGCTATCTGTATGTGGGGTCACCGGCGCAACGCAAGCGTGAATTGACGGAAAAGGAAAAGGCGTTTCTGGGGTATTCGGCTGATCATTATGTGCGGCTCAAGAAACGTTGGATGGC
>CAZVBD010000100.1:5696-9699 GCA_964625255.1 uncultured Thiohalobacter sp. | reverse complement strand
GCCACCCGCCTGCACCACAACACAATGCGCTGCGGCCGTATCCCATTCTGATGTTAAGCCAAGACGCGGATACACATCGGCCGCACCCTCTGCCACCAGACAGATTTTCAATGAGCTGCCCATGCTGACGATTTCGTGGTCACCCAGCTTTTCAAGAAAAGCTTTCAGTGAATCGCCCTGGTGAGAACGGCTGCCCACCACAGCAATCGGCCCCTCTGACAGCTTGCGCACATGAATAGCCTGCTCACCTTCACCGGGTGTTTCCTTGATCGTACCCCGACCTTCACAGGCTGCGTAGGTCACACCAGTGACCGGCACATAGACCACACCCAGCACCGGCTCACCATCACGAATCAGGGCAATGTTCACGGTAAATTCGCCATTACGCTTGATGAATTCTTTCGTGCCATCGAGTGGGTCGATCAACCAGTAAGTTTGCCAGCTGGCGCGCTTCTCGAAGGGGATTTTTGCATCCTCTTCAGACAGCACGGGAATTTCCGGCGTCAGCGTTTTCAAACCGGCGACAATGGTATTGTGTGACGCCATGTCTGCTGCCGTCAGCGGAGACTTGTCATCCTTGTCCTCCACCGAGAACTCGGTACCGTACACCTCGAGAATTTTTTCACCCGCCTGCTTTGCCAGCTGGCGCACATCATTCAGATAGTCACACACATTCATCGACACGTCTCGCTGCTTCACCCGTTGGCGGGAAGATCGTATCATACGCTATCCTCGCCACCCGATTAAGCACCATGACCCACCCACTCCCCTGGCAAGACATCGATACCGTGTTTCTGGACATGGATGGCACCTTGCTGGACCTGCATTTTGACAACCATTTCTGGATGGAACACGTGCCCCTGCGTTATGCGGAAAAACACCGGATTTCCGTGGACGAGGCCAGGCGACAGATATTTCCGCGCTTCCGGGCTGTTGAAGGCACTATCGACTGGTACTGCATTGATTACTGGAGTCGGGAACTGGGCCTGGATATCGGCGCCCTGAAACAGGAACTGGAGCACCTGATCCAGGTTCACCCCCATGTCGTTGAGTTTCTGCAGGTGCTACGCGCCATGAACAAGCGCATTGCGCTGCTGACCAATGCACATCACAAGGTCGTTGAGCTGAAAATGTCTGTTACCGGGCTGGCCGGACACTTTGACCAGCTAATCTGTGCCCATGCCTTCCGCATACCCAAGGAAGACGCACTGTTCTGGCCACGTCTGGCTAAAGAAGACTCTTTCGACCCGGACAGAACATTATTCGTGGATGACAGTTTACCGGTGTTGCGTGCCGCGCGTGACTACGGTGTCCGCCACTTGCGTGCTGTACGACTGCCGGATAGCAAGGCAGCGCCAAAACAAACGGAAGATTTTATAGCCATAGGAAACTTCAACGAGTTACTCGAAGACCTGGTCTGAAATCAGTTGCCGCACAGTTCATGGATTCCGGCATGCGCCGGAATGACGGAACGGGGCAGGTCACACCTTGTGGCGTGTTACGAATACGGTCTTTGACCCCAGCGCTTGAAACGTTTTTTACAATACTTCAGCAACGACTTGTAACCATCAAAATACAGTTCGAAACCCTCTTCTGCCGGCGCATCGAATTCACAGTAATCGTTGGAGTAATCCCGGCATATCTGCGGACGATCATCGTAAATACCACAACGCCCGCCTTTCCCGATATGCGTACAAGGGTTATCGGCCAACAGGTACCAGCTGCCTTCATCCTTGTAGACGCGAATATCGCGGTGCGAAATCTGCCAGAGTAAAAAATCAAAGTCCTCCTTGGAACGCGGTACATCAATTTCCTGGCTGATATAGGTACAGCATTTGGTGTTAGTACAGAAACCACACTTGGTCTCCGACGTCATTTCTACTTCAACCGGAATCTTCCGGCTTTTCCCCTTGCCGTTTTTTTTACGTTTTGCACTCATCATTCAACCTGCCGCAGTAAACTCAAAACAATCAAATCCTGGCGACTGTTCAACCTGTGTCGCACAGCGCACTTTCACATCACGATCCCCGACATGAATCAGCACGGGGCGCCCATGCGCATACAATCCGGCCGGAGTGACCAGGCGCGCAGCCGATCCTTCTTTACCGGAAGACGGAATAAACAGGGCATGACAGCGTATCTTGCCGCCCATCTCATCATCCAGTTCAAGTTCAACCGCCGCCGGAACACCCCTGAAAACCTCAACACCCAGCTCGGTTCCCTTGTCTCGCTCATCACGCACCCAGCGCACCACCAGCAGATGGAATTCAGCATCCGGTTTTTCTCCATCACCAACAACGCAAACAAGATCACCAACCTGTAACGTATTCGCCGAACTCTGACTCCACCCCAACCGATAACCCTGCTCGCTACGATCCCGAATAACCCAGCGTTGCGGTTCCGGAGCCTCATTATTCTTGTGCCTGTTTAACCACTCATGAATGGTTTTCAGACCGACCACGACATTAACCCAGCTTCCACCAAGCTGTCGCCGGCTACGGCGTTTGTCGCGCGGCGTCACTTCCGGCAACAGGTATCGCAGTATTGCAGCCTCACTGCGCTGACGTCGCCGATCCTGCGACAAGGCCAGCAACATTTTGTGCATTGACTGCAACACTGTACGGGCATCGATAAGGTAGGGATCATCACCCTCTACCGGTGATGTCAGAAATACACAGTGTCGCGGTCGACTATCGCTCATCAGATCGATAAAAAACAACCCTTCCGGCACCCCCTGCCAGCTACTCCCGGGCACAATACGCACCTTGTCCGAATACTGTAACAAGGTGCGGTAATACAGATCCGCCTGTCCTTCCTCTGCGGCAAAGGGATCCAGCAGCGACAGCAGACAGACCGCCTGGTAACTCATTGCAAGGCTTATCGTACCGGCCCAGGCCGCTCTCCCGCCTTCGGCTCCCCTTGTTGTATCAACTTCACTGTCATCGAGACAATCGTGAATGCCATGGTGTCGCGCCAGACGATACAGCTGGTTAAGCTCCAGGAATACAAAGGGAGGTTCGGGGCGGTAATAGCGATAGCTGTGCAGAAGTGCAGCCGCCAGCTGGCGCACCGCAGCACGCGCCACACGACCAAAGGCCAGTCGATCAGACTTGTGCTGCCCGGCCTCGTACAAGGTCTTGACGACCAGCTTGTAGCCATTCGCCATCGCCAGGCACAGACGCTCGATATCGTCCACGGTATGCTTGCGTTGCTGGGTACTGAGCAACTGCTGACGCAGGCGGATCGGCTCTGCACCTTCAAACAGTCGCTGCACGAAGGGCCGGTATATTTCAAGCAATTTCAGACGCAACCTGGTATCAAGACGCTGTTCGTTGAGCGGCTCCAGCGCCAGCAGTATCTGGCGCACGGACTCACCTGTGTTCATTGCCGGCATACTGGACAAATTTTCGTATAAACGACGTGGATCAAGCTCCAGCGTCGGATCCTGAAAATTATGCTGTTCCGGCGTTATTAACAACAAGCTCATGGCAACTGGGATCTACAGCAAGGTATCCGACCATTCCAGCCGGTAACTACCGTCATCATACTCAGCAAAGGTGGACAGAAATTTTGTCACCGCCTGCGGCACGGTTCCATTCCCCTGCGCCAGACGGATCGTGGCATTGAGGCGGTAGGCACCACTGGTTTCAAGTTCGACATCAGCCTGCACCTGCAAGGCACCGCCGCTGGCAACCAGTTTACCCTGGGTCAGATTGCCATCGTGCTGCGTTGTCAATGTCGCACTACCCAGCGACAATTCCAGCGGCGCCTCAACATTGGCCGGCGCCCAGCGCATCTCTCCACTGAACATAGGAATACCGGTTGGAGAGAAGCGTACATCATCGAGATCCAGCACCAGCTCACCAGCAACCGCCACCTGCTTTACGCCCAGACGATACAGCACCTCGGATGCCGGAATACTAAGCCGGACATCACCCAGGTAAGGCTCACCGGAAAATGCCGTTCCCGCCACTGCACGCAGTGGTTTGCTGCCAAGCTTGCC
>CAZVBD010000100.1:0-5596 GCA_964625255.1 uncultured Thiohalobacter sp. | reverse complement strand
CACCGGAAAATGCCGTTCCCGCCACTGCACGCAGTGGTTTGCTGCCAAGCTTGCCTTGCAGATCAAACTCAAACCGGCCAGTAAACAATGATAATGGCCGAAAGCGCCAGCGCACATTCTCAAGCAGCACGCCTTCTGCTACAACGCTACGCGCCTGTCCATGCCACACTGTACCCTGGATACCGCCAATGACGACACCGGGCATTTGTGGCGCCAGTGCCAGTGCCTGGTTCGCGGGAATCGTTGCAACAAGAAAGACCAGCCAGGCAACAACACCTGCCGTCACGGTACGCCACACCGTCATCAGGTCACCGGGCCTGCCAGGGTCAGTCGGACATTGACCAGCCCCGCCCCTTGCGGTTCGATAGTAACGACGGAAGCATCAATCCCGTAATTGCGACTCAGCTTGCCCAGCCACAGCACCATCGGATCGAAAGCCGCACCTTCCAGCCAGATCTTGACGCCCTTGCTACCATCCGGCTCGACTCGCTTGATGGCCGGACCCAGCCCGGCAGAACGTGCCGACTTGTCGACCACTGCCAGTAACGAACGACCGCCAAGGCTTTGTACACCACCCTGCGCACTGCCTTGCAGTGCCTTGACCTTACGGCTGGCGCGCTTCATCCAGTCGAGCGCTTCCTGCTGATCGGCGACAGTTTTTTTCAGGTCATGGTAGGCAACGGCAGCCGGCTCCCAGGCCAGCAGATAAAACATCAGCAGTACCAGTACCACAGCACCACCCGCGACCAGCTTGCGCTCGCGCACATCCAGGCCCATGAACCAGTCCTTCATGCGCGGCCCCCCTCAACACGCATGCGACTGTTGACCTTGCCGTCATTCTGCGTCGTGGCGGACTGGATTTCTGCGCGCATCTTGCCTTCACCGACCAGTGCCTGCTTCAACTGATCCAGCACCTGGACATTATCCGCGAGCAACTGCAGGTCCAGTCGACCGTCACGGTAGGTGACATTCTGTATCTTTACCCCGCTGTTACTGCGGAGGATTCGTGCCACATCGGTCAGCAGTGCCAGAAAGGCCGTTTGCCCACCGCCACCCGCCTTGCGCTGCAACTGCTTGAGCTTCTGTTCCATCTGCGCGCGTGGATTAACGATACGGCGTGCTTTCGGGAAGGTTTCCCGGTAAATATTCTCTATCCCGGCAGCCAGTTGTACCTGTTGATCCGACAGGTGGTAATAATTTATTCCCGTTGAAACTGCCGTCAATACCAGCCCGGCCAGCAACATCGCTGCTGTCGCCTTCCAGGGTCGCAGGATGCGTCCCCATTCTTCACTGCGGCTATAGTCACCCTGCAACAGGTCCAGCGTCGGACCCTGAATAAAGCCACGCGCCAGAATTTCCAGCGCCTGTAATTCCTGGTCAACCTTCTCAAGCGGAATCTCGTCAGGGGGGGCAGAAAGGTTGCCCGGGCCAAACAATCTGATCCGCGCAGGCGCCTGCTCTCGCGAAACAAACATCGACATCAATGCGGTAAAGGTTTCCGAGTCAGAAGCAAAACCGTTATAAGGCCCACTGCGCACCAGCACATCGCCGCCCTCAACCATCAGGCTCCAGCCCGCTTCTGTCGAAGGTAATGCGAGCATCTCTGGCAGCCACTGGCTGGCAACAATATGGTGTTCTGCCAACAGATCAGCCCAGGCATCCATTCGCGCCCGATCCACCACGGCAACCGGGTAAACATCACCTCCCTGCACAGGACCCACGGCGAAGTGCAATGTCTCTACATCACTGGCCAGTTGTTCCTCCAGCGCATAGGGAATCGCGCGCAACACACGCTGACGATTACGCCCGGGAACGCGTGCCTCACTGAGCAATATCTCCTCACCCGGCACAATAACCACGGTACGTGTTGCGCCGGAAATTACACCGGCTTCAGGTACGCCTTCACGCACGGGCGTACGCGCACCGCCTTGCTCGTCAACCAGCAGCCAGTCGCGAAAGCCGGCTTCCGCCGCCGCCAGTCGTATCAGTAAGGTATCTGCCATCCGTTCTTTGCCCTGTTATCCGGCACACATCGTACCATGATCGCCTTACAGTTAATTGGTCGCTACAACGGGTACCTGCACCCAATCAAAAAATTCACGTTGCCGACGTATCACCCGGGTAGTCAGCTTGGTGCGCTGTATCAGACTGGCCAGTTTCACCCGGCCCTGGCCGACATTGGCTTCACTCACCAGCAAAAACCACTGGCTCTGAACCGCCAGTGACTTTGTGTCGAGTGGCTTGCCTGCCAGCACTTGCAGCTGCGACAGTTCCTGGATCTTTTCAAAACCGGTGTCACCACGCGCCTCTATGATCGTTTCGCCATCAGACACCGTCAGACCGTTTGTCAATGTCGTTAATACCTCGGCACTTGCCGTATTAACGTTAATCGCTGTCGGCCGGGGGAGCGCCGTAACCAGCGGAGAACCCGATACACCACCCAACAGCACGCTCATTGCTTTTTTGTCGTAGCCCTTGACCAGCCGCAACTCGCTGACATCCACCATCAGTCGGTTGGCAGCCCGATAAGGGGGAATCAACAGCAGGTAAGTCTCGTCTTCGGCACCGAGCGGAAGTGAATTAATATCGGTATCCAGCCAGTCGGCCAGTGTTTCCGCCAGCGACTCATCAAGACCCAGCGTCCGTAACAGGCGCTTGTAACGATCCATCGCAGCGGGATCAGCCACCCCGTTCACGACCAGGCTGTTCACATTAAACCGCCCCTGCAAATCGATGACCCGACCAACCACCGAGCCACCCTCCACCAAAGAGGCGGGTACCTGGATCGCCCAGTCTTCACTCAGGTTATCCACCTGGGTGTCCTTGCTGTCACGCGCCAGCACAACGCGCGCCCAGCTCTCCGCACCCAGCGCGTAAGCCCAGGCCTGCTCGCTATGCAGCATATTGCCGGTACGGCGCATATCGAGTTGCTGGCGGGTTGCCATACTCGCGGCGGCCACCGTTGCCAGCGCTACCACCAACAAGGCCGTGAGCAATGCCACACCGGACTGTCTCTTACGTATTTTCATATCTACCCACCGGACCCGCCAGCAGGAGGCCCTGTACCGGGGGCACCGGATGGCAACGTAATCGCCGGCAGATAGCTTTCCGGCAGCCGGTATATCCATTTCAGCACCCCAAGATCCTCCAGTGAAAGCTCCACTTCAACGGCCTGGGGCCATTTTGTCACAGGTGAAACACCCGCAGCTGTGGTACCGGCAGGCGCAGCCAGGCTGGTGGCCGGCGGCCAGTTTTGTTGCCAGTTTTTTGTCTCATCGAGATACCGCAAGCTGAAGCCCTGCACGCGTTCAATCAGCACCTGCTGGTCGGGCAGACTGTCCTGTGAACGATCCAGTACACGCCAACTGCGCCGCACCAGACGATCATCATCCACCAGGTAAGCGACACGCTGCAGATTGCTGCGCAGGTAGCCGGCAGGATTGGGATAACCGGTACGGGTAAATTCCACACCGGCGTAACTGCCCCCCGCTATCAAGGGCGGAAGCACATCACCAAACTCGTTGCGAATACTGCGATCAACAAACTGCTCAAAATCACGCTCCAGAACCTGGTAGGCCAGTTGCAGGTCCTGCATGCGATCCGCATAGACCTCGGTCTGGGTCTGCTGGCGCATGACATTGGCCAGCCCGGTATAGGCCATAACACCGATGGCCGCAAAGATGGACAATGCCACCAGCAGCTCCAGCAGCGTAAAACCACGCATAGCCCGCATCAGGGTTTCTCCACGAATCCGCTCAGGCGGGCCACCGGTGCGGCATCATCGTCGGCACCGCCACGGTACACATCAATATCAAGCCGGCGCATATCCTCTTCGGGCGATTGAGTGACCTGCACCACCCAGCGCCACTCGCGTTTTTTTGCACCCGATACATCTTCCGGGAAATCCACCTCGCCTTTTTTCTGGCCGACAGATGGCCAGTCAGCCGCAATTTGCATTGTGACAAGCTGGTTACGCGCCACCCATTGTGCAAACACGCGGTCACGCAGGTTTGCCTGGTTTCTTGTGTAACTGCTAACCGTCTGAATCACCGCACCCATCGCCAGACTGATAACCACCAGCGCCACCAGTATTTCCAGCAGAGTGAAGCCGCGTGTGTACTTCACTTCTCCAGCTCCAGGCGGCCCAGCAGGGTACCCTTGATAACAAAACGCCTTTCGGTGCCCGGCGAAAACAGCGTTACCACGAACGGCGTCATCTCTCCGCTCGACAACAGGTAGACCTGCGGCAGATCAGATTCCTCGGTAACCAGCGACGGTGGTGGATTATCTTCCAGCTCAAGACGCAATTCGATATCGTCGGGAAAGGTGCGTGGACGCAGTGACTGGTCATTGTCCAACAACACCCAGCGCCCGTTCTGCAACAGCATGAACTCATAACCTTCATCATTAAAGCGCACGGCCAGCTGTTCGCTACGCATCATCGCTTCCTGACTGGCAAGGTCAAGCAGCGCTACCATGCGATCGGCTTCACGCCGCATGATCTCGGCATGTGAATCGCCACGTATTGATAAGGTCGACACGGTCAACATGATTCCGATGATCAGAACGACCACCATCACTTCCAGCAGCGTAAATCCTCTCGAACGTGTCGGACTGCTAAACGCAAACAGCCTGCCGGAGGCAGGCTGACGGACAATGTGGCGGCAATACAAGATCACAGAAGCAATCAGTTCAGATTCCAGTTCCCGATGTCATCGTCGCTCGGCTTACGATCCGGTCCCAGCGAATACACATCAAACGGACCGTGCACACCCGGCGACAGGTACTGGTAAGGCTGCTGCCAGGGGTCGAGTGGCAGGCGCTCCATATAACCGTCACCCCAGTTGGCCGGTTCCGGCGGAATATCCGGCTTGGTGGCCAGCGCCTCCAGGCCCTGCTCGGTGGTGGGATAGTCATAGTTTTGTAACTTGTACATATTCAGCGCGCCTTCGATGGCACGGATATTGGACTTGGCCGCCGTGATGCGGGCCTCATCCGGCCGACTCATGAGTTTTGGTACCAGTACACCGGCAAGGATGCCGAGTATGACCACAACGACCATGACCTCGATCAGCGTAAAACCTCTAACACGCTGTTTACTATAAAGAATATTCATAATTTACTCTTGGGCAGTGGAACATCGTCCGTTGATACACCGTCAACGAACCCGTCAGTCCGCCTTCGGTTTCCCGGAATAACGGTATTGTACCGTTTGCGGCACCTGATTCGCCATTAGATGAGAGAACGACAGAAAAAATCCCGACCGGCAGCACAAAATGACCCGCAAATGCACCAAAGTGACCAACACGCAACCGCTAGACAAGCTGGTTATTGGCTCTCAGCGTGTATAAATGACGCTCGGCATCCACGAGGTGCTGCCCCCAGTGTTGTTTGAAGCCGATTTCCCAGAGATGGGCAACTTCATCCATTCCGGCCGCATCGAGCATATTCAGACCACGTTTAAGCTCGAAATAGATATCGGTCAGGTCATCGGCAAGACTGCCGGAGCGATGATCGATATCGGAGGCAAGTTCGCTGATTTCATCGTATTCAAGCCAGTACATATCGAGTTCGCCCAGCTTCGAGCGCAGCTGGC
>CAZVBD010000099.1:7254-9703 GCA_964625255.1 uncultured Thiohalobacter sp. | reverse complement strand
GACGAGCCTGTAAATAATTCTGTGTAACTGCCCAGCTTAAAACTGTTCCGGCAGCCTCAACGAGACCAGCGGCTCTGCTGATCAGCCAGTCTTCTGAATCTTATCTTCTACTGCGCTTGCCAACCAGGCATTCAGGCTGACATGTTCGCGCGCAGCCAGAATTGCTGCCTGACGATGCACGTCCGGTTTTACACGTACGACAAACTTCCCTGAGAATGGCTTATCGGGGTCTCTACCCTGTTCTGCACAGTCAGCCAGGTAATCGTCAATGGCTTCTTCAAATGCCTGACGGATTTCCTCTATGGATTCGCCGTGAAAGGAAATCACATCGCGCACATTGAGCACTCGCCCGTGCAAAATCTGATCTTCCTCGTCAAAGCCAATTACAGCTTCATAATCTTTGTACTTCATGGCTCCACTCCTGCGGCTTCCAGGAACTCTTTCAAATACCTGGCCTGATACCGCTTAGCTTCATTGCCGGGGTGCGGTCGGTGAAAGTTACCGCGCACCCCATTTAACTCAAAACGAACTCGTGATCCGTTTCCCTCGCGAACATCGCCACCCAGTGCCACGATCAGGCTTTCCACTGCCGTCCATTTGATGCCAACCTTGGCAGGGGTTTCCCAAATAGCATCCAGTGTCTTCTGGTGTTTCTTGTTCACGGCAGTATAGTATCAAGTTTTAGTATTAGTATCAAGTAATGGTATCAATAGGCTTATTATTGCAGCAGGGACAGACGCTTGATCGACTTCAATCTTTGCCGCAGTGTCCATGACAGGAGTTCACTTGGCAGAGAAGGCAAGACCACCCATAAGTGGTTAAGCTGACCTGTACTCAAATAATCAAGCACTCCCGCGAATCCCCCCACCTGATCGTGAATCCCCGGACACCCGCTTTCCCGCAGGCAGGCGACATTCCTGATAAATATAGGCCTGCACTATGACAAAACAAGGGTTTACCGGTAGATGATTTGTAGAGTAGGCGGTGATACAGCTTTGAATTCGTGGGAATGTGGCGGAAACCTGTAATCAGTATAAAAGTACCTCCCCCTTCCGGGTCACATTGATCTGCGTCAAGGTGTTGAAGTCACTCTGATAATACCATGCAGCACTGTCATCGGACGGGTATGTCGCATGGTATTATCCGAAGAACAAAAAAACCACAAAGCGCAAATTCCCGAGGTATTCGAGCCATATTGCGGCTTATACCCGGGTATCGCCTCATTTACACCGGAATTTGATGCCGACGATTACCGCGAGTGGGTATTACGGAGCAATGGTGATCCTGTTCCGGCTCCGCTGATGCTGGTAGTGCAGAATGCCGCACAAACCGATCATGGTGCTCACCAGGAAGCGCCAGCCCATCAGCTGCCCTGGTACTCGGTCGTCAATCGGGAAATACAGCTTCAGGGTGAGTTGTTTGATACGGACCGCCCGCTCGAGGGGGTCGTTTTAGCGCCGGGTGTCACTGTCGGCTGGACCAACGATGCCCTGTATGAACTCTCTACCAGTATCCAGAATGCTTTCTCTGTTACGCCGGTTGCCTTCACGCGCTGGTGTGCCTGTTTCGGACGATCCCGGCCTCCCCTGTCCCGACTGCAACTGTTGCGTGTGCTCGGTTTCAGCAAGGTGCGCCTGTGCCTGGATTTCTCATCTCCAGGCCAGGTCGGGGAAAATTTATACGGAGAGATTGATCGTACCGAGCAGTTGCTGAACGATATCAGAAACCTGGGATACCGTTCACTCGCCATTGACCTGGTGTTGCCGGCAAAGCCGGATGAGGCGCTGGTTAAGAGAGCCGAGGGACTGCTGGAAAAAACACAGGTGGAATGCATCAGATTAATGTCTGCAGACAGACCGGATGGTGCGCTGGCTGATGGTCCGCAAGCCCTCTTTCCGGCATTCCTGCAAAGCCTGGGTTATCGGCATATAGGACTGGACTGGTACGTTAATGAGTCCGAGCCATCCCTGGGCAAGTGTGGACAATTGCACTGGTCGCCGCTGGGCTACACCGATATCCAGTCTCTCGATATCATCGGTGTTGGTCCCGGTGCTGTGTCGATCCTGGAAGACACCTGTAGTCAGAATGCAGTACGGCGAGAGAACTACCAGCGCATCATCAGGCAGGATAAGATACCAACGGAGCGGGGCGTTGAGCTTGAGTCGGATGACTTGTTGCGACGCACAGTGATGTCCGGCATCCTGGTGGACGAACACTACAATATTGAAGTTCTGGAGAATGGTTGGGGCATCATGTTTTCGCGCTATTTTGAGTCAGAAGTGACCGCGTTGCGGGCGCTTGAAGCCGAAGGAAAACTGGTGCTTACCGAACACGAGATTCACACGCTGAAACGGGATCGCAACACCCTGACAACCCTGTGCAGGATTTTCGATAACCAGGACAGAATTGCCCGGGTGCCGCCACTGAGCGAAGTCCGCTGAAGACAGGC
>CAZVBD010000099.1:0-7154 GCA_964625255.1 uncultured Thiohalobacter sp. | reverse complement strand
CCCATGGATTGCAGTATCTCCTGCGCCACACGCACTTCTTCGCTACGGCTGCCACCGGGTTCCGGGGTGAGGGAGATCCGGATCGTATCGCCGATGCCTTCCTGTAACAGTACCGACAACGCGGCGGTTGAAGCAACAATACCTTTTGCGCCCATACCGGCCTCGGTCAGGCCAAGGTGCAGGGCATAGTCGCAACGTTTTGCCAGCGTGCGGTAGACCGCAATCAAATCCTGCACACCGCTCATCTTCACCGACAAAATAATACGGTCATGGCCCAGTCCAAGCGCTTCGGCATGCGCGGCGTTGTCGAGTGCCGAGGTCACCATCACTTCGTGAATAATATCCCGGGTGTCACGCGGCCGGGCCGAACGACTGTTTTCATCCATTAACCGCGCCACCAGCGCCTGGTCGAGGCTGCCCCAGTTGACACCGATCCGTACCGGCTTGTCGTAGCGGCAGGCGGTTTCGATCATGGTGGCATATTGTTCATCGCGTTTTTTGCCACGACCCACGTTACCCGGGTTAATGCGGTATTTACCCAGCGCCTGTGCACAGTCCGGGTATTTGTCGAGCAGTTTGTGCCCGTTGAAATGAAAATCACCGATCAGGGGGGTGCTGATATTCATGGCATCCAGTCGTTCACGGATGACGGGTACAGCGGCAGCAGCTTCTTCACTGTTGACAGTAATGCGAACCAGTTCGGAACCAGCATTTGCCAGCTGCGCAACCTGTTGTACGGTATCGTCGATATTGGCCGTATCGGTGTTGGTCATGGATTGCACGACGACGGGTGCATCACTGCCGACCTCTATATTGCCGATCTTTACCGTGCAGGTTGTATGGCGTGATAAACGGGCGTTGCTGGCTGACATAGAATGAACCGCATTAAACAAGGTCTAATAATAGCCGTCCCGGCGGCGATGGGAAAGACTGGCGACTTTCATCCCCGTTTTCAGGGTTTTGTCTGATATACCCTATTTCAACAAGGGATGATCTTTCGGCAGCTGTTTGGATGCCCAGATGGCCAGTCGGTGGCGCATGGATTTTTGTGACACCTGGTCTTCGGGCAAGGGCTGAATCAGCTTGTCGTGTACCAGCAGACGATAAATATACTCGATTTTTTCCTGTGCTGAGTCAGTTGGCTCAAATTCAACGACACCGCGTTCCTCACCATACTTCACGCCGGCAAGAATGGCTTCCTTGACAAGTTCGGATTCGTGTTTCAGTTTTTTCATAAGAGGCTGGCTCCAGTGAAAGGGATACCGGTATTCTACCGCTATCGCAACATTTTATCCGCACCTGATATGTGCGGCCCTCGGGGGAGGCATCCACGACAATTATCAGCGAGTTGCCTGTGAACATAGCAGGAGTAACTTCTGTCCGTTATTCCAGCAGACGGTTTGGTATTGAGCGGCTGGCTTGCATAGTCGAAATACCTGTATATACTCCCAGTACACTGGATAAAAACACAGCAGGTGACGCAATGGACGATCTGACTCCCCGGCAAGCCGAGATTTTGACGATGATTCGGGACTGCATCTACGATGAAGGCTATCCACCTACCCGGGCAGAGATAGCCAAAGCCTTTGGCTTTCGCTCGCCCAACGCGGCGGAAGAACACCTGCGGGCGCTGGAGCGCAAGGAATATATTGAACTATTGCCAGGTTCTTCACGCGGCATCCGCTTGCTGGAAGAGGTTGAGGAAGAAGAGGGTATCCCGGTTGTGGGGCAGGTGGCTGCCGGTGAACCGATTCTGGCCGAGGAGCATGTCGAGGACTATTACCCGGTCGATCCCGCACTGTTTCACCCGCGTGCCCACTACCTGTTGCGGGTAAAAGGTATGAGTATGCGTGATATTGGCATTATGGATGGTGATTTGTTGGCTGTGCATCGTACCCGTCAGGCAGAGAATGGCCAGGTCGTGGTGGCGCGCCTGGATGATGAAGTGACCGTCAAACGCTTTCGCAAGCGCGGTTCGATTGTCTATCTGTTGCCAGAGAACGAAGAGTTTGAACCGATTCGCGTAGACCTGCGCGAACAGTCACTGGAAATCGAGGGGCTGGGTGTCGGTATTCTGCGTAACCAGTCGTTATGAGCATCGACCCTTCTCCACCGCAGCCGGGCGCCGGACATAGTCCCGTGTCGGCCTAGCCCGCCTCGCCGCGACGCACAGCATCCTTGTACTCACGATAGTATGACAGCATGGTCTTCCAGACCGGACCCGGCAAGCCATTACCGACAGCCTTGTCGTCAAGTTGAGTGACCGGGACAATTTCCCGTGTCGAACTGGTAATCCACACCTCATCCGCATCGTGCAGCATGTCCTCGGAGATATTATCTTCCCGGTAAGAAATGCCATGCTGCTTTGCAAGCTCGAGGACCAGGTCACGGGTAATGCCGGGCAGCATCTGTGGGCTTTTGGGGGGTGTGATAACCATGTCGTCCTGCACGATGAAGATATTACTGGATGACGCTTCAATCGCACAGCCCTTACGAATGAGTATAGCCTCAACCGCGCCACGTTCGCCGGCCTGCTGACGCAGCAATACATTGGGCAGCAATGTAATCGCCTTGATATTACACCAGGCCCAGCGAATATCATCGAGCGTGATAGCGGCTACACCATTGCGTTCGACAGCGGGATCGGGTTCCGGAATCGGGTTGCTGCAGGCATAAACCGTATGATGTATCTCGGTCGGGAAAGCATGGTCACGCTTCTTCGCCGTGCCACGCGTAACCTGCAAATAGACAGATTGATCGTTATTGACCCCGGCATTATCCCGGTTGCGCGCCAGCAGAGTTTCCAGTGTTTGAGCCCATTCCGATTCGCTGAGCGGATTGGATAGTGCAATGCCATCAAGGCTATCCTGCAGACGTTGCAGGTGGTGTGGCAGTCGAAGCAGGCGGCCACCATAAGCTGGAATGACTTCGTAGACACCGTCGCCGAACAGAAAGCCGCGGTCGGTAACCGAAACGCAGGCCTTTTCAATCGGCATAAATTCGCCATTCAGATAGACAATATTCATGATGTGTGGCTTATTCGAAATACAACAGCGCTTCGTCAACAATGCGCTGCCAGAAGCTGCCTTCGGCAACAGGACTCAGTGCTATCAGGTCTTTTTCCACGATCAGCTTGTCACCGAGACGAATAATGACACGACCCAGCGTCTGACCCTTTGAAACCGGGGCAATAATCTGCTCCTGTAACTGTATTGAAGCATCGAGGTTCTTGTATTCACCGCGTGGAACGGTGACATACAGCGTATCTGCAAGCCCCAGGTCAACGGACTCAACAGCACCTTTCCAGACCCGTGTGCTGGCCAGTTTGCTACCGCCATCATAAAGTTTGTGTGTCTCGAAGAAACGAAAGCCATAGTTGAGCAATGCCTGGCTGGCATCGGCGCGTGCTTCTTCGCTTTTGGTGCCCAGTACAACGGTAATCAGACGCATACCATCGCGCTCGGCTGAGGTGACAAGGCAATAGCCGGCAGATTTTGTGTGGCCGGTCTTCAGACCATCGACGGACTCATCGCGCCACAGCAATTTGTTGCGGTTGTACTGGGTGATGTCGTTGTAGGTAAAGCTGCGCTGTGAGTACCACTGGTAATATTCGGGGAACTCCTTGATCAATGCACGTGCGACAAGCGCAATATCGCGTGCTGTGGTGTAATGATCCTTGTTCGGCAGACCGGTACTGTTGACGAAGTGGCTGTTACGTAAGCCGAGCTGCTGTGCATAGTGATTCATCAACGAGGCAAAGCCTTCTTCTGTACCGGCCACTTGTTCGGCCAGTGCCACGGTTGCGTCATTTCCCGACTGGATGATCATGCCCTTGAGCAGCTCGGCAACACTCACCCGCGTGTTAACTTCGACAAACATGCGAGAGCCTTCAGTACGCCATGCCTTCTTGCTGATACGCAGTTCGTCTTCCAGCGCCAGCGTACCGTTACGGATTTCACTGAAGATGACATAGGCGCTCATCAGTTTGGTGATGCTTGCGGGTTCAAGCCGCTGGTCAGCATTTTTCTCAGCGATGGTCTGGCCGCTATTGAAATCTTCTACGAGATACCCTCTGGCACCTACCGACGGGGGTTTGGGTACAGGTGTTGCTGCGTGCAGAAGACTGCTGGTCAGCAGCAGCACAGTGAGCAAAAAAGAAAACAGCGGCTTGTCGTTCATGGATTGTCCTGTAGATGCATCAAGTGCCGCATTGTGTGCGCTTGGTGGGGGTTTTTCAACGACTAGTCGATGACGACACGTGGCGCTGTAATACCATGTTGCAGCAGGCTTTGTGCCAGTTGATCAGCCGCTTCGACAGAGTCGAGTGGGCCAATGCGGACACGGTACAGGTGCTGGTTGTTGGTATTGCCCTCACTGATGTGAAGTTTTCCTGACGGGGCCGTCGCTGCCAGACGACGTTTCAGTCGTTCAGCATTACTGAGGTTCTGGAATGCGCCCACCTGAAGATACAACAGGGGTGAAATTGCGGGTAAGGTTGATCGTGCCGCAACGTGTTGCTGTAATTTTGGCTGGCTTCCGGTTTTTTGTCGTGGTGCCGGACGCTGAACCGGCTGGTCAGGATTAATGGCTTCTACCTCAACCAGGCCGGTGCCTTTTGCGAGAATCCCCAGTCGGCTGGCTGCCGCGTAGGACAGGTCAATCAGACGGTTCTCGTGAAACGGGCCGCGGTCATTGATTTTAACGATGACCGACTTGCCGTTGCGCAGGTTGGTGACACGTGCATAGGTGGGTAACGGCAGGGTCTTGTGGGCGGCTGACATTTTGTACATGTCATAACTTTCACCGCTGGAAGTACGGTGGCCATGAAACTTGGTACCGTACCAGGAGGCGATGCCACGCTCCCGGTAACCGCTGCTGCCGGGCAGGGTATGATAACGTTTGCCGCGTACCACATAGGACACCGGGTTGCCGTAGCGGCTTTTGGGTTCCGCACGTGGTGAAGCATCAGCAACCTGCGAGACATCGACCTGCCGGTCCGGTGCACTGTCATGACGCTGGCTATATCGGCCGCTGCCTGGTGTGGAGCAGGATGACAATACGACGGTCAGCCAGGCAATGGCCAGTCCGGCACAGGCCGTTTTTACCCTGTTATGACTCTTTCTGGTAAGCATTCCGGATGGCTTTACTGAGCTGGTATACCGACATGGCATACAGTGGGCTGCGATTGTAGCGGGTAATGACATAGAAGTTTTTGCTGGTCAGCCAGTATTCAGGATGCGTGCGTTGTTGCAGTTCAAGTACGGCTACCGGTTGTTGTGCCGACAGCGGCGGCGTGGTGCGTATGCCCAGTGCTGCGAGTTCGCCAGCTGTTTTGTCAGGCTTGCTGTTTTCCGAAACCAGTGATGCCGGTACCTTGCCTTGCGTGACACGGTTGGCGACCGGTTCTCCCGATTGCCAGCCATGGCGGTGGAAATAGTTGGCCACGCTGCCGATAATGTCATCGATGTTACCCCACAGGTCGCGTTTCCCATCCTGATTGAAGTCGATGGCATAATTGCGATAGCTGGACGGGATGAACTGGCCATAGCCCATGGCACCGGCATAGGAGCCTTTGGCCGTACGCAGGTCGACATTTTCCTCTCGCGCCAGAATCAGGAACTGCTCAAGTTCTGCGCGAAAGAACTTGCTGCGAGGCGGGTAGGCAAATGCCAGTGTCGACAGGGCGTCCAGCACCCGGTAACTGCCGGTGTGTTTCCCGTAGCGGGTTTCGACACCGATGATGGCAACGATAATAGCGGGGTCCACATGCAATTCTTTTGCCGCGCGCTCCAGAACATCAGCGTGTTCGCGCCAGAACCTGGCACCGCCACTGATGCGGTCAGGGGTAAGGAAAATTTTGCGGTACTCGTGCCACGGCTTGGTTTTTTCCGCCGGTCGGGCAATGGCTTCGAGGATATCCTCGCGTTTTTTGGCTTCATCGAACAGGGATTTCAGTTCAGCGCGGTCAAAGCCGTGCTTCTTCACCATGTCGTCGATAAAGGCCTGGGTGCGCGTGTTGTACGTAAAGTCTCCCGCCATCGATATCACTGGCACCAGGCCGGTGAGCAGTACGATCAGGGTGTTCAGTAACAGCTTCCTTAATAACACGGTCTTTTCCTAGGTTGGCAGCAGCTTTCTGTGCGTGTGTATGGACATCAGGATACCGAAACCTGCCATCAGGGTCACCATGGATGTTCCGCCATAGCTGATCAGCGGGAGCGGCAGACCCACGACCGGCAGCAGTCCGGTGACCATGCCGGTATTCACTATAATATAGATAAAAAAGGTCATGGCCAGACTGCCGGCCAGCAAACGGCCGTAGGTGTCCTGGGCCTGGGTCGCAATGTGCAGGCTGCGCACAATAATAAAGGTATACAGCACCAGCAGGATCAAAATACCAAACAGGCCGAATTCTTCACCCAGTACGGCAAAGATAAAGTCGGTAGTGCGCTCTGGCAGAAATTCGAGGTGTGCCTGGGTCCCGTTCAGCCAGCCCTTGCCAAATATGCCGCCGGAGCCAATGGCGATTTTGGACTGGATGATGTGGTAGCCGGTTCCCAGTGGATCCTGTTCAGGGTTAAGAAAGGTGATGACCCGCTGTCGCTGGTAGTCGTGCATGAAATGCCAGAGCACGGGGGCACTCGCTGCGCCCAGCAGAACGAGTCCACCGAGCAGTCGCCACGACAGGCCGGCCAGGAACAGGACGAAAAACCCGGTGCTGCCGATTAACAAAGAGGTGCCGAGATCCGGCTGACGGGCGATCATCAGCACCGGTACCACGATCAGTGCGCCAGCGATGGCCAGTCTCCAGCCAGTAGGTGGCAGCCGTTTGTCGGAAAGGTACCAGGCAACCATCATGGGTACGGCGAGTTTCATCATTTCAGAAGGCTGAAAGCGGACAAAGCCGAAATCCAGCCAGCGTTGTGCGCCTTTGCCGACGTCACCGATCGCCAGCACCGCAACCAGCAGTACAATGCCCAGGCTGTATAGCCAGGGCGTCCAGCGTTGCAGCCATTGGGGGCGCAGCTGTGCGATAAATACCATTGCACCGAAGGCGATACCCAGGCGTACCAGTTGTCGAACCAGGATGGATTGATCCTGTCCGCCTGCGCTGTACAAAACGAACAGACCGAATAGTGAAGTCGCGAGCAATC
>CAZVBD010000098.1:0-9765 GCA_964625255.1 uncultured Thiohalobacter sp. | reverse complement strand
TTTCGCAAGCCCGGCAAGCGCGCACTTCAGCCAACAACTTATCGAGTCGGCGTTGTACTGCTGCGTTTGTATCAGGCACTTTCTCCACGTTCACCATTATCTCTGTTCGATCGTTCGCAATATGGTTCCAACCACGCCAACGCATCCGCTTCCCGGGTAAAAACCCGGGTCGGGTAAGGAGGTCTGTGGAACTTCATGAAAATTTCAGCCAGGGCGCGGGTAAAAACCGATTTAACAATAATGGCCATGGCATTGACGAGTTCAACCGCCGCTTCGCTCGAGGCAAACTGCTGTGCTTCGTGTTCAGCTTCTGCAACCGTCATGGCATAAATCAGCAGTGGGCCACACTCACTCCTGATTTCCCGGTGTTGGTGATTCAGATTCTGAACATCTTTCAGCGTAAGCTGGTAATCTTGCGGATATTCGATCCGCATAATACCGTCATCGCCCAACCAGATGCGTGGTGTTGGTTGCATGCCTTTCCCTGTGTTCAGCGATTTGTTTGCGGCACTATCACATAGAGCGCAATGGCATCACAAGGTTTTCTGATAAAACTGTTGCCGAACGGGATCAGGCAACAAGCTCATTCAGATTGAAAATCGGCAACAGAATGGCCAGTACGATCACCAGCACTACGCCCCCCATGAGCAGAATCAGAATAGGCTCAAAAAGCCCCATCACGGCAGAGATCAGGGTTTCAATTTCACGCTCCTGATTGATGGCAGCACGCTCCAGCATTTCTTCCAGCTTGCCGCTGGCCTCACCACTGGCGATGAGATGCACCGTCATCGGCGGGAAGTAACCACTACTCTCCAGCGCAGCTGAGATACTCGCACCTTCACTCACCTTGCGTGTCGAGTCCTCGACCGCTTCACGCATCGGCAGGTTGGACATCACTTCGGCGGCAATACGCAGACCGTCCAGCACCGGCACGCCGCTGGCCGTCACGATACTGAAGGTACGTGCAAAGCGCCCTGCATTTACGCCGCGCTCCAGCCGACCGATGATGGGTATCTTGAGCAATATGTTATGGAAACGACGCTTGGGGCCTTCCTTGCGCAACATCCAGCTGAAAGCAGAAACACCAGCCCCTATCAGCAGCAACATAACAATGCCATAGCTGCGCAAAAAATCACTGACGGCAATCAGGCCAGTGGTCAGCGGCGGCAAATCCTGACCGATATCCTCAAATACTTTCACCACCTGTGGCACCACGTAGGTCATCAGGCCAATGACGACACCTACTGCAACCACTGTCAACATGGCCGGGTAGAACAGCGCCAGCTGAATTTTCTGCTGCATCTGCTGGCGGTTTTCGGTGTAGTCGGCCAGTCGTTCCAGCACCACATCGAGATGACCGGACTGCTCACCAGCGGATACCGTGGTGCGATACAACTCTGGGAAAATGTGGGGAAAGTCACCCAGCCCTGTTGCCAGCGTATGGCCTTCCATCACGCGGGCGCGTACGGCCAGCAACATACTTTTGAGACGTGCTTTTTCATTCTGCTGGGAGGCAGCCTGCAAAGCTTCTTCCAGTGGCAAACCGGATTTCACCAATGTCGCCAACTGGCGGGTGATCAGTGAAAGATCGGTGGAACTGATGCCACGCCGCAGGCCGCCACTCGGACTCCTGGACGCCGATTTGCTCTCGTTTTGACTGGCTTCCTGTACCTCCAGCGGCGTTAACCCCTGGTCACGCAATTGCTGGCGGATCTGGCGAGGCGTATCACCTTCCAGTACACCTTTTTTTTCCTTGCCGCCGGCATCCAGCGCGACGTATTCGAATGCACCCATCGTGTTTGCCCGATCAGCCTTCGCGGCTCACGCGCAGGACTTCTTCAACAGAGGTTGTTCCGGCCAATACGCGGCGCCAGCCGTCTTCACGAATACTCGTAGAATGACGGCGGGCCAGCTTCTCCAGTTGCTGCTCGCTTCCACCATCGTGTATGGCTGTGCGACTATCGTCATCGATTTCGATCAGCTCATAGATGCCGGTTCTTCCTCTGTAGCCCAGATGATTGCACACCGAACAGCCTTTGGCGTGATAAATCGTTGGCGGGTTTTCTGTGTCCATAGCAAGTAATCCACAATCGGTAGTTGAAGCAGTATAGGGTTCTTTACAGCTATCACACAGTACACGCACCAGGCGCTGAGCCAATACGCCAATCAGACTGGATGACAGCAGGAAAGGTTCGACGCCCATATCTCTCAGACGTGTTATTGCACCGACAGCGCTGTTGGTGTGCAAAGTAGAAAACACCAGGTGACCGGTAAGACTGGCCTGTACGGCAATCTCTGCGGTTTCAAGATCACGGATTTCACCCACCATGACAACATCAGGATCCTGTCGCAGGATGGCGCGCAAACCACGTGCAAAACTCATTGCCACCTTGGTATTGACCTGTGTCTGACCTATACCGTCGAGATAGTATTCGATCGGGTCTTCCACCGTCATAATATTGAGGCGGTTATCATTGAGACGTTCCAGCGCTGCATACAGGGTGGTGGTCTTGCCGGAACCGGTTGGGCCGGTGACCAGTACGATACCGTGGGGACGACGGATCAATTTATCCATCAGTTTCCGGTCATGCTCGGCCATGCCCAGATGCGTAAGATCCAGACGACCAGCCTGTTTGTCGAGCAGACGCAACACCACACGCTCACCGTGACCGGATGGCAAAGTGGAAACACGTACATCGACAGCGCGACCGGCGACGCGCAGAGAAATACGCCCATCCTGTGGTAGACGTTTTTCTGCAATATCGAGTTTCGCCATTACTTTGATGCGCGACACCAGTAACGGTGCCAGTACGCGTTGTGGTTGCAGGACTTCACGCAACACGCCATCCACACGAAAGCGAACCACCAGCCGGTTCTCGAAAGGCTCAATATGGATATCAGAGGCGTTTTCCTTGACCGCCTCGGTGAGCAGTGCATTGATCAGGCGGATGATGGGTGCATCATCTTCGCTTTCCAGCAGGTCTTCGGTTTCCGGCAAGGCCTGAGCGATGGTAAACAGATCCAGATCATCGCCCAGATCCTCCATCATTTGCATGGCTTCGTTGGATCCTTGCTCATAAGACGATGCAAGCAGGGCATCGAACTGTTCCGTACTGATTTCCTGCAGCCGTAGCGGACAACCCACCTTGCGACGCACTTCAATCAGTGCCTGTGGATCCACGTCGGGGCGCAGCATCACGCTGGCATGGTCTTCCAGCAACTCTGATACCAGCACACCATGACGTTTGGCAAAGCTGAAACCTGGCCGCCGGCTGCGTCCCGTATTCGCTTCATCCGATATTTCAGTCGTCGTACTTTCGAGATCTGTTTCAGCCATCTTGGTCGGAGCCACTGGCGTCAGCGGAGGGCTTGTCTTTGCCGGAAGGTTCGAATGGTGGCGGTAACTCCAGCAAGTCGTTCACCTCGTCGAACCTGGGCAGCCTGGGCATACGCGCACGAGGGATTAACGGTATCTTGTCACCGTGCAGCTCAAACTGACGAGCGCGCAGCAGATTGTACTTACCGGCCGTGTATTGGTCTGTGGTGTCTTCATCGCGCAGGATCACCGGGCGGATAAATACCATCAGATTTGATTTTTCACGATTTACACCGGTTGAACGGAACAACGCGCCTATGATCGGTAAATCGCCAAGCAATGGCACCTTCTGTTCCGTTTCTGTTACCCGGTCCTCAATCAACCCGCCCAACACAATGACCTGTCCGTCCTGAATCAGCACTTTGGTCTTTATGGAGCGTTTGTTGGTAATAATATCGCTGGCCGCAGCACTCTTGGCTATCGAGGAAATTTCCTGCTCGATTTCCATCATGATGGCATCACCTTCATTGATCTGTGGCTTAATCTTGAGTGTGAGGCCCACATCCTGGCGTCGTATGGTCTGGAAGGGATTGACCGTATTACCCGCACCAGCCCCTGCAGTATTCGAGAATGAGCCCGTCACAAAGGGGACATTCTGACCGACGACTATTTCCGCTTCTTCATTATCCAGCGTGGTGATTGACGGGGTAGAGAGGATATTGGCATTGGTGTCAGCGGCCAGCGCCTGCAATACAGCACCCCACTTGAGCTGTCCACCATCGGTGACATTACCACCGCCGACGATAAATCCAGGTGTAAATCCGGGTACTGCGCTACTCGCAATTCCGCCAATGATTGATGCAGCAGAGAGTCCACCGGTATTGTCGAAATTGGTTCCACCCACTGGGGCACCATTGCTTCCGATACCATTAAATGCCCATTGCACACCCAGTTCACGCGCCTTCTTCTCGCTGATTTCCGCGATAATGGCATCGACCAGCACTTGTGACCGGCGGATATCCAGCTGCCTGATCACAGCCTCCAGTGAACGCATCAATGCGGGCGGTGCGGTGATAACCAGTGCATTGGTTGACTCGTCTGCCTGGATATCCAGTTGCTTGTCGATATTGCTGGACGCAGCAGGCTTGCCTTTTGTCTTCACCCCCTGAATCTTGCCGACGCCGCGCAACGTCTCGACGAGGTCAGCCGCTTTTGCATACTTCAGGTAAATCACCTTGGTGTTACCACCGCGTTCCAGCGGGGTATCCAGGTGAGAAATAATGGCGCGCAGACGTAGACGGCTGGAACGATCCCCACCCAGTAACACACTGTTGGTTCGTTCATCGGCTACCAGCGTCTGCTTGGAACCCGGCGAACCCTTGGCCTGCCCGGGACCACCGCGGCTGAGGGCATTCAGTACCCGCACCACTTCGGCGGCAGACGCATGCTCAAGCCGGATAACCTCAATTTCGCTGTCACTAACCTTGTCGATACGGCGAATAATGCTGACCAGCCGCGATACATTTTCGGCACGATCAGAAATAATCAACACGTTAGTTGTCGGGTAGGCCGCCAGATGACCTTGTTGCGGTACCAGCGGGCGCAGAATCGGCACCAACTGCGCCGCAGCCACATTATCGACCTGTATCACCCGCGTCACCATTTCGTCGCCCCGGCCCGGCTGAGCATCAGTGGCGTTGGGGATACTGTCCTGCTTGGCGCTGACATCGGGAACAATCTTGATCACCTGGCCGCTCGGCACGGCCGCGAACCCATGGACCTTCAGGATAGAAAGAAAGACCTGGTAGACCTCCTCGCTGTCCATCGCACGCGAGGAAATCACCGTCACCTTACCCTTGACCCGTGGATCAACGATGAAATTCTTGCCCGTCACTTCCGCAACGGTACCAATCAGTGCATTGATATCGGCATCTTTTAGGTTAAGGGTGATGGTCTGCGCAACCAGCGGCGCTACCCACAGCAGACAAAGTGCCAACAAGCCATTCCGCCATACTTTTTGTCTGATTGTCAGCCAATCCACTGCGTCTCTACTCCCGCTTACCGCGCTGATGGCGGCAAGGTTAAATTAAGTGATATTTCCTGTCCGTTGCGCAACAGGGTGACACCAACCGAATCACCCTTGCCCAGTGCCTGCATGGCTTTCATGCCTTTCGCCGGGGCATCGATTTTTATCCCATTGATCGAGGTCACAATATCGCCCGGTTTCAGCCCCAGTTCCTTGAGCGCACCGCGCTTCTTGCCAGGCTGCAGACGAAAACCGATAAACTTGCCACTCTTTCGTGCCGGTGTCGCGCGCACATAGTTCAAAAATGACGCCGGGTTCTGCTTGATCTCTTTGCGGTATTTGCTGAACGCTGTCGCCCGAACCCTGTCATTGCGCCCACCTCTACGACCCACAGCATTGCGGTTGGCCGATCGTACTGCCGATTTATTGCGATTCTTCGGAAGCTTGAGCGTCTCGAAGCGCCCACCGCGCTCGAGAATGATCCGGTCCACGTAGATCTCGGACAATTTCGCGTTACCCGGCAGAGGATCACCTATCTCGTAGGTGTCCTCCTTACCCTTCGGGTCAGCAATAATCGCCCATCCAGCGGCAGCCGCCTCATCGCTCGCGAAAACCCCCTTCAGCGTCAACCTCAGCCGCGTTTCCGGCGCACTGAGCGTTGCGGCTCTTTTCACGGCATTCTGCCGCCCGGCCTCACCAAACAAGTGCCAGCCAGCCAGCTCCCTCTCACTGGAAGTGGCTGGCTTACGCTGAACCGGCTGTGGAGCGGCAGACACCATCAGCGCATCGCCCTCGTCAGGTGGTGATGGCAACAGCAACCAGCTCAACCCCGCCAACTGCCATGCCAGCCAGATAACAAGCAGGCCATTGATAATATTTATAAATAACGAAACATGGTCCGCGCGAAACGGGTACCGAAACACATGCTGTGGAAGAGCAAGACTTACCATGGGTTTATAGCTTCACAATATCCCTGAACAATTAACCACGGCCGGATAATAAAGAACTTAAATGATCGCCGCTAATGTCTTAATTTTATCGGACTTTCTGATTCTAGCCCAATTTTGACATAAATATCCGTACACCGTTTCAATACAACATACACAGGGAGCCTTTTCAGGAGGCAGAACGCCGCCGACCACCACCTCGTCCATCACGTCTCCCGCCACCGCCATGCTGCCCACGTCCGGGCGGCGCCTTGTGCTGCGGTCGTTTTACCGGCGGCAGCGGGGTAGCCAGCATATCATCCGTTACCTGCTCGACCGGGATACTGTGTTCTATATAAGCCTCGATATCAGGCAACGAATACACAAAACGCTCGCAAGCAAAGGTAATGGCATCCCCGTCGGCGCCCAACCGGGCTGTCCGACCGATACGGTGCACATAATCCTCTGCTTCCTGCGGCAAGTCATAGTTGAACACATGGCTCACATCGGGAATATGAAGCCCGCGCGCCGCCACGTCAGTTGCCACCAGGACCGCCAACTCACCGTCCTGAAATTGCTTCAATAATGTCTGGCGTTTTTTCTGTGGAACGTCGCCGGACAATATGGCGGCCTTGTGGCCATTGCCTTCAAGATAACTCCACACCTTCTCGGCATCACGCTTGGTGTTCACAAACACAATAGAGCGTGTAGCACCGATCTGTTTCATCAGACCCAGCAACAACGGGATCTTTTCATCATTGGCTGTGTGGTACAGCACCTGTCTTACCCGCTCGGCCGTTACCTGCTCGGCCTCGACCTGAACCAGTTGCGGACAGTTCATGTGCTCGTAGGCCAATTCGTTAACACGATGCGACAAGGTGGCGGAAAACAGCAACCCGAGTCGTTGCTCCGGTGGCGGACATCGTCGCAACAGGTAGCGTACATCCTTAATAAAACCAAGATCGAACATACGGTCTGCTTCGTCCAGTACCACAACCTGCGCCTTCGTCAGTTCGAATACGTGTTGTTTGAAATAATCGATGATACGACCTGGTGTGCCGATCAACACATCAACGCCCTCAGAAATATGTTTGCGCTGGATATCGTAATCCGTTCCGCCGTAAGCGATACCAAGCCGCAAACCGGTATGTTGCCCCAGTAACATTGCGTCACGATGAATCTGTATCGCCAGTTCACGGGTCGGCGCCAGAATAAGCGCGCGCGCCTGTGTCGGTTTGCGACCTTCCGGTGCAGGGTTCGCCAATAGATGATAGAAGGTTGCGATCAGAAACGCGGCCGTCTTGCCGGTTCCGGTTTGCGCCTGGCCGGCGACGTCCAGGCCTTTCAGCGTCAGTGGCAAGGTTTTTTCCTGTATCGGTGTGCATGCTAAAAAGCCTGCATCCTCAATACCTTGGGTGATTTTGTCGGGCAGATCAAAGCTGCTGAAGAGGATTTCGCTTAAGTGATTTTGTGTCATAACTGCGGAGCATAACGAATTTATTCACGTTTATCCCGAATTTAGACTTGCAATCGAACGGTTTTTGAGCTGAAATTACCTCCACTGCACAGCGGCTTGCCGGCTTTACGATAGAAATTGATGGACTGGCACCTTCCCGCTCAGCAGTGAAGACGTCTGAAACAGACCCATTCGAATTCGACACTCCATTACTATTTTCCATTTTTTGTATCGTGGTCAGGAGGCCCAAACGTGAGCGATAATATCGTTTATATAACCGACGAATCTTTTCAAAATGAAGTTCTTGATTCATCCCGGCCCGTACTGGTGGATTACTGGGCTGAGTGGTGCGGCCCCTGCAAAATGATCGCACCCATCCTGACTGAAATTGCCGATGAGTACGAAGGCAAGATCAAGATTGCCAAGCTGAATATCGATGACAACCCGCAGACGCCGCCCAAGTATGGCATCCGTGGTATTCCAACGCTGATGCTGTTCAAGGATGGCAACGTTGAAGCCACCAAGGTTGGTGCGCTGTCGAAATCCCAGCTGACTGCCTTCATTGACACGAACCTGTAATGTGCTGCCTGACAACAGCATGCTGAACAACACCCGGAGGTTGTTACCGACCAGGGTTTGAACCATCACGACAGCATTACTGCAACAGTAATGTGCCGCTAATCGCCACTGCCTTTCTTATTCAGTGGCGCCTTTTCAGCAACCCAATACGACTAAAAATGCTTATGAATCTAACAGAACTCAAACAGAAACCTGCTTCCGATCTCATCAAGATAGCCCAGGGCATGGGCATTGAGGGTACGCGTTCACGAAAACAGGACGTTATCTTCTCGATTCTTAAATCGCACGCCAAAAGCGGCGAGGATATTTTCGGCGATGGTGTACTGGAAATCCTTCAGGATGGCTTTGGTTTCCTGCGCTCGGCAGACAGCTCCTATCTCGCCGGCCCGGATGATATTTATGTCTCGCCCAGCCAGATTCGCCGTTTTGGCCTGCGTACCGGTGATACGGTCTCCGGTAAAATCCGGCCACCAAAAGAAGGCGAGCGTTACTTTGCACTACTGAAAGTCAACGAGATCAATTACGAGAAGCCCGAGAACGCCAAGGGCAAGGTGTTGTTCGAAAACCTTACACCACTACACCCGAACGAACGCCTGAAACTGGAACTGGGCAACGGCAGTACGGAAGATATTACCGCACGTGTTATCGACCTGGCCTCACCGATCGGCAAGGGGCAGCGTGGACTCATCGTATCGCCACCGAAGGCCGGTAAAACCATGCTGCTGCAGAATGTGGCGCAATCCATCACCACCAATCACCCTGAGTGCTACCTGATCGTATTGCTGATCGATGAGCGCCCGGAGGAAGTGACGGAGATGGCACGCTCGGTGCGCGGCGAAGTTGTCTCGTCCACCTTTGATGAACCGGCCAGCCGCCACGTACAGGTCGCTGAAATGGTCATCGAGAAGGCCAAGCGACTGGTGGAACACAAGCGCGACGTGGTGATCCTGCTGGATTCCATTACCCGCCTCGGCCGCGCCTACAATACTGTTGTACCGTCTTCCGGCAAGGTATTGACCGGTGGTGTTGATGCCAATGCCCTGCATCGGCCGAAGCGTTTCTTTGGTGCGGCACGTAATATTGAGGAAGGCGGCTCGTTGACCATTATCGCGACGGCACTGGTGGAAACCGGTTCACGCATGGACGATGTGATTTACGAGGAGTTCAAGGGTACCGGTAATATGGAAATCCACCTCGACCGCAAGATCGCCGAAAAGCGTGTTTACCCGGCCATTAACATCAACCGTTCCGGTACGCGTCGCGAAGAGTTGTTGACGAAACCGGATGAGTTGCAGAAGATCTGGATCTTGCGCAAGTTGTTGCATCCGATGGATGAGCTGGCGGCGATGGAGTTTCTGCTTGATCGTCTGAAAGCGGTCAAGACTAATGATGAGTTCTTTGACTCGATGAAACGCTAGGGAGCGCCTTCCGACCCGTCATTGCGATGCCTTGACCCGGAAAG
>CAZVBD010000097.1:8688-9817 GCA_964625255.1 uncultured Thiohalobacter sp. | reverse complement strand
AGCAAGGTCCGCTCCGCAGCAAACAGAACTCGTGGATCATTGAGGTATGACATGGTTTTCCTTCTTGTTTGAAACACTGACCGGCATCATTATACCTTTCTTGCACCCGTGCGATTCCTTAATCCGGTATCTGCACTGACTGAAGCGTACCCGCTTTGCGGCGAAACAGCAGCAACAGTGGAGCGAGTAGCAGAAAACTCAAGGTAACAAACCAGTAGGCATCGATAAAGCCAATCATACTGGCCTGCCGCCCAAGCTCATGGGCAAGCAGTTGTGGCGCCAATGGGTCCGCGATAGTGAGATTTTTATCGGCCAGCCACTGCTGTAATGCCGGATTGTACGGGTCGATGTTACCGCCGAGGCGGTTCCAGTTGACCTGTGTCATTCGGGTAAAGACTGTGACCGAAATGGATATACCGACAGCACTGCCAACCGTGCGCGCCAGATTGAAAATCGCAGAACCCTGGTCGGTTGCTGTTTTTGGCAGGGTCTCATAGACCAGTGCCGACAACGGAACAAAGACCATCCCCATCCCCAGTCCCTGCAAGATACTTGGCCAGATGAACCAGCCAATCGACAGGTTAAGGTTGTACCAGGTCATCGGCAAGGTACCGGCGGCAGCCAATACGAGACCGGCCAGTACCAGTCGGGGTGCACCCACCCGGGTTATCAACCGTGACACTACGAACATACCCAGTGCCGATGCCAGGCCACGTGGCGCCATCACCAGGCCTGTGGTTTGTGCCGGGTAATTGAACAGCCGCTCCAGCATGAGTGGCTGCAACGCTATCATACCGAACAACGCCATACCGAATCCCGCCATCATCAGCGATGCAAGCACCAGGTTACGGTCCTTGAGTAAATGCAGCTGCAATACACTGTCGGTGCGCGACCAGCCGCGTAGCGCAAATGCGACCAACCCTGTTACTGTAATCGCCGTCAGCGCAATAATCATACCTGAATGAAACCAGTTCTCCTGGTTACCCCGGTCGAGCAATATCTGTAGGCTGCCAATACCGACCGCCAGCAACAGTGCACCTGTCCAGTCAAGTGTTACCGGCTGACGTGCTTCCTCTTTTACCAGCTGCGATATCATCAGCAAGTTGATAATGCCGACCGGTACATTGAT
>CAZVBD010000097.1:0-8588 GCA_964625255.1 uncultured Thiohalobacter sp. | reverse complement strand
CAGTAATCCTTCCACTGATCTGGGATTCGACACGCACCACGTGGGCGGTAATATAAGCATCTGATGTACCGGGATAGGCGGCCTCATGCTGCAGAAATACATACACTCCGGTCACTATCACAGCCAGTGAGATCAGTAGCCATAGCCACCCCGATTTTGTCATTTCGATACAGACCGCTTGTCTGAGGCAATTTTCTGTTGCAAATGTGCGATAAGCGTATCGAGACTTTCCTTATGCAGCTCGGTGGCAAATGTTTCACGGTAGTTAATCAGCAGGCTGATACCATCAATCTTGATATCATATATTTTCCAGCGGCCCTGTGTAGCGTGCAGGTAATAGTCGACTTCTATCGGCTGCTCTCCCGAACTGTAAATTTTGCTTAACACTGTAGCCCGGTTATGTGCCCCATCATTCCATCGCATTCCCGTCAATTTGATTGTTTGATCCGTGTACTGCCTGAACGCTGCGGCATAATCAATGACCAGTAGCTCATGAAAAGCTTTTGTAAAGCGCGTACGCTGCTGCGCGCTGGCACGCCGCCAAGCCATACCGAGCGCTTCTTCAGACATAATATGATAATCAAAATAAGGGTCGACAATCCGGGTGATCAGTGTCGCCACTTCGGTCGAGTTATTGCGCAATTTATCCTTGTTCGCCTGCAACACAGCCAACACATCATCCGTGACTTTCTGGATGGTTTCCTGTGGTGTCATTGCGGGACTGGTGGCTGCCACCGATCCGGTGACGAATACCGTCAATAATCCAATCGGAACGAATATATTGCATAGCCACCAGCGTCTTGTTGATAAGCCATTCATGTCCATACTCCTTCATCTATCACGAATCAATCTTCTATAGCCGCCACCTATAAGCACAGCGGTGTCCAGCAACAGCCCGGGCAAAGGTGAGTGCGGACGATATGCCAGGTAAACTCCGTGCCACTCCGGGCCAAATTTTGCCTTGAAACTGCGCAGCCCCTTATAACTGTAAAAGCGGTTACCGTGCTCGAATGCCAGCCGCGCCACCTTCTCTGAAACGCGTGCGTGACTTGACTGGCCAACGCCGCTGAGAGGTGCAACACCCAGTTCAAAATAACGGTATCCCTTGTCACGTGCATATTCGATAAGCCGTACAAACAGAAAATCCATTGTGCCTTTTGGTGCTATGGGCAAACTGCGCATCAGATCAATAGCCAACTGTTCGTGCGACCCGTAGGCGGGCATCAGCGAGGCAAAAGCCACGACCCGCTCATTCTGTCTGACCGCTGCCAGCGGACTACGTTGCAGGTAATCACGATCAAAAAACCCCAGTGAAAAACCTTTCTCAGCGGTGTGCTTGCTGTCGAGCCAGGCATCGGATATGGCCTGCAATTCCTGCCACAGCGCTTCACTCAAGGGCTGCTCCAGCATTTCAAAGCAGACGCCGGCACGTTCCGCCTGGCTGACACTGTGTCGCAGCGATCCACGTTGCTTACCGGCAAGCGTGAACGCTGCCGTTGGCACCAGTGCCCGTTCACCGAGCTTGAAAAGCTTGAAACCGAGATCGTGATACAAGCCGAGACAGGTTTCCGAAACCTCATAAAATACCGGTTCCAGGTTATGCAGGTCGGCAAAGTGGTAAAATGCCTCGATAGCGTCACGGAACAGCGTGTGGTCACCGACAGGATCACCAAGCGCCACCAGACGATGCCGGATACGCGCATAAGGAATCAATACCCTGTCATCGGCGGCATAAAACAATTGTTTGTCACCTGCCAGGATCAAATGTGCAAACGGGCTGCCACCATAACGATTGAGAAAATCTTTCGCCGCTGCCAGTGTCTCACTGTCCGGCCTGCGGTCATCGGGGTTGGGCAAACGAAAAAACAACCACCCCTGGATACCCAGGGCAAACAGTGGCAAAAGCAGCAGCGAACGCAGAAAACGTTCAGCGTGTGCTGCACCCGATGCTGACCCGTTAAAAACATCGGCCTGCCAGGCATTGTTGTCAACCAGAAACCCAATTACCGCATACAACCCGAGCGACACCAGCATCGCCAGCAACCAGCGGACCGTGCGCAGACTGACCACCGGAAAGCTCTGTCGGTAGAAGCGGGTTCGCTGCATACGTAACAACCCGGCCAGAGCAACCAGGAAACTCGCCTGTACATAATGGAAATCCTTCAACAGGATCAGCAAGGCTCCGCATAACAGCGCGGGAACAACTACCTTGTAGGCACGTTCAACCTGCCGGACAATACCGCCGGCAAGAATAACCAGCGCCACACCAATAAATACGCTGCCAAGATGCAACCCTTCCAGCAAGGCGTTTGGCAACGATACCTGCCAGTCGGCCAGTTGTTCATTAAGCGGTCCGGGTAACGCGGCGTAAACCAGCAGCACGACGCCGGCGGCAAATGTCAGGTAAGCCAGTGCTCGTACAGCAATTGCGGAAAATAACACCAGTGGCAAGCGAAGAGGTGCAAGCAGCGGGTTGACATGCCAGTGGTGCAGCAATGCAGCTAGCGGAGCATTTTCACCCAAGGTCAGAACCGACCCGCCAAGATAGATGCCAATAAGCCAGGGAACAACGTAGTAGACGATACGAAACATCATAATACCGGCGACCAGCGCATCACTGTCTGTACCCTGTGTGTGCAACAACAGGAACAATGCACCGTCAAAAACACCGATACCACCTGGCAGCATACTGGCAATACCGGCCAGCGACGCCGTCACAAAAGCGACACCTGTCTGCATGACAGACACATCAACGCCCGCCGCAGTGATACACAGCCAGACGGTTAAAGCTGCAAACAACCAGTCAAGGATACTGATGGCGATCAGGCCTGCCTGCCGCCGCCGGGACAATACCGGCAAATTACCGAGAAAACGACGATGCAGCCGGCCATCCCCGGTTAGCATCAGAAACAGCGGCAAGTAGGCCGCTGCGACGGTTAATACACCTGCGCTGACCCAGGTATCATGTATTACACCCGACAGCCACAACGGCCAGGCCAACGCAGACAGACCGACCGGGATAGTCAGCATGACCAGTGCAGCATGACTTGCGGCCTGACGATGCGACGACTGAGTCCTGCTGACCAGCAGATATCTCAGACCGGAACCGGTCAGTCCGGCAAGACCCACCATGTTATTGAAGGTATTGGCTATCCAGGCGTCATGAACCCAGTCGCGCCAGCTACGTTGAATACCCAGTACGGGCGCAATCAGCAGGTCGTAGGGCGTCATCACCAGGATGGCTGATAGTGCCAGTAGCTGTATACCCAGCACAGGCCCAGGTGGTATGAGGTGCAAGGCATCGCGCACCCGCAACAGATCAATTGATACCACCTGTTGCCAACCAGCAGCCAGCATGGCCACCAGAAACAAAATCGGGATGGCGAAACGTACACGGCGAAAGCGACGTATGGCAGCCGTCTCGTCAGCAAATCCTGTTGTTTCCGGCTGTTGTTTAACCGAACCGGCAGGATCTGAGCGATTCATGACTACCCCCCAAACCGGTCGAACAGGACATAGTCCAGTATAGCTGACTCCTTAATCCATTGCTCGATATCAGTTTGTGCGGGTAACGACTTCGTCAATCACGGTGGTCAAACTGTTCAGCGCCAGGTCGACAGCTGATCGGGCAGCGACAACATCCGGCTTCTCCATGTTAAGCGCATATAAAGCGACATGTGTCTGTACATCGACGTACTCAACCGTCAGGTACGGCATGGTACGTTCGATCGTGTCCGCGAATTCCCGGCTGACGACCAATGCATTTCGGGCTTCTGTGACCTGTCCGGTATCAAGAAGTGCACGAGCCGTACTCAGATGCGCAACCAGGGCACGGCCCGAGTCGATCGCAATTTTTGCCATGGCCGGATCACCCCAACCGGTATATTCGCTGATGCTGACTGTTTCGTTACCGCTCTTGCTTGCGGCCTCAGCCGTCACCACAACAGCACCCGTCGTCAGCGCAGCTACCAGTACAGCCACTGCCGGTTTCATTACATTGTGAGTTATCGTCTTCATCGTCTTTCTCCATGTCAGTTGTTACACGACAGGAAAAGAGCATTGACTATGCCAATTCATAACCGGCTGTTATTTAAAATATATTTTAATTCAAGTCGGGTAAATCATGGGAATGTTCCACATCCATACCTCTGACATGGTGACTATTCCACAGCAACGAGTCGCCTGCAGCTTGAAACAGGCCGGTCATTATCGCTTTACCCCGAATGCCTGGCACAATGATTTGAGATGGTTTTTCAGGCGACTCCCGAGTCGGGCCAAGCGTTTCGGTTTTTCCCCGGGATTGACCGGTTCGCTCAGGAGTTCGGGCCACAGTCTTTTAATCAGTGCCAGGAACAAATCATAGTCGGGGGCTTTTCGATATCTCTCGGGAACCGACAACAGGGTTGTCAGAACAGCCCGACAGTTAAACGGTGTAATAATCTCTCTCCACACAAAATTGAACTCCAGCTGGGTCATGGCCAGCCAGTTGCCATGCGCGTGTTCCCACTGAAACAGATCAGCCACCTTGATATTGTGTATGTGACCAAGACCACTCAACCAGTCATTGAAGTGTCCTGTCGAATATTCACTGTTTCCCATATTGACAAGCGGGGAAAGCATTTCTCCCGTCACCTCCCCCGGAGCGACATTTCGAAATGCCTCGCCATAGCAACATTTTCCAACCTCGGCACCGCTACCTGTGATGACCGTTTTCTGATGCGCATAGTGTTCCAGGATGGCCTCCGCATCCGGACCATAGTGGTCGTGCGCCATAAAGACATTCCCTCTAAGCCTCACGGCGAATTCGGGACTCATCTGCGATTTTGCAAGGAGTACAGTATGTTCCAGACCCAGTCTGTTGAAGAGTCGTGCAGGAACAGCAATATCCTGATGATGGTCTTCCATGGCATTCTGACGAACACTGACACCGGAAATCGGGGTACCGGAATGCTTGCTGGCGGCCAGTACCAGCCGGCTGTCCAGGCCAGCCGTTATCCCCAGAACCACATCAAAACGCGTGGCAGCAGCTGTTACCAGTGCCGGCAAAAGTTTTGACAGGGTTTCCAGCGCTTCGTGAAAACTCGTTTCCTTCAGTGGAGCAGAGGGCCAGTACCGGTGGCTGTCACCGGAGACCAGATCGAGATAATGGTTCGGCAGGAGTTGCTTTATCTCCCTGAAAGGTGTGCCCGCACACGGCCATCGGTATTCTGGGTTTGAACGAAACTCATCCGAGTCAATGTATGCCTGTGCATCAGCCGATATATCGAGCTTGAACAGGTCAGCGACTATGCCCGGCTGCGACATGACCCACAAGTCATCCATCCGGGCGGTGTCGCTATAGCATACCTGGCGTAGCCCCAGCGCATCGTGAAACAAAATACACTGATCACCCTGTATCGCTATGATGATCCAGCGCCCCCCGCAATCGGTAGTGGCAGTGAGTAAAGAATCGAAATCGCGAAACCGGTTCAGCAGGCTATTGAGCACTTCAACATTAGTGGCCGGAGGATCAGCCGTATCGAGTATTGATCCCAGGAGGATCAGAGACTTTTCCGCAGAGGACACCACCGTCACATCCAGGTCAGGATGTGTTGCCAGTTTCAGGTTGTTATTGAGTACTGTTTTTTTCCAGTGGTGAAGGTGGTCTGTAAATTCAGACCCCAACAGAAATTGCTGATAGAATGGTGCCCGACCTCCCCCCTGTACATTATTATTGTTCACAGGTGTCTCCAGAAACAGAAGGCCATTGTAACAAACGATTCACGGATCAGACAAATGAGTGTCACAGACGAACTGAAAGAAGAAATCGAAAACTTTTTCACTGATGTTCACAAGATTCCGCTTGCTTCAGACATCACACCGGCCGAGATCCAGCAGTTCCTGGCACGTTATGATTTTCACCAGGCCGTACCTCCTGAACAAGTCTTCCACGACGTGGTTTTTATGTTGCGCGCCTGGAATGCCCACAGTACAAACCCGAAACACCTTGGACTTTTCAGGCCCGGGACAGACCTGTCCTCGGTTGTTGGCGATGCGCTGGCAGCTCTCTATAACCCTCAACTCGCCACCTGGGATCTGGCGCCTGCCGCCAATGAGATTGAACAATACACCTTAAAGGTAATAGCCGAAAAGTTTGGTTTTGACACGCAGACCGGCATTGCCAACTTTACAACCGGTGGCTCAGAAGCCAACCAGACGGCGGTTATTGCCGCCCTCACCCACCAGTTTCCGGAGTATGGTGAAAAAGGCCTGCGCGGCATCGCAGCGCAACCACTTATCTACCTCTCTGAAGAAGCGCATCATTCTTTTGACAAAATTGCGCATCTATCCGGTCTGGGCAGAGCCTCACTGAGGCTGATTCCGGCTGATGCCACACTGCGCCTGGATATGCAAAAGCTCAAACAGCAGTTCGAGCAGGATATCGCCGAAGGATCAGCGCCATTGATGGTTGTCGGTACAGCCGGAACACCCAACGCGGGTGTCATTGACCCCCTGCCTGAGATTGCAGAATTTTGTCGTGATCATAACGTGTGGTTTCATGCCGATGCCGCATGGGGGGGTGCCGCAGCACTTTCCGATCAACTTCGCCCCGTGCTTTCCGGTATCGAACTGGCGGATTCAATTACCTTTGATGCGCACAAGTGGCTTTCAGTATCTGCCGCTACCGGGATGTTCTTCTGCAAACACCGGCAGACCGTCATGCAGGCTTTCCGGACCGAGGCCGCCTATGTGCCGGAGCGCCAGGACGATGGCCGCACCTATCATTTTCTCACGACCATGCAATGGGGCCGACGCTTTACCGGCCTGAAAGTTTTTATGATGCTGGCAGAACAGGGCTTTGGCGGCATAGCCGAAAGGCTTGAGCATCAAACCGCCATGGGTGAATACCTTCGTACCCGATTGAAAGACAACGGCTGGGCAGTGCTTAACAGCACACCCCTGCCAGTGGTTTGCTTCAACCATCCCGTGATCACTGAAAAGCATATATCGCTGGACGACCTGGTTGGCCTGCTCGCCAAAAACCAGATTGCCTGGATCTCCAGAACCCACCTGAAAAACGAGCTACCCTGCCTGCGTGCCTGCATAACAAACTTTCGCACCCGGGAAGAAGATATCGACAGGTTACTGGACGGATTAAATCACGCTATATCACAGGCGAGGTGATATCAACACATAAGTCAGGATTGCTGTTTACCGGAGGATCAGCACTATGAAAGCCGTTGAAAAAGAAATCATCAAGCGAATCTACGACAACCGTATTTCAACATCACAGGTTTCCGACTGCCTGGGAAAAACCGGCGCACTAAAAGGCATCTCACCAATCAACTTCGGTCACTTTCGTGTTGGCCCCGTCCGGTTTGCCTACGCCTACAACTCAAGCAACTGGGAACTGCATGAACAGCTTCAGGATGTGCAACCCGGCGAGATTGTTGTCGTTGAGGCAATCAACTGCGGAGATTACGCCATATTCGGCCAGTTGGTGAGCAAGTTTGTGATCCTTTACCAAAATGCAGCAGCGGTTATTGTAAACGGACTGTTGCGCGACCACGGTGATCTGCGACAGTGGAACTGGCCGGCCTGGGCCAGGGGCTTTACACCGATTGGTTGCTACAACGTAAAAAATGAAACGCCACCAGACCCTGACCTGCTGGCGAAATTGCAACAACGCTATGAAGGCACCATAGCCGTTTGTGATGACAGCGGTGCCGTGATCATCCCCAAAGATCAGATCAATGAAGCCTTCCTTGAAAAACTGGACCTCATAGAAATCCAGGAAGACGCCTGGTTCCATTCCATCGATACAGACAAGTTCACGACCTATGAAACCGTGTGCATGAAAAAATACCTGTCTGATGGGAGTGTGTTCAGCCGGTATGACAAACTCAAGAAAGACCTTGGTAGTGCATAGCTGGTGGAAAGAAGCTGTTGGCAGGAAAACCAGACCCATCTTGCAAGGCGTAGATAGATGGAAATTTGAGTTATTTCTACAGACACATCAATCGCACGCACCATAATATTGCAGCGCGAGACATATGGAAAATGCACGTGTAATTGCACCTCACTTTTCCAGATATACAATGTGGGCTGCGCGTTAGTGAGCTGGTGGCCCTGAAGGTGCGCCATATTGATGGCGAACGTCACTTGCTGAGGATCGAACAAGGCAAAGGGGCCAAGGATCGGCAAGTGATCCTGTCAGACGGTTTATTGCAGCCATTACGTGCATACTGGCAGCGGTATCACCCGACCGACTGGCTGTTCCCGGGTCGCGAGCCGGATCAACCCCTGGATGTCTCCAGTCCGCAACGGGTATTCACCGTGGCCAAGTGCCGAGCCGGCATCGACAAGGTCGGCGGTATCCACAGTCTGCGCCATGCCTATGCCACGCATCAGCTGGAAGCCGGCTTGCCGGTGCACCAGCTGCAACAGTTACTGGGACACCGGGGTATACGCACAACGCTGCACTATGTTCATTGGATACCCCGCTACCGAGAAGGCCAGGGAGGGACGGATCTGATTGCAGTACTGGCGGTAAAACGCTCGGGTGGAACACAGAAAAAAGGGTCGAGATGTCTGAATATTGACGTTCA
>CAZVBD010000096.1:0-9830 GCA_964625255.1 uncultured Thiohalobacter sp. | reverse complement strand
GAGTTGCCGGATGAAACGGCGGTTTACCTGCTACGCCGGTTGCCGCGCGAGTTGCCTGCGTTATTTGATACGCTGGATCGGCTCGATGAAGCATCGCTCGCAGCCCGTCGTAAACTCACCGTTCCGTTTGTAAAATCCGTGCTGGAGTCAGAAGCTTAGCCCCCGGCCCCGGAAGCTCCGCTTAACCTGATGAATTACGCTTTGGCGATGTAGCGCGTATCCAGGCAATACCACTCACCAGCCAGAAAATCGACAGGATAATTTCCGTCAGCGCACCCCAGCGCGCCACCGGTTCACTCCAGGCTTCGATCACGCCGTGGGTGAAATAGAACAGCGACAGGAACAGACTCCAGGCGATGGTGTAGCGGCGCGCGTGCAGCATGCCGCGCAGCGCAAAGAACAGCGGCAGTGCCAGTACCCCAATCGCGACCGGCGGAATCAACAGGCCGGGCGGCTTGAACCAGCCGATCCACACCGGCAGCAATGCCATGATGCCGAAATAGCCAAACAGTGTCAGCGCATAATAAAGCTGTGTCCGCGAACTCACTGTGCTTCGAGCTTTCGCGCCGTTTCGGCGAGGCGTTTGCCCATGGCGTGGCACAGGCGTATTTCAGCATCGGTCAGCTGATTCTTGCTGTCGGTACCGGCCAGGTGACTGGCGCCATAGGGCGTGCCACCGGCGTCGGTGTGCAGCAGGTCGGTTTCACTGTAGGGGATGCCGGTGATCAACATGCCGTGGTGGAGTAAGGGCAGCATCATCGATATCAGGGTCGTTTCCTGTCCACCGTGCATCGACGAGGTGGAGGTAAACACAGCGGCTGGTTTGCCGGCCAGTTCACCGCCCAGCCACAGACTGCTGGTGGAATCGATAAAATATTTCATTGGCGCCGCCATATTGCCAAAGCGGGTGGGGCTGCCGAGTGCGAGTCCGCTGCATTCGCGCAGCTCATCGAGGCTGGCGTAGGGGGCACCTTCATCGGGAATGCTGTCTTCGACAGCTTCACACACTGTTGATACAGCGGGTACGGTGCGCACGACGGCCTGCATACCATCAATTTCTTCCACGCCACGGGCGATGTGCTGTGCCATTTTTTCTGTGGCACCGTAGCGACTGTAGTAGAGCACCAGGATGTTACTCATGATCAGAGAATCTCCAGTACGGTTTCTGGTGGCCGGCCGATAGCGGCTTTTCCATCCTTGATGACGATGGGGCGCTGAATGACTTTGGGATACTGAACCATCAGTGCAATCAGTTGCTTGCGGGTCAGATCCGGGTTGTCCAACCCTTGTTCCCGGTACTCGGCTTCATTGTTGCGCATGAGTTCGCGCGGCTCCAGCCCCAGCAGGGTAAGAATGTGGTCGAGTTGGGCGCTGTCTGGCGGCGTGCTCAGGTATTCCACCACGTCAGCATCGATCCCTTTCTCCTGCAGTAATTCGAGTGTCTGGCGTGACTTGCTGCAGCGCGGGTTGTGGTAAATGGTAACGTTGGTCATTGTCCGGGACTCCTTGCAGATCGCGGCCGTATTCTGCGTGATCACGCCAGTTCAGTACAGAGCTTTCTTGACCCTGCCATGACGCAGTGCTAGCGTGTTGACCCTACTGATACAGCATCCTTTGCGAATGTTTGTGCATCAACTTAAAACGACAGGCTCACGTACATCCGGCACCCGGTTATTTGCACTGGTGTTGGTGGCTGTATGGTTGTTTTTTGCAGCAGGTTGCAAGTCTGCACCCGTGCAGGAAATGAGTGAGGCGCGCCAGGCCATTGAAGCGGCACGCGCAGTGGGTGCCGAACAGTATGCGGATATAGCGTTGAAGCGGGCGCTGTCCTCGCTGAAGACGGCGGAGCAGATGCTCAATGACCGCCGGTTTCGTGACGCCAGGCGCAGTGCACGACAGGCGCGCGACGAGGCCATTCAGGCGCGCCAGGCTGCACAGGATGCCAGTGTTGAGTAGATACGGCCCGGATAATGTCAGACAGGGAATTTTTCCCGGCCTGATGCGTCCTTTCGGGTTAATGCAGGGGTATAGTAGACCCGTCTGGATTGCTTGACACCCGGATAATACGGGTGGTAGCTTCACAAAACGCCGAAAGACGAAAAAAGTCTCAAGGATCAACCACTAGCGGAGTAACTTTCATGAAAAGAATTCTTACCGGCAAAGCACTGATTCCTGTCGTTCTTGCCCTGGGTCTGGTTGCAGGTTGTGCGACTACCCCTGCCCCTAAAGAGGAACCCGCAGCGAAAGGACCCAGTGCAGAAGTCACGCAGGCAATCAACAGTGCCAAGTCTGCCATCGCAACAGCCAAGTCCGTGAAATGGATCTGGCGAGATACGGGCAAAATCCTGAAAAAGGCTGAAGCCGCAGCAGCCAAGGGTGACGATGCCACTGCCATCAAGCTGGCTAACAAGGCACGCAGTCAGGCTGTTCTGGCCGTCAATCAGTATTACCTGGAAGCGGCCAAAGTGCTGTATACCGAAGCAGGCAACGCCAGTGGACTCAGTGCTGATCAGCAGAGCACGCTGAATGCCGCAGGTGCCGCCATTGGTAATGCCGAAGGTCGCAAGGCGTACGATCTGCTCAATCCACTGCTGACCGAACTGCGCGCTGCATCGATCAAGGTTGAGGTGGCGCGTGGAGATAGCCTGTGGGCTATCTCAGGCAGTGCTGAGGTGTACAACAATCCTTATCAGTGGCCGTTGATTTACAAGGCTAACCGCGACCAGATCAAGGATGCGGACCTGATCTACCCCGGTCAGATGCTGACCGTGGATCGCAACCCTTCGGCTTCTGAAGTGGCCGCTGCGGTGGATCATGCACGTAACCGTGGTGCCTGGTCGATCGGTGTGGTTGAAGAGAGTGATCGTGAGTATCTGGGGGGTTCGCTCGAACTCAAGTAATTCGGCGATCCTGAGACAGAAAAGGACCCTTCGGGGTCTTTTTTGTTATCAGTCGCTCAGCGTGTAAACGAAACGCTGGTAGCCCGGTTCTGTTTCCAGTTGTTCGGCACAACGCGCCGCGTGTGGCCCGTGCCGGTCGTGAAGTGTGAAGCCTCTGTTTTCCCTGAGTTGGTCACTGCGTACTATCACAGTGAGGATGCGTTCTGTACCGCGTTTCTGAATGGCAGTGATGGCTGGTTGGTAATCACCACCACCGAGACCGGTTTCATCAGGCAGGCGGATGACAACCGGCTGTGGGTCACGGCTCAGGTATTGCAGCCCCATCTCAAAGCCGTTACCGCTGTCGGCTTCAACCAGCCAGCGGCAGGCGGCAAGTACCCATCCACCATGGCGGATATCCGCACTCGTCGGGCGTCGCAAGGCAACCAGCTGGCCGATTTTGGGGTAGGGCTTCTGGTCACCGCAGTAGCTGATCGCGACACCGCCGTTGCCACGGTTCAGGCTGGCGCAGTTGAAAGCAGGCATGAGCGGGTTGGCCCCGGTTTCGGGAGCTGCACGTTTGCCGATATCGATGATGTCCTGCGCACCGGGGTTTACGAACAGCGACGGATCGAAACAGCGCCCCTTGTTGATCATGCAGTAGACGCTATCCAGTCCATTGACCAGCTCAATGCGCGTGTGGGCATCCTCGCGGTCATTTTTACGATCCGGTTTTGCTTCCCAGAGTGCATGCAACTGCCGGAAGGTGTGCAGCAGGGTGGAAGCGGGGATATTTGAAGGCAGCCCCACGGCTTGTGTTTGCCCGAACTGCGCGAGTTTGTCGATGTCGACGGCGAGTTGCTGAACCAGTTCATCCACCTGCAAAACCAGCGCTGCATCCTGCAGACTGTCACTGGGTCGCCAGGTTTCGAGAAGAGGATAGCCTGATAATCCATTGGCGCCATCCTGATCGACATCAATCGAACTCAGTGCCAGGTGGTGACGAAAATAATGGTTAAGTGCTGCCACCATTCCGGTTGGAAGGCGATAGGGGTCGCTTTGGCGCAGCAGCGCGGTCAAACGGAAACATTCATCCAGCTGGAGGTTGCCCACACCGGGCAGTTCACGGTGGTAATCAGCATGGTCATGTTCAACGGCAAAACGAAACAGCGCCAGGCATTCACTCCACAGGGCGCGGGGAGCGCGCTGGTAGTGGCTGTAGTAATGGGTCAGTTGCAGTCCCAGTGTGTAGATGGCACCGAGCAGCGCCAGGGGGAGCTGACGCATTTCGATAAAGCCGGCTTTCCTGTTGACCAGATCGTTGACGACAATTTTGTAGCCAAAGCAGATGTCCTGACACAGCCGTTTCAGCAGCGCGCCAGTATTGTCATTACCGTTTGCCCTGGTCGGGCGTGATACGCCGAGACGCTGCCAGGCGTTCAGGAAGTCACCCAGTGTCTCGATGCGTGCGGTGACCGTCATGGGCTGGCGGTTCATGATACGCAGCTGCTGGCTGGCAATGCCTGCCGCACGTTGCAGGTCAAGGTAGGGGAGGTTCTCCAGCCACTCGCGCACATCGCGCGGTTTGATGCGGATGGCGGTTCCCGTTCTGTCCTGCGCCGGAATTGTGAGTTGCAGTTTTTGCACGCGGCTCTGTCTTCATGCCTTCAGTAATGCCCCCTGTATCGGTTGTTTTTGCCAGATCTGGACTATTCCACGACGATTTCGATACCGGCGATGCGCTGTTTCCATTCAGCAGGGCCGGTCTGGTGGACAGAAACACCGCTGGAATCGACGGCCACGGTGACAGGCATGTCTTCAACCTCAAACTCGTAGATGGCTTCCATGCCAAGTTCCGGCCAGGCGATGATGCGTGATGCGCGGATAGCTTTGGACACCAGGTAAGCGGCACCACCGGTGGCGATGAGATAGACGGCACGGTGTTTTTTGATGGATTCGATGGCCGTCGGGCCACGTTCGGCCTTGCCGATCATGCCGATCAGGCCGGTTTTTTCCAGTAGTGTGTCGGTGAATTTATCCATGCGCGAGGCGGTGGTGGGGCCGGCCGGTCCAACGGCTTCATCCCTGACCGGGTCGACCGGTCCGACGTAGTAGATGAAACGGTTGTGGAAATCCAGCCCCTCGGGCAGAGACTCGCCTTTTGCCAGTGTATCGACAATGCGCTTGTGCGCCGCATCCCGACCGGTGAGCAGGTGGCCGCTGAGCAGCAGGGTTTCGCCCGGTTTCCAGTCGCCTATTGCCTCAGTGTCGAGTTCATCCAGGTTAACCCGGCGTGAGCTGGTGGTCGGGTCCCAGGGAACCTGTGGCCATTCATCCAGCGAAGGTGGTGTGGCGAAGACCGGACCGCTGCCATCAAGCTCCAGATGGATGTGCCGGGTGGCGGCGCAGTTGGGGACAATCGCAACCGGTTTGGAGGCGGCGTGGGTGGGGTAGTCGAGTATCTTCACGTCGAGCACGGTGGTCATGCCGCCGAGGCCCTGTGCACCGATCCCCAGTTTGTTGACACGATCAAGAATTTCCAGCCTCAGTTCTTCGACACGGTTCGACGGACCGCGCTGTTGCAGCTCATGGATATCGACAGGTGACATCAGTGACTGCTTGGCCAGCAGCATGGCTTTTTCCGAAGTGCCGCCGATGCCGATACCAAGGATACCCGGCGGACACCAGCCGGCGCCCATACCCGGCAGCTGGTCCACCACCCAGTCCGCCACGCTGTCGCTCGGGTTGAGGATGGTGAAGCGGGACTTGTTTTCCGAGCCGCCACCCTTGGCCGCCAATGTAATGGAAACCCTGTCGCCGGCCACGACACGGCTGTGGATCACGGCGGGTGTATTGTCGCCGGTGTTGCGACGTGCGCCAGCCGGGTCTTCTACAATCGATGCTCGCAACGGGTTGTCGGGGTTGAGATAGGCGCGGCGTACGCCTTCGTTGATCATTTCCTCGACACTTTTTTCCGCATCCCAGCGCACATCCATGCCGATATCCACAAACACTGTGACAATGCCCGTGTCCTGGCAGATAGGCCGTTTACCTTCCGCACACAGGCGGGAATTGATCAGAATCTGCGCTATCGCATCGCGCGCCGCCGGTGATTGCTCCAGTTTCCAGGCACGATGCATGGCGTGGATAAAATCGAGCGGGTGGTAGTAGGAAATATATTGCAGCGCTCCCTCAACAGTCTGGATAAAGTCTTCCTGGACAATGGTGGTCATGGGCTTTTCCTGGCAAAGGGAACAAAAAGTGCGGTTGCTGTGTCCTAGCTGTACTTTAAGAGAAACTCTGACATGTTTGCGTATCTTGTCATTGCGAGTGAAGCGAAGCAATCTCATCCGGCCTGGCATAGCTCGATAAAGCTTGCCGCGCTTCGTTCAGAATGACGGATTAGAAACCCAAGGAACCCTTTATGCGAGCGCTGACCCTGATATTCCCCTTGCTGTTTTCCAATATGCTGTTTGCCGAACCCGTGGACTACAGCCTTCCTGACCTTGACGGCAAGATGCATTCACTGGCTGATTACAAGGGGAAATGGGTTATCGTGAATTACTGGGCGACCTGGTGTCCGCCGTGCCTGGAAGAAATCCCTGACCTGATTAATTTCCACGAAAAACACCGTAAGCTGGGTGGGGATGTCGTGGTGCTGGGCGTCAATTTTGAGGACATTGGCAAGGAGCAACTTGCCGATTTTGTCGAAGGCCAGATGATCACGTATCCCGTGTTACGTTCCGAGCCATTGGCAACTACGCCGTTGGGTTCGGTTCCCGGCTTGCCGACCACCTACATTATCTCGCCGGATGGTACACCGGTGGCGCGCCAGGTGGGTCCTGTGACCGGCGAACAGCTTGACGATTACATCAACTCGAAAAAAGCCGGGGTTGCATCCAAATAAGCTTTCCAGCCATTACGGTTCTATGTCAGGGCGTCGGCCAGTGACGGCTTTCAGGGTAAATGGCTGACGGTCGCGCACCCCCACAATAACCAGTTTTTCACCCGGTCCGAGCTGGGCGATGAAGGCCATGGCCGAACGGGCATTTTCCACCGCCTTGCCGTTGATGCTTTCAATGATATCGCCTGGCTTGATAGAGGCGTTATCCGCCGGTCCATCACGCAGCACACCGGCAATCAGCATGCCGCGTGTGTTGGCCAGCCCGAAACTTTCCGCCAGTCGTGGCGTAATGTCCTGCGCCTCAATACCCAGCCAGCCGCGTTCCACGTGGCCCTGTTCAATGATCTGCTGCATCACGTTGGAAACCAGCGCAATCGGAATGGCAAAGCCAATACCCTGTGAACCACCCGAACGGCTGTATATGGCAGTATTAATGCCAACCAGCTCTCCCCACGCATTGATCAGCGCGCCACCCGAGTTGCCGGGGTTGATGGCGGCGTCGGTCTGGATGAAGTCTTCATAGCGATTGATCCCCAGCTGGCTGCGCCCGGTGGCGCTGATGATGCCGAGCGTGACGGTCTGGCCAACGCCAAACGGATTGCCGATCGCCAGGGCGACGTCACCGACGCGTAAATGATCGGTCGAGCCAAGTGGCAGTACCGGCAGGTTATCCAGCTTGATACGCAACACGGCCAGGTCAGTATCCTTGTCGGCGCCGACCAGGGTAGCCCTTGAGCTACGTCCATCCTGCAGCAGTACCTGGATTTCATCGGCGCCGGCGATGACGTGGTTATTGGTCAGTACATAACCCTGCGCAGAGACGATAACGCCGGAACCGAGGCTGGTTTGCAGACGTTTACGGGGACCGAGCTGGTTGCCAAAGAATTGCTGGAATAACGGGTCATCGAGCAGTGGGTGACGTTTACGGGTGATAACCTTGGCGGTATAGACGTTAACGACGGCTTTTGCGGCGGGTTCAACGGCGTCGGCGTAGGATACCGGTCCGTTGCCGGCATGGCGGGACAGGTCCGTTTTCGTATGCGGTGCGACCTGCTGAACTTCAACGATGGGGGCTTTTTGTTCAAACCACTGCGGCCTGAACAGCAGCAGCAGAAAAGCCGCAACAATGCCGACCGTTGCCGCTTGCAGGAAAAAGGAAACGGTATCACGTATGTTCATAAGGGGGGTCTTCACTTCTCAATATTTGTATAATTATCGCGGATCAGTGGAGCGAAGGCGAATTTCAGGCGTTTCGGAGGGTAATACACTTGGTAAACCGCGATGAGCTTGTCCAGTATTGCGACCGGTTGCTGGATGCCGGGAATTTTCGTGACTATTGCCCGAACGGACTTCAGGTTGAAGGGCGTGACGAGGTGACACACATTGTTAGCGGTGTGACCGCAAGCCAGGCATTGATCGAGGCGGCTGTGGCACAGAAGGCCGATCTGCTGCTGGTTCACCACGGTTATTTCTGGAAAGGCGAGGATGCCTGCATCACCGGGATAAAGCGGCGTCGGCTGAAAACCCTGCTCGATCATGAAATGAACCTGCTGGCTTATCACCTGCCGCTGGATGCCCACCCGGTGCTGGGTAACAATGCCTGTCTGGCAGAACGCCTGGGTGTGGAAATAACAGGCTGGTTCGGGGACGGAGAAGGTCCGGCGCTGGCCTGCGAGGCCGTTATTGATCCCCCTCTAACCGGCATACAGCTGGGGGGGCGAATCGGGCAGGCATTGTTCCGGGAGGCATTGCATATCGAGGCTGGACCGGCACAGATTCATCGCATTGGCTGGTGCAGCGGTGCAGCGCAGGGATACCTGGAAACCGCCGCCCGACGCGGGTTGGATGCCTTCATCAGTGGCGAGATTTCCGAATCAACCGTGCACATCGCCCGCGAATACGGTATCCACTATTTCGCTGCCGGTCACCACGCCAGCGAACGATACGGCGTGCAGGCACTCGGCGAGCATCTGGCGGGACATTTTGGAATCGATCATTTTTTTGTCGATATAGATAATCCTGTGTGAAAAAGTCGTGCAGATCGACGATTTTCAACGGAGTTTCGCTTGACCTGCCGGAGCAGTTCCGACATGCTATGCCCGCTATTCGAACATGGGTTTGAATATCTGAATATTCTAATATTCGTCGGTTTGGCAGTGCGTCAAACGCCTGTCAGCCGGTGATTTTTCATGTGTGGAGACCATTTTCATGAGTGGTGACGGAGTAGATACGAGCAAGCGTCGGTTCCTGATAGCTGCTACAACAGTCGTGGGCGGCGTGGGAGCTGCGTTTGCCGCAGTTCCTTTCCTGGCGTCCTGGATGCCCAGTGAGCGGGCCAAGGCAGCCGGTGCGCCGGTTGAGGCGGACATCAGCAGGCTGGAAGTTGGACAGATGGTCCGCGTGCAATGGCGCGGCAAGCCCGTATGGATACTCAAACGTAGCGAAGAGATGATGGAAGGCTTGCCCACGCTTGATGATCGTCTTCGCGATCCTGAATCGCTGGAGCCTCAGCAGCCGGAATATGCGCAGAACGCTACACGTTCCATCAAGCCAGAGACGCTGGTGGCAGTCGGTATCTGCACACACCTTGGCTGCTCACCCAGCTTCGCGCCGGAAGCCACGCCACAGCCCTACGATCCGAAATGGCTGGGTGGTTTCTTCTGCCCCTGTCACGGTTCCCGTTTCGATCTCGCCGGCCGCGTATTCCAGGGTGTTCCGGCTCCGCTGAACCTCGAAATACCGCCGCACAAGTATGTCAGTAATACGCTGATTCTCATCGGCGATGATACAGGAGCTGCATGATGGGTATGTTAGTGAACCTTCGCGACTGGATTGATGCCCGCTTCCCGATGACCAAGATGTGGGAAGAGCATCTTTCCAAGTATTACGCACCCAAGAACTTCAACTTCTGGTACTTCTTTGGTTCGCTGGCGCTGATGGTGTTGGTGATCCAGATTATTTCCGGCATCTTCCTCACCATGAGTTACAAGCCTGCTGCGGCAGATGCGTTCGCGTCGGTGGAATACATCATGCGCGACGTGGACTGG